>JAHAZL010000105.1 GCA_018384055.1 Treponema sp.
ATCCACCTTCTGGAAAATGGGAGCTTACAACAAGAGTTCCTGTTTACTTCACTCTTGAAGAATCAAGAACTCTCACTATCAACATAACACCACATTCCGACTATGAAATCGGGTCTACAGGAATGGACCTTGACTACATCCAGTTTGTAAGAAGATAATTTCAAGCAACATATAAACTATAAATCAGAAAACTGCCTGGCATGTAAAAAAACATCAGGCAGTTTTTTTTATATCCTAATTATAGAAAAAAACAGTTTAAATCCATTTTCCTATAGCTTTAAGCACATATAAGTTCTCATCTATGCTTTTATGCACAATTCAAATTTTCTGAAAGCCGGGATTGCTAAAAAAATATTTCTAATTCTTAATTGTTACAATATTCTTTGACCCTAAGATTTCTTTAAGACAAGTCCTTTGTCTAGACAGTTTGCCTAAAAATAACGAATTTTATGAAGTCACCGTGGATTCTTCAAGAACCAAAATTATTCAGAGAAACACCCCCAGGAAAAACGGCTGTAAATGTACATAAAATTTTCTCTGACTTACTCCCTTGCAGTAAACTTAACCCGCGGACGCACATGACCGTCTGACGAGCCGTGAATAGTATCAACGATGAAAGTCCAGTTACTACCTGCATCGCTTTCACTGCCGTTATTTTTTCCGTATTTGCAGTTTGAAAGTGTATTTGATTTAGAATGGTTTCCAAATTGCTTGTCGTTTCCGAGACCGATATTTCGGCGGAAATTTGAAAAACTGATTGTTAATTCATCACTTGGCGAATTAAAGGTTCCAGAATATGAATAGTTCGTATCTTCAAGTGTACACCAGCAATTTTGTGAAATTCCATATTTATTTTTTTGTAATTGAAGATTATATTTCCATTGATTGCGATTGCCCCTCTGACATCAAAAGAGTCCGAAGTCTCAAAGCCTTTAATCCAAGCAGAAAGCTCTCCGTATTTTGTTGCCTGCATTGAAAGGGTAATAGGCTTAATCTTCACCGCAACAGTTCGTTCATAAGCTAGAGTCGTCTTGCAGTACTGGCGGCTTTGGACAACACTGATTGTATAAGTTGAATCTGGTGCAAGCGAGAATCCACTGGCATCTTTAGTAACTCCGTTAACTTTTACGCTTACAGTGTTGCCTTTGTTTCCGGCAGTTACAGAAACTGGCATTTCGTCATAGGTCAAATAGCTGAATTTGTAAACAGGGTTTCCTCTTGAATCTGTTCCGTCTGGATTTCCTGTATAGTTGATTGTCGGGTCAGATAAAAGCCCCTGTATGTAGACTTTCTTTGTAGATGTTTTTGTCGTGCAGTTTGCCTTTGTTACCGTGAGAGTAACTGTGTGGGGCCCAAGTCTTAGTGCATATTTGCCACCACTTTCAGTAGCAGGTGAACCGTCAATCTCTGCGGAAACGCTTTCACCAGGTCCTGACGTAACCTCAAAGTTTGCGTTTCCAGTTCCGCTTGTTGTAAGAGGAAGGTCGTAACAGGTGTAGTCACCATAGCCAGACTCCTCTGGGGCGGATGAAGAAGCGGTGATTATATCGTTTCCAGAGTTTTTGTAAATGCGAATTGTCGGCTCCTGGATTGCCTTTACAAGCGTTACTTTCTTTGTGAATGTTTTGTCCGTGCAGTATTGCTTTTTTACAATTACAGTAAGGCTATTTATTCTTGAGTTATCGCCATTAAGGCTTGCAAGAGTTAATGTGTGTGAATTTGTGTTTGATGTGACTGAAGTGTTTCCGCAGCTGTTTTTAACGGTCATGGTGCATCCGCTTTCTGCGGTGATGGTGTAACTGACCACTGTGTCTGATTCTGCTTCTATGCATGTAACCCCGTCGGTTTCTTCAGTAACGTTCAAATTTTCAGGTGCAGCATAGGTAGGTTCTTTTTGCTTTTTTACAATCCTTATTTTCTTTGTTACGGAAATCGGGCGGCTTCCGTCTTTGGCTGACATTGCAACTATGGTGTGCTGTCCGATTCCGCTTACAGTGTAACTTCCGCTTGCCACTTCGCTTCCGTCAACTCTAACGGTGAGGGTGTCGCCCTCGTCTGCCTTGACTGCGGTAAATGAAACAGCATCATTTTCGTTTTCCACTTCAACACATTCATAATCATCGTCATCTTTAAGACCGTTCAAATTTTCAACTGTAACTTTCGGCTCATTAAGCTCGTTAACCCCAAGTCCTGGAATTGTAGAATAAACTTCGCTCTTTAGTCCGCGAGGTCCTATAACCTGTACCGTGTATTCGTAAAAAAGGTTGTCTTCCTGACCGTCAAAATAATAAAGGAAAGTCGTGCTTCCAGAAGTATTTTTGTTTTCTGCAAGGGAGCGCGTTTCTGTTCCCTTGTAGTATACGCTTCCGTCAGATTCCCGAAGATAATAGCTTATTTTGTAAGTTGAATTTTTGTTGCGGTTAAGGCTCTGGTCTGGAATTTCAAAAGAAACATAATGCTTACCGGTTGCTCCAAAAAATTCATTTGGAACGCGTAGATTTTTTATGTTGTCAGGCGGCGTGTTCTGAATAAAACTAACGCTTGTAAAAAGTTCGGGAGCTGATTCTCTGAGCTGTGATTCTGACCAGCCAGTGCGGTTTTCAGGGTAAAGGCCACCGCTTAAAGTAATCGTCTGTCCTTCTGACGCATCTGTAAGTTTTGCCGTAATTTTTATGTACGTAGGATCAACTTGTGTTTCTGAATAGTCTGAATAAGAGAGCGTGGCGCCTGAATTTTGCAGGGAAAAACATTGACCTTCACCTTTTTGAAGCAGCTTAAAGCCCTTTGGATTTATGGCAAATACATCAATTTGAATTTGCTCTTTTGCAGAAAGATTTTCAAGACCATTTATTATTGTTTTTGCAGAAGAAAATTCAACCTTTCCCACCTGACAGGTTGTAGACCAATACTCAAAATATTCCCTTACAGGCTCATTAAAAGATGTATCACATGATACGAATAGAATAGAATAGAATAGAATAGAATAGAATAGAATAGAATCCGCGCGACTTTGATTTTCTCATACACTTTCTACTCCTCCTAATGCATAATTGCGAATATTTTATAGCATACTTTAGGAAAAAAAACTACTCATGCGGGCAGTTTATGAAAATTTCCCAGCGCCTCAAGTAGCGGGGGTCGCGATGTTAAAAACCGCGGATTTACGGCAAACTTAAATAAAAGACAAGCGGACGGGTTACCGCAAACAAAGGAGACCCACCAATGGAAAGTATAATTTATGTCGGAATCGATGTCCAGGTCACTACCGGACAAGAGCGGACACTGTTCTTTTCCTGTTTTTTACATAGACTTTTGGCTCACCATATCAATTGGTTTATAAAAAAACCGGTGAACCAACGATCCACCGGCTGAGGTTTTATAACTATGACTATTATTTATAGAGGATTAACTTTTAAGACTTTAGCGCTTGAGGGAAGCTGCAGTCTGAAGCATATTGTCAGATGTCTGGATAGCCTTTGAATTGAATTCATATGCTCTCTGAGCAACAATCATCTGCACCATTTCGTTTACGATTGAAACATTGCTCATTTCAAGGAACTTGTGCTTAACGATACCCATTCCGTCCTGACCTGGACGAGCGGCAATTGCTTCACCAGATGCATTTGTAACCTTGTAGAGGTTGTCTCCTGTATTTTCAAGACCAACACTGTTTGGGAATCTGTAAAGTTCAATCTGTCCGATTTCAATTGGATCAAGCTGGCCGTTAACTTTTACATTAACGCGTCCTGTATCTGAAATGGAAAGTGTTTCAAGCTGAAAACCTTCCGGCATGATGATTTCCGGCTGAAGGCGAAGTCCGTTTGCATTTACAAGCTGACCTGTTGAATCAACCTTGAAAGAACCATCGCGGGTATATGCCCATGAACCGTCATATTGCTGAACGCGGAAGAATCCGTCGCCAACAATTGCAATGTCAGTATCAACCCCAGTTGCCTGAAGGGATCCCTGACTCATGATTCGCTGGGTTGCCCCAACTTTAACACCGCTACCCATCTGATGTCCAACTGGTGTAACAGTATCTTCTGTTGCCGGTGTTCCAGCAAGCTTTACATTCTGATAGATGAGGTCTTCAAATTCAGCACGGTGCTGCTTGAAGCCTGTTGTATTAACATTGGAAAGGTTGTTTGAAATTGTATCAATATTCATCTGCTGTCCGTTCATTCCGGTTGCAGCATTCCATAAACTTCTTACCATAACTTATCCCCTTCAATTAAAATCAGCGGTTAACTGTTGCAACCTTAGACCATAGTGTATCCATCATGCTGTCTTCTGTCTGAACAGTCTTCTGGTTTGCTTCGTAGGCTCGGTTAACTTCAATCATCTGAACCATTTCGTTTACAACATTCACATTGCTTGTTTCTGTATATCCCTGAAGAAACCTTGGGCGTTCGTCACCTTCAGCAATGTGAGGTGCACCTGCAATTTCATTTGTATTCCAAAGTGATGATCCCTGCTTTTTCAGGTATCTTTCATTTTCAAAACGTACGACCTTTATGCGGTCAACAAGGGCATTGTCTTCCTTGCTGTAAATCATTCCGTCCTGATTAACGAAGAACTTGTCGTCTTCAACATGAATAGGACCGTTTTCACCGAGTACAGGATATCCTTCCTTTGTAAGGAGAATCATTTCCTTTCCAAGGTGGAAATTTCCGTTGCGTGTATATCTTTCACCTGCAGGAGTCTGTACTGCAAAAAATCCTTCTCCAGCCAAAGCCATGTCTGTCTTTGTATCTGTATTCTTGAAGGAACCCTGCTGGAAATCCGTATAGATTTCATTAGTTTCAACACCAAGACCGATAGAACCGATTACTGGTGCTGCATCACAAGAACCGCCGGGAACCTTATAGATTCCATCCGCCTGTGTTCTTCTCAAAAGGAGTTCGCTGAATTCCTTGCTAACAGGAATGTCTTTTTTGAACCCAGTCGTGTCAACATTTGCAAGGTTATTGGAAATTGTGTCCAGCCTGTTCTGCTGAGCATTCATTCCGCTTGCTCCAATGTACCATCCTCTAATCATATACCAATACCTCTTCCCTATTTATCGGTAACTAAAATCCACAGTTTAGGATTTTATGAAAATCACATTAAATCCGGTAATCAAGGGAATAAGGTTAGCCCGAAGCCCCCCCCATCCAATTGGGTTTAAGGGCAGGCATTTAACTTTTGCAACGCATTTTTCGTTCATGGCAGGAAACAAAGAATTTTACTATTTATGTTGCTTTTTTTGAAAATCAAACTTATAATTTGATTAAAGGGTGGAGATTGAATTATAAAGTAGAATATTTTGTTATATTTTACCTAATGAGATGTAAATGGCTAAAAATCCTGCACTCTTTTTTTTGAACGGTCTTGCCTCTATTTCCTTCCAGGTAATCGTACTTACTTTTATCCTTTTTATCATTGCCCTTCTTCTTTTAATACTGCGCAAGAAAAATCATCAGATTGATTTTGATTCAATAACGGGACTCCCTAACTTTGACCATTTTAAGAAAAATGTTTCAAAAATACTTTCGACAGCCAAGCCAAAGGAATACATGATCCTTTCCTTCAATATCGACAACCTTAGCCTCATTAACGAGACTTACGGAACAAGGGTCGGCAACGAAGTTCTTAAAAGAGTCGGAAAACATTTTGCAAAGCAGTGCTCAAAAAACGAGTATGTATTGAGGTTTTTTGCCGACAATTTCATTTTCTTTACAAAAAATCCTGACTTTTTCTGGAATGTGGAAGAGCGTGTTTTCATCATGACAACGGTGAAGGAAATCCTTAAGGACATCCTTCCAGAACGATACAATTTTACATTTACTACCAGCGCATATTACATTGACAATCCTGCAGATTCCATTGACTCTATGATAGACAAGGCAAACCTGGCCCAGAAACTCTGCCGCCATACCTATGCAACCCACCGCGTAATCGAATACACGGAGGAAATGAGGAATTCCCATGAATGGGACCGAGAAATCACCCTCACCATGGAAAATGCCTTCCTGAACAAGGAATTTGAGGTTTTCTATCAGCCAAAGTTCAATTTTTCAAACGAACAGGTCATGGGTGCAGAAGCCCTAATCAGATGGAACAATCCTAGAAAAGGTTTACTTCAACCGGGGAAATTCGTGCCTCTTTTTGAAGACAACGGATTCATTGAAAAAATTGACAAATTCGTATTCCAGAAAGTATGCATCTTCCTTGACAGCTGGAATAAATTGAAAGAATCCAGAAAACTTCCACCGCTGACTATTTCTTTTAATCTTAGCCGCTGCCACCTTTACAACCCTAATCTTATCCGTGAACTTAGGGACATAGCGGCCCAATACGACATCGGTGAAAACAAGATTGAAGTAGAACTTACTGAAAGCATCATGTTTGACAACCACCAGCGCCTCATAAAAGTAATGAAAGAAATAAAGAATGCAGGTTTTTCAATTTCCGTTGATGACTTTGGTTCAGGCTACTCTTCCCTCAACCTGCTGAAAAGCATGCCTGCAGATGTAATCAAGCTGGACAAGGAATTCCTTTCCGTTACACCTGAAAACCAGAAGGAAAACATCATCATTTCTTCGGTAATCGAAATGGCAAAAAAGCTAAAGATAAAGACCGTTGCAGAAGGCGTTGAAACAAAAGATCAGTGCGAAATGCTCAGGAAAATAGGATGCGACATTGCCCAGGGATTCTACTATGCTAAACCAATGCACGAAAAAAATTTCCTGCTTCTTCTTTCAGAATCGGCACAGAAAGTTCCCGTTTGATATACTGAACCCTTCATTTTCATCAGGCATTTCGTGATTTTAGTTGCTTTTTAATAAAACTGATTTATAATAATTTCATACACAGTTTTTGATAACCACGGAGGATTTAATAATATGTCAGCAAAAAACAAAGAAGAACCTAGAGTTCTTGCCATCATTCTTGGTGGCGGAAAGGGTACAAGACTTTATCCACTTACAAAGGAACGCTCAAAACCAGCCGTACCATTCGGCGGAAAATACAGAATTGTAGACATCCCTATTTCTAACTGTATCAACTCTGGATACAAGAAGATTTACCTTTTGACACAGTTCAACTCAGCTTCCCTCCACCTTCACATCAACAATTCCTACAATTTTGACCGTTTCTCTGGCGGTTTCGTAGAAATTCTTGCTGCTGAACAGACACTTGAACATTCAGGTTGGTACGAAGGAACAGCAGACGCCGTTCGCAAGAACTTCGGACACTTCCGTGTACAGAAACCAACACACTACATCATCCTTTCAGGTGACCAGCTTTACAAGATGGACCTTAAGGAATTCATGAACGAACACATTGAAAGCGGTGCAGAAATCACAATCGCAGCCAAGGCTGTAAACCGTCGCGATGCAACAGGCTTCGGCATCATGCAGGTTGACGATACAAACAGAATCACAGCCTTTATGGAAAAACCAGCCGCAGACCTTAACATCGACCACTGGAAGATTCCTGAAAAGTCTCGTGGAGACCTTCCTGCTGATCTTGAATACCTTGCTTCAATGGGTATTTATATATTCAATGCAGAAACAATGGAAAAGCTCCTTGACAACGAAAAGACTGATTTCGGTAAAGAAATCATTCCAATGGCTATCAAGGATCATCAGGTAAACAGCTACATCTTCAACGACTACTGGGAAGACATCGGTACAATCCGCTCATTCTATGAAGCTACACTTGACCTTACTAACCCAGTACCAGCATTCAATTTGTACGAAGAAACTAAGCCTGTTTACACACAGATGAGCAATCTTCCACCAAGCAAGATTAACAACGCTACCCTTACATCTACACTTGCTTCAGAAGGATGTGTTATTACCGACAGCAGCATAAAGAAGTCTGTCATCGGTGTTCGCTCAATCATCCGCGAAGACTGTGATCTCAAGGGTGTTGTAATGATGGGTGCCGACTTCTACGAAACAGAAGAAGAAAAGGCAGCAAACAAGAAGAAGAAGATTCCAGACATGGGTATCGGTAAGGGCTGCAAAATCGAAAAGGCAATCATCGACAAGAATGCCCACATCGGAAACAACTGCTGCATCAATGTTAGCGGAAAGAAGTACGATGACGGCGATCACGGCCTCTTCTACAGTGCAGAAGGAATCATTGTTATCCGCAAGGGTGCAGTTATCCCTGATGGAACTGTAATCTAATTTAGCAATGTAATCCCCGCTTACAAGGAGATGGGGACAACATAAAGAAAAGTACAGTGTTTGTTTTGGAATGTGTTTAAAGCACGCTAAGTTCCTTTTCAAAACTGTACTTTTTTTATTTTAAAGATATTTGGAAATAAGTTCGTAGGCTTCTACCACCTGACGGGTTTTGTCGCCGGCAATTTTTTCAAGGATAGGATTACCTGTGTGTTTGTCCGGATGATAGTACTGGAGTTTTTCCTTGTAGGCTTTTTTAATTTCTTCCCTTGATGAAGTAGCAGTTACGCCAAGAAGTCTGCAAGCCCTTTCCACTTCTGGAGGAAGTGCCTTAATGATAATACCCGTTGCCTGCGGCTTAGGCCTGTAAAATTTTTGTGGGCCGGAAGTTTTTCCAGGTCCTGAAGTTTCTTTTTTACAGGAAACAGGGTCCTCTTTTTTCCCAGTTTCTTCCGGTTTAGAAGTTTCTTCCTGAACTGACTTTTTTTCTTCGCATTTTTTAACCTGCTTGGGCTTTACAAATTTCACATGGCCTGCCTGAAGGGTTTCGTTGAGTAAATCTCCAAGCCTGTCATACATAGTTTCCATTATTCATTCCTCGGATTCTGTGCCGTCGCTTTCTTCAATACCCCATTCAGCAAGTTTTCTCTGCAAAGTCTTTCTTCCAATTCCTAGAATTTCTGCAGTCTTTGTCTTGTTGTTTTTGTTTGCAGCAAGATTCTGTTCAATGACAATTCTTTCAGCCGCATCAAGGGTTGTTCCAAATGGAATTTGAATTGTATCTTCCCCGTTATTGCTTGAAACATTTGGAGGAAGGTCATCCAGAGTAATTTCATCTCCACTACACATAACAACTGCACTTTCCACACAGTTACGGAGTTCGCGAATATTTCCTGGCCAATCGTACCTGTTCATGGCAGACTTGGCCTTATTGTCAAAGCCCTTGATGGATTTACCATTCTCCTCATTGAAAGTGGCAAGGAATGATGACATAAGCAACGGAAGATCACTTTTTCTTTCCCTTAGAGGCGGAACATGAATGTGGATTACATTGAGCCTGTAGTAAAGGTCTTCTCGGAAACGACCTGCCTTTATTTCTTCTTCAAGATTCTTATTTGTGGCAGCAACAACACGGACATCAACATTGATGGTCTGTTCACCGCCTACTCGTTCAAATTTCTTTTCTGCAAGAACACGTAGAATTTTAATCTGCACGTTCTGATTGATTTCGCCAATTTCATCAAGGAATATGGTGCTTCCATGGGCACGCTCAAAGCGTCCTTTCTGTAGATGGTCTGCACCCGTAAAGGCCCCTTTTTCATGTCCAAAAAGTTCGCTTTCAAGAAGAGTTTCACTCAAGGCTGCACAGTGAACATCAACCATATTCTTGTCTTTGCGGTTTGAAAGTTCATGAACTGCCCTTGCAACAACTTCCTTACCGACACCGCTTTCACCTGTAATGAGAACGCTAGCCTTGGAAGCGGCAGCCTTGGTTATTGTCTCCTGTATTTTCTGCATTGCAGGAGATTTCCCGATCATTCCCTTGAAGGCAGCCTTGGACTCAACGGACTTTTTAAGTTCCTGATGTTCAAGTTTCATCTCGCGGCTTTCCAGGGCTCGTTTGACGATTATCCCAAGCTGATCAAGGTTAAGAGGCTTTGTCAAAAAATCATATGCACCGTGCCTCATGGCATCAACGGCAGCATCAATGCTTCCGTGTCCAGTAAGAATGATGACTGGTATTCCAGGAGTTTCTGTTGCAACATGCTTTAAGACTTCTTCACCGCTAATGCCAGGCATGCGGAGGTCTGTTATTACAAGGTCAATGTCGCCTTTGGAAATGAGCTCTATTCCCTCTTCCCCGCTGGATGCAGTCTTTACATTGTAATCCTCAAGTTCAAAGTTTGCGGCCAGTCCATCACGGATATTTTTTTCATCGTCAATGATAAGCAAAGTGAATTTCATTTTTTCCCTCCTTCAAGAAGCATTGTTGATTTCTGAGGTACAGGAAGGGATACGGTAAATACTGTTCCCCTTTTTAATTCCGATGTAACGGAAATTTCCCCGCGGAATTCCTTGATGATTTTATATACTGTAGTAAGGCCAAGTCCAGTCCCATTGGATTTTGTCGTATAGTATGGTTCAAAAACATGGTCGCAGGTGTCGTTATCCATTCCGCAGCCGTTGTCTGCAACAGTAAGAATATAGTTGTCTTGCTTTACAAAAGATTTTACAACAACTCTTGCCCCATCTTCATCAACCCTTGAAAGGACAGCAGCCTTCGCATTCTGAATGAGATTAACAATTACTTCACGCAGAAGTTTTTCATCAATTAAAAGACGAGTTTCTTTGCAAAGTTCTACATCAAGGGAAATTTTATTGTCTTCAAGTTCAGGACGGAAAAATTCAACGGTTTTTCCGATAACATCATCTGGATTTGAAAGTATGAGCTGGCTTTTAACAGGGCGAACGGCAAAAAGGAAATCCATGACAATCCTGTTCAGGTTATCAATTTCTTCATTGACAACTTCAAGATACTTTTCCATGAACTTTTCATCAGGCAAATTACCGTCTCCTGAACGGCATTTTTTTACGGCTTTCTGCAGGAGCTGAATGTGGATGCTGATGGCACCAAGGGGATTTTTAATTTCATGGGCAACGGAAGCTGCAAGATTTGTAAGGCTCTGCAAGCTGTCCATTCTATGCAAAAGAATTTCCTGTTGTCTTTTAGCAGTTATATCGTTTATTAAAATTATGGAACCAGCTATTTCAGAATTCCTTACAAGCGGCAAAACCGTCACTACAATAAAGGTAACTGAATTTTCCGAAACAATGGAAAATTCTTCACTTACATTAAAGACATTATCCGATGCAGTCTTTTTGATGAAGGAACTAATTTCCCTATTATCAATGAGTTTCCATATTGCCTCGTTTTTTTCCCTGTAATGGGAAAATAAAGGTACAAGCCTCTTAACGGACTTATTGCTCTTTATAATTTTCCATGACCTGTCAACAACTATTATTCCTGATGATAGGCTTTCAAGAATGGAATCAAAAATGTCATTCTCTTCCTGAATGGTAGCAATGAGTCGTTCAACCTGTTCATCAGAAAGTTTGTTGAGTTTGCCTGATGCCTTTCCAACAAAATCACTCACTTTTCTGGTACCTCAATATTCCATTATTCAGGAAATTCAACTGCATGATGCTTCTTGTAAGTTCTTCAAGAACCGAAGCAGGATTCAGGTTGAAAACCGTTACACTGTTCCAGGCTTCATGTAAAATTTTTATCAATGCAGCAGAAGTTTCTGCCCCTGGACCAGTTTTCATAAGACCTTTCTGAACATCAATTATTCCCTGAATGAAAATCTTAAAAACAATTCTAGGTTCAAAACCATTGCAGGCAGTAACAAGAGCAGGAATATCAGGTATGCGCCCTTCTGCAATTTTATTGAAGAAAGACTCTGCCTGACCATATATAGCATCTGGTGTAATTGGAAGATAAGTCTGCAAAAACTCATTGATTGTTTTGCAAGGTTCCCCATTGATGTTTCCAGTTGTATGAAAAACCCTCTGAATCAATTCTTGCTGCTGGGCAATGGTACGCTCAACAAAACTGTAGGTCCTGAGGCGTGAAAGAATAGTAGGAAGCATCGCACCCTTCTGAGTTGTCGTAAGGATGAACATGGTATCCTTAGGAGGTTCTTCCAGAATCTTTAGCAGTGCATTTTTCGAAGCATCCATCATCTGGTCAGCATTTTCAATGATTATTATTTTTTTACCGTTGTTTGAACTTCCTGATGTAAGGTGTGCCCAGGAAGAGAAATTCCTGATCTGTGAAAGAGGTAGAGAATCATAGAGAAATGAACTTTCAAGCTTTTCACAATCCTTTACAATTTCATCTACAATTTTTCTAAGGTCGGAATCATCCGGAAGCACCCTTCCAGGCTGAATCAATTCAAGGTTATCGTTAATGGACTCAAGCAATGGAGAAAATTTTGCAAGTTTGTCCTCGCCTTCCCACAAAACAGGACTGAACCTTGAAGTAAGTTTCCTTACTGCGCGGATAAAAAGATATCTGCTTGCTTCAAGATGTCTTGAATTCTGAATGTTCATTACAAGAAGAGAATTCTTTGCAGCATTGATTTCAAGAATTTTGTTTCCCGGACCTGTAATGAGGACATTCTGACTCACAAGGGCCTTATGTTTAAGGCAGTTTGAACAGGTACAGGTCCAATCCCCCTTCTTTTCACAAGAAAGAACTCTTGCAGTTTCAAGGGCACAGGAAAATTTCCCTGATGCTGCAGGACCATGAAAAAGAATTGAACCTGGCAATCTGTTTTTGAGGATGTCATCGCACAAAAGCTCCGTTGAATTCTGACTGATGATATTGTCAAACATTCAAGGCTCCTAAAGCAGCCACAAAAGCGGAAGCATTGTTTACAGACTCCTTAATTGCTCCCTTTGGAATGGAAATAACAGGTTCAAGATATTTCAGGAAAAGGCTTCCCTTTAGAATCGAGTCGGTATTGAACCAGGGCTGAGCTGTAAGAATAAGGAGGATGATGCAAACAACGGCAACCCCTTCAACAAGACCAAAAACAAGACCAAGGAACCTGTCCAAAGATTTTAAAATTGCACCGCTGAAAATCTTCTTGAGTACCACTTGAAAGATTTTAAGAGCAATGAAACATGCTATGAACACAAGGAGGAAAGAACAGATGACAGCAACAACACGAATCTTAATGTGGCTTTCAACAGGAGCAAGAACATACTTGAATCCTATGAAAGCAATAAAAATGGAAGCAATTGGAATTACCTTTCCAAGCACTTCATCAAGGAAACCCTTTAAAAATCCTATGAATGCAGATGCTGCAATTATGACAATGAATATAAGATCGATTAAAGGCAAATTATTCATAGACCTGCTTCCTCCAAAACCTTTTCCGCAATAACTTTGACAGGCCTTTTGCTGCCATAAAGTTCTGCACACCTGGCAGACATTTCAGAACGTCTACTTTCATCAGTAAACTCAAGAACCTTGGAAAGCAGTTTTCCTTTTGTTGCCTCAGGACCAGCAAGAACAACAGCAGCCCCCTTTTCTTCAAAGTATCTAGCATTATCCACTTGGTCACCGCGAGTACCAGAACCGCACAAAGGAATCAGCACCATTGGTTTTGCACAGACTGCACATTCAGAAAGGGAATTTGCACCGGCTCTTGAAAGAACTACATCAGCAGCCTGAAGTACAGAAACCATTTCTCCATAGATGAATGCATAAGGCTTGTAGTTTTCATTTCCAGAAGACATTATTTCCGGATGGGCTTCAGCAAAGGCTTTTCCAGTCTGATGAACCACAATAAAATTCTTCTTAAGTTCTTCAAGACTTTCCGTTACAAGGTTGTTTATCTGCAAGGCGCCAAGACTTCCACCAATTACAAGGAGCACAGGCTTTTTATTATCTTCCGGAATACCAAGGAATTTTCTTCCTTCAGCAGCATGGTCCGAATAAAATACAGGACGAACTGGATTTCCAGTTGCAATGCACTTTGACTTTACAGGTTCTGAAAAATATTTCTTTGTATCCTCGTAGGAAACAAGGACATGCTTTGCTTTCTTACTATTGATGCGGGTTGCAAGGCCAGGAGTAAAATCGCATTCATGGGTAAAAAACGGAATCTTTAAGATTGATGACGCAAGACAGGGAGGCACACTTACGAAACCGCCCTTGGAAAAAAGAACATTGGGTTTCAATTTTGCAAGAATAAAAAAAGCTTTTACAAAACCTGCAAAGGTTTTAAAAAGGTCTATGAAATTCTGAAAGGAAACGTAGCGCCTTAATTTTCCGCATGGAATTCCATGGAAAGCATCGATACTGCCGCCATTTGAAACAAAACTTTTTTCAACAAGAGTCCTGTCCATTCCCTTGGAAGATCCAATCCAATGAATTTCAAGAATCACATCTTTATCAACAAGATTTCTTATTTCGTCAGCAACGGCAATGCCAGGATAAATGTGACCTCCAGTTCCACCGCCAGTAATTGCTATAACATACTTTTTTTTATTCTCAGACATTTTCATTTACTACTCTTTCTTTGGAAATTTATTCAAAATTTTTACAAGGTCAGCTTTCTTGAAAAGATTTGCGTAGCTTCTCGCACTCATGCCCATACTGTCCTGGATATCAGGATTAGCACCGGCCTTGAGCAAAACCTCAACAATCTTTGCATCTCCGTTTCCAACAGCAAGAACAAGGATTGGCTGTCCGTCAGAACTCATGATGTCAAGGTTTGCACCAGCCTTGATGAAAAGCTTTACCATCTCAAGGTTCTTTTTCCAAACGGCATCCATGACAGGGGAATAACCGCGGTCCTTTGAGATGATGTTTACATCTGCATTTCGTTTAAGGAGCCACTTAACATATTCAAGCTTATCACAGCGGGCTGCGGCACAGAGAACAGGAACTCCGTCTTCAGTCCATGAATTGATGTCAAGTCCTGCATCATAAACCAGTTCAACGATTTCAGGCTTATCCTTTTCGATAAAGTGAACCATACAGTCGGCATTGAAAGGTAGTCCACGGGAAAGAAGTTCATTGAGGGCCGTGCTCTTTTTGTCAGCTGCAAAGCAATCCTTGAATTTGGATTTAAGCTCCTTCAGAACATCGGAAACTTTTGTACCGTAAACGAATTCTTCAGAATCACCCGAAAGTGCCTTAAGTTCCTCACAATTTTTTCCCGAAACAAAAACAAACTGCCCCCTTTCGGCAATAAGTCCATAAAGGAAAAGGAACTTTGGATTTTCTGCAAGAACATGAGAATCGCAAACAAAGAAGTTTTTTACACCCCTAATGTCGGCGACAAGTTTATCAAAATCAGAATCAATATTGGCTATGGTAACCTGGCAGTCCTTTGACTGAAGGTATGCTGATATTTTTTCAGAATTATCTGCTGAATGTGTAAGAATTAACCATTTCATTTCACTATTATACCCCAAAAAAATCCATTTAACAAGAAAGACAGACAATTCACCAAAAGTATTAAGACAAGCCCAAGGGAATGTCGGACCATAACACACCCTACAAGCATAGAAAAATTAAAAAGACAAAAAAAAAGACTTACCGATTTGGTAAGTCTTACAATTGCCAGCGATCAGAATCGAACTGATGACATAAGGATTTTCAGTCCTCCGCTCTACCAGCTGAGCTACGCCGGCAAGTGATGTTTAGATAATATACAATACGCAGAGTTGTGTCAATAGCAAATATCAAAAAAACTAAAAAAAATTTTGATATTTGCCATTTTTCTCAAAGGGTGACTACTGTTCTTCCCTAGCCTTGTTTTCGAACTTTGTATAGCTAGAAAGGAACTGAACATCAACATCACCGATAGGACCGTTACGCTGCTTTGCAACAATGATCTTTCTCTGCTGAACAGGATCATAGCCTTCGTTCGTCTCCTTGTTTTCCTTTCTGTTACCGTGGATGAACATAACAACATCGGCATCCTGTTCAATGGAACCGGAACCGCGGAGCTGAGCAAGGTTAGGTTCATCGCCTTCTGCCTGACGGGCAACCTGACAAAGGACTACAACAGGAATGTCCAGTTCACGGGCCAAAGCCTTGAGGGACTTTGAAATGGCTGACTGCTGTTCATACATAGGCTGATCTGGATTTTCCGAAGTAATGAGACCGATATAGTCAATGAAAATAATCTGAACCTTCTGGTTTACCTTCATGCGGCGAGCCATGGCACGAAGGTCGAGAAGCTTCATGTTAGGGACATCAACGATATAAAGCGGTGAATTGTAGATGATGCCGGCTGCATCCTGAATCTTTTTGAAATCATCAAGCTTGAGCATACCGTTACGGATTTTCTTACCTGAAACACGGGCAACCTGAGAAACGAGACGCTGTCCAATCTGAAGGCCGGACATTTCAAGGCTGAAGAAACCGCAAGGAATTTCTTTTTCAATGGCTATATGCTGCATCATTGAAAGAGCAAGGGCTGTCTTACCCATGGAAGGACGGGCACCAACAATTATCATTTCGCTGTTCTGAAAACCAGAAGTCATGCTGTCAAGCTCAGTAATACCCGAAGGAATACCGGAGAAAGCACTCTTGTTTTTGTATCTGGTATCAATCATCTTGATTGTTCCCGGCATGATGTCGGTCATGGCAAGAACCTTTGAGGTTTGGTTTCCGTCGTTCAGCTGGAAAATTTTCTGTTCGGTATCTTCAAGAATGGAACGGCATTCCTTTGTTTCGTCAAAACTTTCAGCCTTGATTTCCTGAGACAAAGTAATTAGGCTGCGTCTAGTCGATTCATCGCGGACTATATTTGCGTAGTAATCGATGTTTGCAGAGGTTGGAACAACATCCGTAAGGGATGAAATGTAAGCTGCCCCGCCTGCCTTCTCCAGGTTGCCTGACTTTGTAAGGTCATCAATGAGGGTAAGGATATCTCCTCTGGTGCCTGCAGAAAAAAGGTGCATGAGGGATTCAAAAATAACCTGATGCTGAGGAAGATAAAAATTGTCTGCCCTAAGGTGCTGAACAACTTCATTAACAGAACTCCAGTCAAGCAGGAGGGCTCCAAGAGTGGCTTTTTCAGCCTCAAGATTATGAGGTGGTATCTTATCCTTTAATTCCATGAAAATATTATACACGACCCACCGTTTTTAGGAAACTCGATATATAGGGTAGTATTTTTACAAGAGACACTAGAAAGGAAAAAACAAGCAGTAAAAAAAAAGGGGCTGTCCAATAAGTATGTGTCATTGCCGTGCTCGACACGGCAATCTCTTGTATTGCAATAAAATGGATTTTCGGGTCAATCCCAAAAATGACACTTTTTGAACTTATTGGTCATCCCCCTTCATAAAGCAAAAACTGAAATTATTCAGCCTTTTCTTCTGCTGGAGCTTCTTCAGCTGCCTTCTTTTCTGCAGCAGCCTTCTTTGCTTCAAGCTTCTTTGTTTCTTCTGAAACCTGTCCAGTAACGGAAATCTTTACTTCTGCGAAAGAACCTTCATAGAGGTGAACCTTAGCTGTAAAGTGACCGACTGTCTTGATTGAGCTACCTGGGATTTCAATCTTCTTGCGTTCAATTTCGAAACCGTTCTGAGCGTAGAAGTTCATAACAGTAACAGATGTAACAGCACCGAAGAGTTTACCGTTGCTGCCTGCTGGCATTTCAAGCTTAACTTCGAGGCCTTCAAGCTTTTCCTTGAGGCTTGCTGAATCCTTTCTCTTCTGTTCCTTGCGTGCTTCAATTTCTTCCTTCTTTGTTTCGAAGTAAGCGAGTGCTTCATCTGTGCATGGTACAGCGAGTCCGCGTGGGAAAAGATAGTTGCGGAAGTAACCCATTGCAACATTCTTTACATCACCCATTTCACCAACGTGCTTTACGTCGTCATTAAGAATAACTTTCATATCGAGCTCCTAAAAAATCTTGTCAGTTTTACCGGGAGTCGGCAAAACTGAATTATTGTTTTTTTTGTTCTTTTAACGTCTGATTAGTCAGCTACGTAAGGAAGAAGACAAATTGCGCGAGCACGCTTGATTGCAACTGCAACCTGCTTCTGGTGCTTTGCACATGTACCTGTGATGCGGCGTGGGAGAATCTTACCGCGTTCTGTTGTAAAGCGGCGGAGTCCATCAGCATCCTTGTAGTCGATTTTTGCCTTGTTTGAACAGAAACGGCATACCTTCTTGTGGAAGAAAGCCTTTCCCTTTCCGCGTCCACCACGAACTTCGTCTTCGCGGCCAGAATCCTGCAACTGTTCCTGTGTTGCGTTTGTATTTTCGTTTACAGCTTCCATGTTTTCGTCTGCCATAGTATTGCTCCTTAAATTAAGAGTAGTTTTTTTAGAATGGGATGTCCTCAGAGAAACCTGAAGAATCACCGCCAAAGGAATCGTTCATGTCGAATCCGCCCATGTTGCCTGATGAACCCTGGTTCATGGATGGCTGTGAATAACTTGGACGCTGCTGAAATCCCCCATTGAAATCAGAACCTGCGCCGCCTGAATATCCATTGCCATTTGAGCCACCGTTTCCACCGAGCAATTCAACCGAGTCAGCAACAATAACAACCCTGCTCTGCTTCTGCCCGTCTTTTTCCCAGCGATTCTGTCTCAATGATCCCTGAATTGCAATCTGCTTTCCCTTTGTAAGGTATGGCTTAACGGCTTCTGCGCCCTTTCCGAAGTATGAAACATCAAAAAAATGTGCTTCACTGACCCACTGGTCGCCTTCTCTCTTGCTGCGGTTAACAGCAATGGACATAGAAGCAACGGCATTTCCGTTATTCATGTACTTTAATTCAACGTCCCTTGTGAGGCGTCCAACGATGATTACAGAATTGATGTCAGAATTTGCCATACTTACTCCAGATTTTATTCAGATTATGCGTTCTTTTCTTCTACGAGTACGAAGAGGTACTTGAGGAGGTTGTTGTTGAACTTGAACTGTGCGTCCATTTCTACGATCTTTGCAGGATTTGCCTTGATTGTAAGAAGAACAAATCTTCCGCGCTTCTGGCGCTTTACTTCGTAAGTAAGATCGCGGTCACCGTATGGTTCTTCCTTTTCGATCTCTGCACCGAAATTTGCAAGGTCTGCCTTAAGAGCTTCAAGACCAGCCTTGTACTTATCCTCTTCCAAAGGATAAATTGTCATAAGTTCATACTTTCTCATATGTATGGTCTCCTTATGGTCTAAAATGGGAACTGCATACGCAATTCCAAGGGGTACAAGATATTATCATTTTGCTTGCCTTTGGTCAATCTCAAAACCCGAAAACAGGCTTAACGGAGCGCACTTTCCTAAGGCTCCTTCACCCCGATGGGGCAGATTTCACCTGCCCTATGGCACCCCGCTTTCCAGGGTTCCAGTCCTTCGGACCCTCCGGCCCTTCCAATCGGGGCTAGGCTTAAGAACAACCCGTACAACCACCCTAACAATTTAGTAAACATGTAAAAAAATGCAACCGCACCTGCAAATTTTATGATATAATAAATGCATAAAGTTTCTATATTTAACATCAGGAGTTATTATGTCAAAAAAAGAGAGGAACGAAACGCTGCTTTTAAAATACGGCATCGTGGCCTTCATTGAAATTGTTGTCATCATGACGGCCTTTCTTTACGCCACAACCCACCTTACAAGAAAGCCTGTAAGAGACCTGTATTCGGAATCAATCGAAAGCATCCTTAATCAGTCTGTTGAAAACGCAGAAACCTGGTTCAAAAATCAGGTTGAAGTCCTTAAGGTTTTCCAGAATGCATGCATCAACAAGAAAGACAATGAAGAAAACCTAAAGAACACCATCAAAGCCAAGGAAAAGCCCAACGGATACGAATACGTAATGCTTTTCTGGGACCATGCAACCGGAGCAAAAGACGGAGGTCCTGAAACCTACAACACAAAGGGAGGCATCTCAAAAGTAGGCATTCTTTCCAAGGAATACTGGAAGATGCACAAGGAAAAGGATGTTTCAGTATGGCTTGAATCCCCTCGCCAGTCCAATGCGGGCGGAATCACAATGCCACTTTTCATAAAGTCTGAATTCACGGACGATGCAACCGGCGAAAGAATCAACGGCGGTATGGTAGGATTTCTTGAACTTGACCCGATCAATGTATTAGCAAAGACCTTCTACAAAACGGGGAAAATATCCGTCTACGACGATACGGGTACAGTCCGAGCAGGAGACGATGTTCTTGCCGTTGAAGATTCATCCAGACTTCTCTTCACGAAAGAATGCCACATGGCAAACAAGACATGGACCGTTGTAGCCACCGTAGACAAGAAGGAAGTTGGAAAAATCACCGACGACCTTAGGAATACTTCCCTTACCGGCGGATTCATAATCGCCATCATTCTTCTTGCCTGCGAACTGATAATCATAAAAATCATGATCGGAAAGTTCGATTCCATCAAAAAGAACATCGACAACCTTAACACGGGCGACAAGGACCTGACAAAGCGCCTTCAGATCAACCACAACAACGAAATCTCCATGGTAAAGAAATCCGTAAACACATTCGTAAATACGGTTCATGAAACTGTAAAGCAGATCGGATCTGCCAATGTTGAACTGAAGTCTACTTTCAACAACGTAAAGACAAGTCTTGACGAAACACAGACAAACATCGAGAACATCTCCAGCGAAATCGCAAACGCAACAAAAACCCTTGCAGACGAAGACAACTGCGTAATGAATACAAGCGATTCTGTAACAAACATTTCAAACAGCATAAGGGAGCTTAACGAAATGATCGTTACTCAGGCAGATGCAATCACCCAGGCCAGTGCCAGCATCGAGCAGATGATCGGAAACATCAATTCAGTATCAGGTTCAGTTGAGAAAATGGCCGCCGAATTCAGTTCCCTTAACGCTGCAACAAACGACGGCATTGCAAAGAACAACGTGGTAAACAATCTGCTCCAGGTAGTTTTGACACAAAGCCAGTCCCTCCAGGATACAAACCGCATCATTTCAGAGATTTCTTCACAGACCAACCTTCTTTCCATGAATGCCATGATAGAATCTGCCCATGCCGGTGAAGCCGGAAAGGGATTTGCCGTTGTTGCCGAAGAAATCAGAAAGCTTGCAGACACAAGTGCCGCCCAATCAAAGAACATCGGCGTAAACCTTAAGGAAATTGCGGTAAACATCAACAAAGTTGTTGAAAGTTCAACGGCAAGCTCAAAATCCTTTGAGGAAGTTTCGGAAAAAACAAGCAATACTTCAGAACTTGTCAACGCAATCAAATGTGCCATGGAAGAGCAGTCCGAAGGGTCAAAACAGATTCTTGATGTCCTTTCGACAATGAAGGAAATTTCCAACAGCGTTAAGACATCAAGCCGCAAGATTGAATCGGGAACAAACGACATCCTTGGCGCAATTTCAAGCCTAAAGGCATCATCAAACAACATGTCGGAAAACTTTGACATGATAGTTTCTACAACCGAAGCTACAAAACGCACAAACGCTCTTTTGAACAACCTTGCAAAGGAAATGGCTGACGCCGTAGAAAACATCTCAAAGAAAATCAACGAGTTTAAGGTTTAACAATCCGCCGTTTTAATACGTACGGTCAAGGCACCCTATGCTCAAGGCCTTGACTCGTCCGTTTTTAGGATTTGTAATAAACCCTAAATCAATGACAAAACTACCCGTTAGCAATAAATGGGTAGTTTTTTTAAATTCCCTGCGTTCACTACACTTCGAATCCTGTTGTCCCGGTTTTATTGTTTTTATAAAACTGAATTTAAAACAAAAAAGCTCCTGAATTACTTCAGAAGCTTTTCGTACTTATCGGGACACACATCCGTAGCAGGTGCGTGCGGATGTGCAAACCAACCTTGCTTGCCCCGGGCCATCAACTTATCCGGATCCGCCCTACGGTCGCAGGCCTCCTGCCTGACTGGCATATCACTGTCTCTCCGGGCCGGCCTTCGTCGCTGACGCGGGCATCCATGCCCGCTTTTCCTCCCCCTGGTCGGCGCTCCTTCGGCTTCGAATACTGTTGTCCCGGTTTTATTTTTTTTATAAAAATGAATTTAAAAAAAAAAAGCTCCTGAAA
>JAHAZL010000008.1 GCA_018384055.1 Treponema sp.
CGGGTGATACCGCACCGGCATTTGATGAAAATTCAATTGTTGGAACAGTCACAAACGTATTGGAAGGCGGATCAGGTTATCTCGTTGAGATTTTGCTGTCCGAGAGCTGTTCGTTTTTATCGGATGATGTCAAGCTGAACAAGAAAGGCAGTCCAAAAACAGTCTATGTACCGTTCAAGGACGAATTCATTGGGAAGGTTGATGTGGATAACAGACAGATGCAGCTGATGCACCTCTGGATTCTGGAGTAATTCCATGAAATTTACTGTGCTGACCTTATTCCCTGAGATTCCGCAGGCTTTTTTTGAAAGTTCGATCATGGCCAAAGCGGTTGAAAAGGGGATTATTGCCTACGATTTGGTTAATATCAGGGATTTTGCCCATGATAGACACCACACATGTGATGACGCTCCCTATGGCGGAGGAGCAGGGCAGCTTTTGCTACCTGAACCTTTAGGACTTGCACTGGACAGTGTAGAGGCATACAGAAAGACGAAACATGTAATCTATGTTACGCCAGGTGGAAAGCCCCTTACTCAGGCCAAGGCGCAGGAACTCAGTCAGAAAGAAGAACTTGTACTGGTTTGCGGAAGGTACGAAGGTATTGACCAGCGAATCATTGATTCCTACGTTGATGAAGAAATCTCCATCGGCGACTATGTCATGTCAAGCGGAGAACTTGCTGCTACGGTAATCGTAGATACGGTTTACAGGCTGATTGACGGAGTGATTACAAGGGAATCCCTGGACGAAGAAAGCTTTTCTGACAACCTTTTGGAGTATCCCCAGTATACAAGGCCAAATGTGTACAAGGGCATGGAAGTTCCGGCTGTTTTACAGAGCGGAAACCACGAGGAAATCCGAAAGTGGCGGCTTAGAAAGAGCCTTCAGAAAACCTTGAAGAACAGGCCTGACCTGATTTACAAGGCAAGGATGATGGGTACCCTTTCTGAAGAAGCAGAAAAAATGATCGATGAACTTGCTGAATATGTAAATCTAAAGCACGACAGTAAGAAGAAACGCAACAGGAGAAAATAAGATGGATCTTATTAAGACTATTGAAGAACAGCAGAAGAAAGAAAATGCTGAATGTTTCCGCGTTGGAGACACAGTAAAGGTACACTTTGAAATCATCGAAGGAAAGACAAAGCGTATCCAGCTTTACGAAGGTGTTGTTCTCTGCATCAAGGGCGAAGGCGCTCGCAGAACATTCACAGTTCGCAAGGAAAGCTATGGTGTAGGCGTTGAACGCGTATTCCCAGTAAACAGCCCACGCATCATCAAGGTTGAACTCATCCGCCCAGGTAAGGTTCGCCGCTCAAAGATCTACTACGTTCGCGATAAGATCGGTAAGGCTGCAAAGATTAAGGAACTTATCGGTGCTAAGGCAAATGCTCGCGTTGCATTCGCTCGTGAAGTTGCTAAGGCAGCTGATGTTCGCGAAGCACAGATCAATGCAGAACACAAGGCAGCAGCAAAGAAATAATAGACTTTCTGCGAAAGTCTCTGCACGAAGTGCTTCGCACTTCGTGGGAAAGACTGCTTAGCTACATGGGACCACCTTTACGGGTGGTCTTTTTTTTTGTCTCCATGGTATAATCAAGTCATGAACGTTTCCTTTGCTCCTGGAACGACAGGATTTTACAATTCAGAAAATTCTCCTGTAACTATTGCCGACGGGCAGAAGATAAGGGTTACTGTCCTGAAGAACAACGGGGATGGCACCAGTCTTGTTTCATTTGGCGGCGGAAAATTCAATGTAAAGTGCCAGCGTAACTTTGAAGCGGGCCAAACTTTTGAGGCAAAGGTTGTGGCTTCCGGCGGCAAGATACTCCTTCAGCCGGAAGGTGAGAAGATTTTTGCTTCGTCCTTCGTAAGGTTCATGGAAGCAAATGGCTTTGTTCCAGACCAAATAACTGCAAAAGTCTTTGAATTCATGGAACAAAGCGGTGTCCGCATAGATAAAAAAATACTCCAGAGATCCAGGTCTGTTGCACTGAATTTTCCAGGAAAGGAAAAGGCTGCTGCAGAAATAGCCTGCATGCTGCTTGAAAAGGGCATTGAACCTACGGAAGAAAAAGTAGGGCAGCTGCTTCTTTATCTTGATGTGACAGAGGGGACAGACCCCAATATGACAGAGGGGACAGCCCCCAATATGACAGAGGGGACAGACCCCAATGGAAAGGGCGCCGGTTCTTCGGAAGAAAGGGAATCTGCCGCTGAAGAAGAAAGTGATGACGAAGATTTTCTCAAGGGGTTCTATTCGGTTCTTCCATGCAAGAAAAGCGGAATCCTGGCTTTCCTCAATCACTTCAAGAATCCGGAAAGTTCAAAGCTCTGGGTTGTCCTTCCCTACGAATGGCAGCAAAAGGAAAATTCAGCCCGGGGGTTCATAAAGCTGCTTTTGGATACGGAACTCAAGACAACTGAAAAAATACAAATAAATTGTGAAATGTCGTGCAAAAAGTATTTTTTTGTGCTATATTTTATTAACAGCAAGGTGAAGGAAGTTCGGTTCTGTTCATTACCGCCGATTTTGTCCTCTGAGATTGAAAATGAGGAAAAACGGCTTGGAGAGTTGTTTTGTTCCGGCATGAACGGCAATTCTGTGCCAGTAACCTATTCCGACCTCGCTTATTCTGAAGGACTCTATTCTTCTTCAGAAATTCCCTTCTCCTTTGAAGATATTGCCTGAAGGTAAAAAAAAATGAAAAATAATCTGCTGGCTGTATCTCTTAAATATCCAGAAAATGTAGATGCACCGCTGATAACTGCAAAGACTTCCGGAATTTTTGCAAAGAAGATGGTTGAAATTGCAAGGGAAAATGGAATTCCAGTAGTGGTAGACGACATCCTTGCAAATGTTCTTTCCGTACATCAGATTGGCGAATGCATTCCGGAAGCAACCTGGGAAGCTGTAGCAAGTGTTTTTTCAATGATTTCCTTTCTTGAAAAGAATCGGGAAGAGTATAGAAAAGAGGGTGATTAGATGATTATACATTGCAGTTTTATTAAGCCTGGAGTTCGCTTTAGTGCTCCTGTATTCTTTGAAGATGGCCAGAACATGTTCCTTGGAGAAAATCGTCCTGCAAAGCCTTTCCATATTTCGGCCCTCAAAAGATGGAACATTCCTTTTCTTGTTACAGAAGGTCATATTATTCACGATGACTACGAAGAAGAAAACGATGTGGAAGAACTTGAACCTCTTGATGACGACGAGGACATCGCAGAGCTTGAAGAAATCTAATTCAGAACTTTCCACAAGGGAAAAGGGGAATTTGGGCGAAGACAGGGCCGTTAATTTTCTTCTTTCCCAAAAGTATGAAATCCTGGACAGAAATTATCGCATAAGGACAGGTGAAATCGATATTGTTGCCTTAAAGGATGATACTGTTGTTTTTGTAGAGGTAAAAAGCCTTCCGCATGGTAATCTTGAAATCCTTTCCCACGAATTAAATTCAACAAAACAAAAAAAGATTATTAAAACTTCTAAATCTTACCTCCAAAATCATCGACAATATAGTAACAGGTTCATCAGATATGATGTTCTTGCCATTGATGTTCCGGGGCTGGATCCGGTGCACCACATTGTCAATGCTTTTTCGGAGTAAAATGAATGCAGTCAAAGAATGCACCAGTTAAACAGACATTGTCACCAAAAATTCTGGAGTTGCAGAAAAAAATCCAGGATGAAAATTACATCAATTCAGCAATAGACAGGATAGCCCTGATACTTAGCAGGCAAATTGTCGAGAATCATATAGAAAAAAATCTTTAAGTCTACTATAATGTGTTTATGCGTCACGATAGACATAATAAAAAGCACAATAACGGAAACTGGAAGAACAACAGGCATTCTCATGACAATCATAATCAGCAGAAGAATTCAAAGCCTGTTTTCAAGCCTACTATCAAGGCTGTATCGGAAGATCAGATTCGTGAAAATGAAGAAGCCATCCGTAACTTCAAGGATGCAAATCAGCCTATGTGTCCCGTATGCAATGAAATTATCCGTGACCTGTCTTCCGCATTCAATGATCCTGCCAGTGGTTCTCCTCTTCATTTTGATTGTGCCCTTGCAAAGATTCAGAATGATACAAAACTTGAAAACGGTGAAAAAATTGCATACATAGGTCAGGGACGTTTCGGCGTAATCTATTTTGCCAATGTTCATGATCCAAAGCATTTCCAGATCAGAAAAATCATCGATTGGGAAGAAAAGGACAAGAAACCGGAATGGAGAGACCAGATGTCGGACCTCTTCAGCAAGGTTCGCTAAATAAACCGTATTGAATTTGACACCAAAATAATATATATTATCAAGCGTGTCGCCGAGCTGGTGGAATTGGTAGACACAAGGGACTTAAAATCCCTCGACACTTAACCTGTCGTGCCGGTTCGATTCCGGTGCTCGGCAACTTAAAGCCTGATTTCTTAAACTGAAGTCAGGTTTTTTTATTTTATTCAGACAAAGTAATTTCTATTCTGAAAAAAAGGGGATGACCAATAAGTATGAGTCATCCCCCATAAGTTTAATTAGCTATATGCAGTAATCAGTTTGAAAAGTTCAATGTAATTGTTTCGCCTGCAAATTTATCAGAATTCTTAATCTTGGCAATAATTGAAATTGCTGTATTTCCTGTAACCTTTATTTCTGTACCAGTAAATGTTATTCCTGTTCCACCAATAGAGCCAGAATAAGTATAATTGTTGACTTTTACAAGGAAGTATTCGTAATCTCCAGAAACATTAACTTTGATTTCATCAGTATTGCCGATTGTGGCTCCATTACTAATTGTAGAACCACCTGCATTTGTTATTGTGAGTTCACCGTCTTTAAATCCATCCTGATATTCTTCAATTGTATAATCAATATTTGAATCTGCATTGAATTTTGCGTAGAAAATTTTATTTCTATAAGATTCATAATCTGTAACTACTGGAGCAGTTTCACTTGTTGTTTCAGTCCAACCTTTACATTCATTAATAAGTTTGAAATCAAGAAGTTTAAATTCAGTTGTGTCATTTTTCCATGATTTGTATTCTGTATAAGAATTAAAATATGTATTTGAATCTTTTGTACATGTTTTGCCAGGGAAATTATAGGTAATCATGGTTTTTGTAATTTTATCATTTGCTGCAACTGCTGTACAACCTGCAGTTTCTGTAGGAACTACTGTTCTTGTAACTTCATCAGATGAGCCTGCAAAGTTTACTGCTTTAATAGAAACGTCAAAAAGTTTTCCTGTAGGAAGTTTAAGTTCAACTTCTGTATTGTTTGCAAGTATTGAACCTGAAACATATTCCTGACTTGAAACGAATACTTCCTTATTAGTTGCTGTTTCTTCAGTTATTCCAAGTTCTTTATATAAAACAGCATTTGCACTATAAGAATCATATTCATTGATTGTAATGACATAATATTCTTCATTAGAAGATTTGTCTTCCCATGTAAGCTTAACATTGTAATAACCATTTGTTTCAGTATCATCAACATAATAAGCACAAAGGTTTGCAGGGGAGTCAGGTTTCTCTTTGATAACGTCTGGAATGTTAACTGTTTTTTTTGTTGTGTTTCCCGGAGCAATTAAAAGAATATCAGACCATAGACCAACCTTAGTATCTGTTCCTGTGTAGAAAACAACCTTGTATGTGTAGGTACCTGGATCAATGGCAGTTGTTGTTTCTGTAAAATTAAAGGTGCAGGAACCGGCATTTGTAGTAATGTCTGTACTGTCAATTTCTTTTTCATATATTGCTTCATCTGTAAACAGATTATAAAGACCCGCCTTTATTTTTGAAATGCTAGTTGTTGATTCATGATAAATACATTCAAGGTCAACATATCCTTTTGTTGTAACGTTGGAAGTTGTTAATTTAAATGAAATGTCTGTTCCACCGTTTGTAAGATCTGCTGTGTTTTTACCCATTAATACAACCTGATCTGTACTGCCGATTGTTTTGTATGCTTTAAGAGTTAATTCCCAAATAGCATATTCAAGTGCAACTTGTGCCTTGCCGTCAGTAAAAGTAAGTTCAACTTCTGCTAATGTGTTCCCATAGTTTGATTTTCCAGAAAGTGTTATCTTAGAAAAACCACCAGCAGTAAATGGATCTGGATTAATTTGTCTGGAAATAGACGATGATTCGTCTATCTTAACTGTAGATAGACATTTTGGGTCATTTTTTTCAACATCATTAATATTTGAGCATCCTGCAAAAACAAGAGCCGCTGTTAAAGCTGCTGAAAACAGTTTTCTAAAAGAAATCTTCATATTTTTTACTCCTTATAACTAAACGCATTAAGGGCAAGAATGAGATGTGTTTATTTTTACTGGGCACTTGTAAAAGTTAATAAACTTCAATTTTTACTTCCTGTTCTTAATCCGTTTTATTATCTAAAAATAATTTCTGCCGTATCCTTATATTCCCTTCCTGTTGAATCTATTACTGTAAGAAGAAGAGAATTTGATTTATCTGTTGAAAACTTTCCTGGCATAAGGTATGTAAATGATCTTTTTTCGCAAAGTAAAATATTTTCGCCTGAATTATTTCCTAAAATTTCCCATCTATATTCTATTCCTCCTGCTGGTGCTGAAAGAGAAAATGTGCAGTTTATATCTAGAACATATGAATCCTGCAAAATCATGTTGCTTTCTGTAAATCCAGAATCAGTAATGGAATTTTCTTTTTTAGGAGATGTTGTTAGCTGGGAATCAAATTTTTCAATCATATCACCATAGGCATCATTGCAAGAAAAAAATAAATGAAAAGAAAAAAATACCAAACATTGAATAATTTGTAATACTGCTCTTCGTTTCATTGTTTATCCCATTTTAAAATTTAATCCTGCATAAATCGATGGATTGAGTTTTCCAATTCCATCATATTCCAAATTTACTGTGGTTTCAAAAAATCTATAACCAAAACCTGTGCCGCCGCTTACGTAATAAGTGGTTTCATAGTCGCCGATAATGTACCGTGACTTACTGAGCAGTGCAAGTTCTGTAATCCTGACACCACCTTTACAGACAAAAATAAAATAAAAATTTCTATTTCCCGGGAAAAATTGAATTCCCATGGGAACATACAGTGTTCCAGTAATTATATTCAGATTATTAAATTTTTCACCGTTTAGTCTATAATTCTGAATTTCACTGTCTTTTGAAAAACCTAACTGCCCTTCCAGTCCAATTCCTAAAAAAAAAGGTTCAAGTTTTTTTCTATATCTAAACTGTGCGTCAAGGTTTAAGGAAAATAAAAATGGTGACTGAAGATAAGATGCTCCTGCAGAAAGAACAAGAGAATTTCTTCCTTCTATTACAGGCCGTGCAGTTTGAATTTTATTTAATTCTGAAGTTTCTTTTATGATTTTCTTTGGTTTTTCGTTAGGATGAAGCAGTACTTCTGCAAGGACATATTTATAAATGCAACCATCCTGAGTTCCGATTAAAATATATGTACAGTCTTTGTTGAACTGATAGTCAGTTACCATAGATGCAGAGCATTTTGGAATATAGCCAATCCATTTATTATTTGAAATATCATAAATTTGAATTTCGTTTTCATCTGTCAGAATGGAAACATAACGTCCTGTAAGCATTGGTTTTATCATGCGGATTTTATTAAGCGTATTTATTGAAAGCTGTTTTTCCCCATTCAAATTATATACGGCAAATGATGATTCACTGTCGCAGCATATAATATTTGAATTATTTAGAAAAAGGGCAGGAACTTGATTTTCTGTATAAATATTCCTAAGTATGATTTTTTGATTTGAATTTCCGCAATCCCAAACCATGGCAGTTCCATCTGAAGAAGTACTTACTAAGTATTTTGAATCTTTGCTGAATCCTAAATTGTAAATAGAACTCCAATGTCCTGAAAGTTTTTTGCTGAATGCCTGTTTTGAAATTCTTAATTTAAAAAACAGATTAATTGAATTGTCTTCCATGGCAAGTGCAATGTAGTCGCTGTTTTCACTGAAAGCAACCTGTGAAATATTTCTGCGGTTTGACATGTTTATTGAAAAATAAGGCTGCTGCGACGTAAGTGTAAGTTTACCATCCTTAAGTTCCAGATTATAGACGAAAAAAAATCCATCTTTGCTTATGGCAAGCAAAACCTGCTTTTCACCTTCTCTGGAAAAAGTAAAATTGGAAATATTTTTTATATTAATTGTATTAAGCAACTCGTAAGTTTTAGAATCCCTTAAAAAAATATTATTCCCTTCGGAAAAAGAAAAAGCTTCGTTATTATGACTCCAGGAAAGTTTATTTATGGGAAAAGGAGTTTTAACTACCTGTGCAATACAAAAATTACAAAGGAAGATGTTTAAGAGAATTCC
>JAHAZL010000048.1 GCA_018384055.1 Treponema sp.
ATTGTACCACATATTCTATATTACCTCAAATACCTTCAGATTGTTTGCTTCTTACCTAGTCCTATCAGATAGGTTTCAAAGGATTCCTGACGGCAGGCTTCCGGTTTGAATCCCTTTGCCTGTGTAAATGTTTCCCTCATTTTCATAAGGAGTTTCTGCTGGTCGCCGTTCTGGAAGATTTTTACGCAGAAATTGGCACCGGGCTTAAGCATTGTCTGGGCATACCAGATGGCCATTTCAACAAGGGCTTTTGAACGCAGGGTGTCTACAACACGGTTTCCGGTTGTCAAAGGAGCTGCATCGCAAACAACTAGGTCGTAAGGTCCTTCTGCCTTGATCTTTTCACGGATTTCCTCGCTTAAAAGATCTCCCTGGAAGAAAACAAGGTTGTTTGCCCTTACATCCTTTGCAAGTGGATTAAGGTCACATGAGACTACTTTTCCTGTTTCGCTGATATTGCGGAGGAGCCATGTTGTCCAACTGCCTGGAGCGGCTCCGAGATCGAGGACTACGCTGCTTTTCTTGAGCATTCCGAATTTCTGGTCGATTTCCTGGAGCTTGTAGACGCTTCTTGCAGGGTAGCCTTCCTTGAAGGCTTTCTGTGACCAGTAGTCAGGTTTAGCATAACTGTTCTGTTTAGACGGCATACATTTTATATCGGAAAGTAAATGAATGCTATTTAGAAAATATTCAAAAATCGGCTTCCGCACGGAACCGCATTAAGCCTGCTCCGATGAGACTGCGTCTCAAGTCGCAGTTTAATGCGAACCCGCGCTCCGCCGATTTTTGAAGCTTTCATAGGGGCATCCGTTCTCACTGTGGGATGCATGCCGTCAAAACTTTTTTTGGGAATCGGCTTCCGCACGGAACCGCATTAAGCCTGCTCCAGAGAGACTTCGTCTCAAGTCGCGGTTTGACACGGAAAAATTCAAAAAGTTGCAAAAAATACTGTCTAAATATTATAAAATACTGACTTTTGCCTAAATTTTGGGTGGAAATCTGCCGAATTTTCATTGTATATCCATAGAATAGTTTTTATACTTTACAAAAATTAACATTTTGTCATTTATGGACGAAAGGAGGTCCTTATGGACTATGCATTGCGCTTTGGCGATACATTGCCTCGCCTTGTAAAGATGGCGGCAGAAAAATGGCCTGAAGTATCGGCACAGCTTTCCCACACAAAGGATGGCGGCTACAAGGAAGTCAACTATCACGACATGTTTCAGAATGCAATGGATTTTTCCGGGGCTCTCCTTGAACTTGGTGTTCAGCGCGGCGACAGGGTCGGTCTCATTGCTGACAACCGTGAAGAATGGGAACAGGCAGATGTAGGCCTCCTTTCCATCGGTGCCATCGATACTCCACGCGGATGCGATGCAACAGAAAATGACCTTTCATACATCCTTTCATTTTCTGAAGTTCGCATCTGCATTACGGAAAACGAAGCTCAGATAAAGAAACTCCTCAACATAAAAAAGAATGTTCCTACCCTGGATACTGCCATTGCCTTTGATCCTGTTTCAGACGAAATGAAGGCAAGCTGCGAAGCTCAGGGAATCAAGTGCCTTCAGTTCCAGGATCTTCTAAAGGCAGGTCATGAGTGGAGAAAGGCTCATCCTGATACAGTTGAAAAGGAACTTGAAAAGGGACAGATAGATGACCTTGCTACAATCATCTTTACTTCGGGAACAACAGGTACACCAAAGGGAGTAATGCTTACGCACAGAAACATCCTTTGTCAGCTTGATGAAGTTACAGAACGCATCTTCCTTAATCCTGGCGAAAGGGCCCTTCTTGTTCTTCCTGTATGGCATGCCTTCCAGCGTGCTGTTGAATACATCATAATCTGCCAGGGTGCAACCCTCTGCTATACAAAGCCGATTGGAACAATCCTCCTTCAGGACCTTCAGAAGCTTAATCCGGTATTGCTTCCTGCAGTTCCTCGCGTTTGGACTGCCGTTTACGACGGTATCTGGCGCAAGATGAGGAAGGCCGGTGGAATTACACTCCTCATGTTCCGCTTCTTTGTAAGTGAATCAATTTTGTGGTGCAAGATTGACCGCAAGCTTCGCAGAAAGCAGTCAAGATTCGGCAACGACTACCTTGGATTCTGGTGGCCTGTTCTTGTCTGGCCATGGCTTCTTCTTTATCCGTTGAGACTTCTTGGAAAGCTCATCGTCTTCAGAAAGATAAAGGCAATGGTCGGAAAGAATTTCCGTGCAGGAGTTTCCGGTGGCGGTGCATTCCCTCCAGCCGTAGACAATTTCTACTGGGCAGCAGGAATTAAAATCGTAGAAGGATACGGACTTACGGAAACAGCTCCTATTGTCAGTGTTCGTCCTATTGCAGATCCGATCTTTGGAAACGTCGGAACAGCTTTCCGCGGTATTGAAACCCGTATTGTTGATGACGACGGAATCATCCTTGGCCGCTGCCGCAAGGGAACATTGCAGGTCAAGGGTAACTGCGTAATGAAAGGTTACTACAAGAGGCCCGACCTTACAGAAAAGGTAATGACAGTTGACGGATGGTTCGACACAGGGGACATTGCAATCCTTTCAGTAAATGGCGAAATCACTCTCCGTGGGCGCAAGAAGGACACGATCGTTCTCCAGGGTGGAGAAAACATTGAGCCTCTTCCAATCGAAGCAAAGATCAACGAATCTTCTTTCATTGCAACATCGGTTGTATTCGGTGTAAACGACAAGGGTGTTGACCAGAAATATCTGACAGCACTCATTCTTCCTGAACAGGATGCTGTTGAAACCTATGCAAATGAAAATGGAATCAAGTTTGATTCTTTTGAAGAACTCTGCAAGATGGAAGCAATCCAGAAGCTTCTTGAAGGAATTGTTTTTGAGGAAGTAAGTGCAAAGAACGGATTCAAGAGCTATGAAAGAATCAACAAGATTGCCCTGATTACAAAGCCTTTTGAAGTAGGCGTAGAGCTTTCTGCAAAGCAGGAAATGATGCGCTACCGTGTTGCAGAACTTTACAAAGACAAGCTTGCAATGCTTTACAAAGACTAATTGTACCTTGCCCTTTCGCCGCCTATAAGCTTTGGTCTTGTATAGGCGGCTGTAACATAGGCTTTGCCAATGTGGCAGTCCTTAAGTCTGAATGGAACTGCAACATCTTTTAAATGCATGCCGATGAGGGTACTTCCTATGTCGATTCCAGCCGCAGCCTTGATGTGTTCCACAACTGCAGGATTTTCAAAACCGTGGTAGGCGGCCGTTGCAAAGGATCCTCCGCCCTTAAGCCAAGGCACAACACAGACTTCTTCGTAACTGAATTTTTCCGCACATTGCTTTTCAATTACAAGGGCACGGTTCAGATGTTCGCAGCACTGTGCCGCAAGATAAAGTCCGTTCTTGTCGCAGGCTTTCTTTGCTCCGCTAAAAACTGCCTTTCCGATTTCTTCGCTTGAAGCATGGCCAATGAGACCACCTCCGATTTCGCTTGAAGAACATCCGATTACAAAAATCGACCCCTTTGAAATTGGATGGGCATCTATAACCTGCTGAACTGCATCAGCAACCTGAGATTCTATGTTGGATAATTCGAGTTCTTTTTCCATTTTTAATTCCTTATTTAATCATAATTAGTTTTTATGCTTCTTTGCAATAATTCCCTTCAGCACCTTCATGGTCTGCTCGAATTTTTCTACATTGATGTTTGAATAGTTCAGTAGATACATGTGCCGGAGGTTTTCTTTTGGACAGATGTAGTATTCCGAAAGCATATTGATGTTGATGTTTTTTTCAACCAGGGCATCTTTAAGTTCTGCGTCAGGAATGCTGCAGTTGAGTTTTAAAATCAGATGAAGGCCTGAATCACTTTCCAGAATCGAACATTCTTCATCGGTAAGATTTTTTTTGAGGATGTTCAAAACCGTAATTCTTTTTCGGCGGTAGTACAATCTCATGCGGTTGATGTGCTTTTCGAAATATCCTTCGTCTATGAATTTTGAAAGGGTATACTGCTCGAAAGTCGGTACAGGGCAGGAATAGAAATTCAAAGTTTCGTAGTAAAGGTTAGCAAGCTGTTCCGGCAAAACCATGTAGCTGATACGAATCGTTGATGCAATGGATTTTGAGAAAGTGTTCATGTAGATTACTTTCCCAAAGGCATCGATGCTCTGCAAAGTTGGAATTGGATTTCCGTTCTGGCGGAATTCACTGTCGTAATCATCTTCGATAATATACCTGCCTTTTTTTTCGTTTGCCCAGCCAAGAATTTCGTAACGGCGTGAAACCGGCATCGTGATCCCAGTAGGAAAGTGATGGTTTGGGCTTATATGAGCAATGTCTGCCTTGGATTTTTTTAGTTCTTCAATGCTGATTCCATTTTCATCAAGGTTTGCAGATACATAATTCACCCTGTTTATTTCATAGACCCTTCTGATTTTTATGTAGCCGGGATTTTCAATGCAGTAAGTTTTTTTGTCTCCCAGCAGCTTGATGAGTATTTCGTAAAGGTTTTCTGTTCCCGCCCCTATGATAATCTGGTTTGGATCTACACTCATTCCACGGAAAGACAGAAGGTGATTTGCAATTGCTTTTCTTAAGGCTTCCGTTCCGTTGCTTGGTGAAATCTGCAGGACTTCCGACTGCAAGTCAGACAGAACTTCGCGACTTAATTTAGCCCATACCGAAAAGGGAAAGTTTTTTGCTTCCACAGTATTGGAAGAAAAATCAAAGTACCAGGATTTTTTTTCATTGGTCTTGATGTTGAGTTCTGGCTTTAATATTGTGTGGGGAACCGCAATTTTTTTTATGTCGCTTACAAAATATCCGCGCTTTACTTCACTGTACAGATAGCCTTCGCTTATCAACTGGTCATAGGCATTTTCAACCGTAATGGTACTGACCCCAAGGTTCTGTGCAAGGGTTCTTTTGGAAGGCAGTTTTTCCCCGGTTTTGATGGTTCCGTTCAGTATGTCCTGCCTTATTTTCTGGTAGAGTTCCCTGTAAATTGGTCCCGTAATGTTAGAAAAGTCGTAGGTAAGCATTTTGCATTGAAATTCTCTGGCATCAAAAATTTATTCAATTTGAACATTTATTTAATATCAGTTTTTCTGCAATATTTCAACAGATTTTATTAAAGAGGTAAACAGAATGAAGGATACACAGTTTGACTTGAACAAGGGTCTTGCACAGATGCTTAAGGGCGGAGTGATTATGGATGTTACGACACCAGAGCAGGCAAAAATTGCGGAAAAGGCGGGGGCTTGTGCCGTTATGGCTTTGGAAAGAATTCCAGCCGACATTAGGGCTGCAGGCGGAATTTCAAGAATGAGCGATCCAAAGATGATAAAGGGAATTCAGGAGGCAGTTTCAATTCCGGTAATGGCAAAGTGCCGCATCGGACATTTTGTTGAAGCACAGATTCTTGAGGCAATTGAAATCGATTACATAGATGAGTCTGAAGTCCTTTCTCCGGCAGATGATGTCTATCATATCAATAAAAAAGATTTCAAGGTTCCTTTTGTTTGTGGGGCAAGAGATCTTGGCGAAGCTTTGCGCAGAATTAACGAGGGTGCTTCCATGATCAGAACGAAAGGTGAACCTGGAACGGGAGATATTGTTCAGGCTGTACGACACATGAGAAAAATGAATTCGGAAATTGCAAGGCTTTCTTCCATGAGAAAGGATGAACTTTTTGAGGCTGCAAAAAATCTTCAGGTTCCTTATGAACTTGTCCTGCAGGTTCATGAAAATAGAAAACTTCCGGTAGTAAATTTTGCCGCTGGTGGAGTTGCAACACCTGCTGATGCTGCCTTGATGATGCAGCTTGGTGCGGAAGGAGTTTTTGTAGGTTCGGGAATTTTTAAATCCGGCAATCCTGAAAAGCGTGCTGCAGCAATCGTTAAGGCTGTTACAGATTATATGAATTCAAAACTCATTGCAGAACTTTCGGAAGATCTTGGAGAAGCAATGGTAGGCATAAATGAAAATGAAATCAAACTGATTATGGAAGAAAGGGGAAGATGATGAGGATAGGTGTTCTTGCTGTTCAGGGGGATTTCATTGAACACGAGAAGATGGTTGAAAAGTTAGGCTGCCAGGTAGTTGAACTCAGGAATAAAAATGACATGGGAAGTCTTGACGGCCTTATTCTTCCCGGTGGCGAAAGTACGGTTCAAGGCAAACTGATAAAGGAACTTGGAATGTTTGATTTGCTGAAGGATTTGATTGAAGGAGGTCTTCCAGTTCTTGGTACCTGTGCAGGATTGATTCTTTTGAGCCGCAACATAAGCAATGATGAGGCAAGACATTTTCAGACACTTCCCGTGACTGTTGAACGGAATGCTTACGGAAGGCAACTGGGAAGTTTCATGAGTGCGTCGGCTTTTGGTTCTCTTAGTGATGTTGAAATGACTTTCATCAGGGCTCCGGTGATTACTGCAGTCGAGAAGGATGTGAAAATTCTTGCAAGGGTTGATGAAAAAATTGTTGCCGTTGAATATAAAAATCAAATGGGCATCTCATTTCATCCCGAACTGGGAGAAGATACAAGAGTCATGGAATATTTTTTGCGGAAGTGCAGGAACTTTTCTAAAGGTCAATGATCAGTGCGCCGGATTTTGTGTCCTTAGGCATTGGTTTTCTTGGCGCAGGAACCTTTATCTTTTCTCCGCTGAAAAGCTTTTGGTTTGTTACGGCAAGAAGAAGTCCCTTTGACGAACAGGCGTAATAGCCAGTTCTGTGGCCTGGTAGTCTAATTGGATCGCTTGCTATCCTCATGGTGATGAAAGAAGGATTTTCTTCTTTTTGTTCTCCGCGTTCTACGGCAACAAAAGACAAAACTGCTCTTTCCTTTGCAAGGTTGGCTTTTTCGGAGATGCGCTTTAAGTCTGCAGGGGCATTGTCTACGGCAAATGCAAAGTTGCACCATTTGCCGCCCTTCTTTCCGTCCATAGGACAAGTTTCCGAGTGGCAGCATGGAGCAACAGGAATGAAATTTTTTCTGATGAAGGCATCGCGCATAAGGCTTACAAGTCTTGCGGATCTTGGATCCCCTGGTTCAATGGAAAGAATTCTAGCCTTGGCATTTTTTGAATCAACAAAAGAAACCAGGCGGTCTGTGTATTTTTTTGCAAGGAAATCTGGCGGCATGTCGGCGTCATCATGAAGTTCATTGAGCATGTTTGCACAGGTTACTAAATCTGCCTTGTCTTTTACTGATGTATCAAGAGTTCCCTTTACGCGGATGATTTTCCATGTTGTTGTTTCAAGACGGGCTGCAACGGAAAGGAAAATGTCTTCGCCAAAAGAAAGGGCCTGCTGTGAAATGTCAATGCAGTAAAAAGTAACATTCTTTTTTCTGAGTTCTGGCCGGGCAAGGAGAAGTGCAATTGGAACAGTCAAAGGTCCGCTTCCAATGTCTACGAAAACGCAGCCATCCTTAAAATCAAAAAAGAATTTGTCCAGATTAGAAAAAAGATTTACCAGGCGAACAAGATTCCACCAGAGGAAGTAATGGACATAAGCGCTCAAGGCTGTAGTCTCGTTCATGTATCCCATGCGGCGGTCTCCTCGCTGGTCCGTAAGGTTGTGGCTAAGGGCGGAAATCTGCTGTGGCAAAAGGGCACGCTGTTTTGAATTCAAAGGATGTGTGGAAGATACGATGTCGTCGAATTTTTCTATTATTGCTGCGGCGTCCTTCGGAATTCCCGTGGGATCAAAAAGGGAAGAAATTCTTTCGGCAGTAAAATTTTTCTTCTGCTGTTTCTGGATTCTTTCTATCTTTTCTTTTTTCTGTTTCAGCTGTTTTTCGGAATTGTTTTTTTCTTCAAGTTTTCTGCGCTGCTTTTCATCGGCATCTATTTTTTTCTGTTCAGCACTGATTTTCTGCTTGATGTGGATGCCCTGTTTTTTTTCATACCACTTGAGTTCGATTTTATTTGCCATTGGAGTTCCTTTCATTTTTTAAAGACTGCAGTAAAAAATACAGTTCGCTTAAATCTGCGCGGATTTCACGGATTGCCATTACGGCATCAAAATTTTTTTCGATGTTCTCGGCATCCTGAATAATCTGGTTTTTTGCGCCTTCAATTGTGAACTTTTTTGTATAGATTAAATATTTGAGGCGCAGGATTATTTCCAGGTCCTTTTGGGAATAGATTCTTCTACCGGACATTTCTTTCTTAGGTGTAATGCTTGGAATCACTTCTTCCCAATAGCGGAGGACATGTGATTTTACGCCAGAGATTTTTTCAATCTGTCCGATAGAATACTGAGCCACTATTTGTCCTGCTGGTTGCGTTTTTCTTCGCGCTTTTCCCACTTCTGACGGCTTGCTTTCATTTCAATCTGAACCGGAATCTGGTCAAAACCCAGGTCTTCGCGGATTCTGTTCTTGAGGTATGAAACATAAGTAAGGGGCACATTGTCAGGGCGTGTTGCAAAGATGAGGAAGTTTACAGGGTTTACGCTTGTCTGGGTAATGTAGCGGATCTTGAAGTGGATTGCCTTTGTTGCTGGTGGCGGATAATTTGCAAGCCAGTCCCTGAGGGCCATGTTGATTGCAGCAGTATCCACCTTGCGTGTAAGCTGGCTGTAGATTTCAAGGGCAGTGTTCATCAGGTTCTTAAGCCCGTCATGATTTTTTGCACTCATGGTTACGATTGGGGCCCAGTTCATCTGTCCAAACATTGTCTGAATCCAGTCCTTTGTTTCGCGGATAGCCTTGTTGCTCTGATCTTCAAGAAGATCCCATTTGTTAAGGATGAAGATAACGCCGCGGCCCCTTTCAAATGCAAGGGCAGTGATTTTCTTGTCCTGCTCGGCAAGGCCTTCCTTTGCATCGATCATGATGAAGGCAATGTCACATTCATCCAAAGTTTTGATGGCACGGTTAACGGAATAGTATTCAACATTTTCAGTAACCTTCTTCTTACGCCTGATTCCGGCTGTATCAAGAATCTGAATGTCGCGTCCATTGTAGCGGAAACTTCCTTCAACAACATCGCGGGTAGTTCCTGCGTAGTCTGAAACGATGGAAGCTTCTGTATGTGTAAGGGCATTGCTCAAAGTTGATTTTCCAACATTTGGTTTTCCGAGGATTGCAATGCGAATCGGACGGTCTTCGTCTTTGCCTTCAGTTACATTGCTGAAGTCCAGGCCTTCAACCATTTTTTTCTGAAGGGCTAAAAGTCCGTCGCCATGGCTTGCAGAAATCAATGAAATTTCCTTGAAACCAAACTGCATGTAGTTGTATGCAAGGTGTTCGTTCTTACCGCCTTCAGTTTTGTTTACGGCGGCAATGAGTTTTTCCGAGTATGGGCGGAGGCGATGAATGAGCTCTTCGTCTTCACCGGTGATTTCTGTTGCATCAAGGAGAAGAAGGATTCTGTCTGCCTTGTCGATCATCTCAATCGTCTTTTCAACTACGAGGTCATCCATTTCGCTTTCACGGCTTTTAAAGTCGCGGGTAAGTTTGTATCCGCCAGTGTCCATAAGGTGAACCGGTTTACCGTCAAGAAAGCAGGTTCCTTCAACAGGATCACGGGTAACACCTGGAGTTGGATCTGTGATTGCGCGCTTTGTATGGGTGAGAGCATTGAAGAGTGTTGATTTTCCAACATTTGGACGGCCTGCAATTACGATGAGAGGCAGGTTGTTGTATACCTTGTCCGGATAGAATTTATCTGTGTGAGATTTTCTCTGGCTTCTGATTTCGTCATCGGCCTTTTCTTTCGTCCCTAAAATTTTTTCCTGAGGCTGTTCGACAATTTCTTCTGTTCCTACAACAGCCTGTACCGGCTTTGGCTTTGAAAAATCTGGCTTTGCTTTCTTCTGCTTTTTCATGTTTTTCCTTTTGCTGACTTCAACTTTTCATTGCTACTGAACCGAACGGTTTGAAAGGTTTTCAAGTTCAGAAATCGAGAAGTGAGAAAGTGTTTCCTTTATGACAGGGATGTGGGAAGGAGCCATACTGAGGTTTCTGATACCCATTCCTGCAAGAATGATGGCACTTTCCTTGTTTCCAGCCATTTCTCCGCAAACTGAAAGTGGAAGGTTGAATTTATTTGCGTTGAAAATTGTGCTCTTGATCATTCTTAAAACTGCAAGGCTAAACTCATTGTAGAGAGGATTTACAGCCTTGTTTTCGCGATCAATTCCAAGAATGTACTGTGTAAGGTCGTTGGTACCAAGAGAAAAGAATTTGGCATGAGGAGCAAGAACATCTGCGCAAATTGCGGCGGCGGCAGTTTCAATCATGATTCCGATTGGAACATCAGGATTAAATGGTATGCCGTCTTCTTCAAGTGACGAACGGATCCCCCTTGCAATTCCAAGTGCCGTTTCAACCTGGCTAACATCTGTAATGAGGGGAAGAAGAATCCTTAAGTTTCCGTAAATGCTTGCACGGTAAAGGGCACGAAGTTGAGTTCTGAAAACTGCCGGACAGAAAAGAGACATGCGGATTGCACGAAGTCCCATGAGAGGATTTTTTTCCTGCATGTTAGGAAATTCTGCGGAATCAACAAGCTTGTCACCGCCAACATCAAGGGTTCTGATTGTAACAGGCTTTCCGTTCATTGTTTCAAGAACTTTCTTGTATGCCTGGAACTGCGCTTCTTCGCTCATGGAATTTGAATATGCCCCGGTTTCCTTGCTTGTCTTCTGGGCTGCATCCATAAAAAGGAATTCCGTTCTGAAAAGTCCGATGCCGTCGGCACCGTTTTCAAGGGCTGTGGTTGCTTCTTCGGGAGTTCCGATGTTTGCATACAGCTTGATTTCAGTTCCGTCTTCAGTCTTACATGGAACATCCTTGTATTTTTTAAGCTGTTCCCTGTATTTCTGTTCTGCAATAATCTTTGTATTTGTACTTGTGATTGTGGCAATGTCAGGCTGAACGATTACTTCGCCAATGTTTCCGTCTACGATTACTGTATCACCCTGACTTGCAATGTGGGCTGCGTTGTCGATGGCAACTACAACCGGGATTCCATAGCTTTTTGCAAGGATTGCAACATGGCAGGCACTGCTTCCTTCTGTAAGGGCAAGTCCTGCAATTTTTCTTTTGCTCAGGATTATTGTATCGCTTGTCTTCATTGTTCTTCCGATGATGACAGAATCATCCGGAATCTGTTCAATGTCAAAGCTGTGGTAGTCAAGAAGAACATCGATTACACGGTTAAAGACATCTTCAATGTCCTGTGCACGTTCAGCAAGATATTCGTTGCCGCTGTTTCGGAGCATGTCTGCATAATCGGCAACTTTAAGGTTGATGGAAAATTCTATGTTAAAAAGTTCTTTGTCCATGTAGGCCTTGAGTTCTGTAATGAAAACAGGGTCCTGGATCATCAAAAGGTAGGTTTCGAGTACGTCGTGCTGGTCCTTACTGATTTTTTCATCCTGGATATGGGAATTAAGTTCGTTCTGAACATTCCTGCAGGCATCGGTAAAGCGTTTCCACTCAGGTTCTACTTCTTCTTGAGAAATTCTGCGTTTAGGGATGATTCGTTCCTGTTCTTCAGGAAGAATAAAAGCATTTCCGATTCCAATACCAGGCGCTGCCGGTGAACCAAGTACAACGTTCATTCTGATATAATAGTGCTAATAAAGAAAAAAAACAATTAGAGGAAATTTTTGGGCATGCTTAAATTGTTTCAACGCCGCAGTATTTGCACGCCTGCTTTAATTTTTCTCTGCGGTAAGAAGCTTAGCTCCGTGCAAGGCTTGGATGCCGATTTCAGATGCAGATGCAAAATCATGAGCCAGCTGAAGGGCTGGAGCAGGAAAAATGGGGGCTGTCCAATAAGTATGAGTCATTGCCGTGCTCGACACGGCAATCTCTTGTATTGCAATTAAATGACACTTTTTGAACTTATTGGTCATCCCCTATACATTTATCTTGCTTTATTTTTTCAACAAAGCGGCAAATGGGTTGTAGCTGTATCCATCATCGCTGCCGTAGTTCTGGCGTTCCCTTGGCTTGCGGTCTGCCGGTTTTGCACCTGCGGCACCACTTGCTCCAGTTCCCTTCTTTACTACAACAATGCGCTTTTTGCCTGTTGAAGTTCCGCTTGAAGCTGAAGAAGAACCCTTTTCTCCTGCAAGGCGGCTTGCGGCATCGCTCTTAAGTGAAAGGCTGATCCTCTTGCGGTCCATATCAAGGTCAATGATTGTGAATTCCTTTACATCTCCAACCTTGATTACATCCATCGGATTTGAAACGAAGCTGTCGCTGAGCTCTGAAATGTGGATGAGGCCTGTTTCGTGGAGACCGATGTCTACGAAGGCTCCAAAATCAACGACGTTCTTGATCTTTCCGGTTACCTTCATGCCAGTCTTAAGGTCTTCAAAGTTTACGACACCCTTCTGCATGATTGGAGCAGGGTAGCCGTCGCGAGGGTCGCGGTTTGGCTTTGCAAGTTCTTCTGCAATGTCGGAAACTGTTGTTTCGCCAACGCCGTATTTTTCTGCAAGCTGCTTCTTGAGTTCTGCAGTTATCTTTTCATTTTTCTGAACCAAAGGAAGGATTTCCTTTGCAACAGGATAGTTTTCAGGGTGAACCCAGGTGTTGTCCAATGGTTCTGCACTTTCTGCAATCTTAAGGAATCCGGCGCACTGCTCGAATGCCTTTGGACCAAGTCCAGGCACCTTGCGGAGGTCTTCGCGGCTTGTAATTTTTCCGTTGGCATCGCGGTAGGCAACGATTTTCTTTGCAAGGGAGCTGTTGATTCCTGAAACATATTTGAGAAGGTAAGCAGATGCTGTGTTGAGGTTAACGCCTACATTGTTTACAACGGATTCAACAACTTCATCCAGCTTGTCCGAAAGCTTCTTCTGGTTTACGTCGTGCTGGTAAAGTCCTACACCTATGGCCTTTGGATCAATCTTAACGAGTTCTGCAAGAGGATCCTGAAGGCGGCGGCCCATGGAAATTGCACCGCGGATTGTAAGGTCAAGTTCCGGGAATTCTTCGCGGGCAACATCGGATGCGGAATAAACTGAAGCTCCTGATTCGTCTACGACTGTAAATACAACATCGCTGTCCTTGTAGTTTTCGCTGATAACCTTTGTTACGATTGCCTGGACTTCCTGGCTTCCTGTTCCGTTGCCGACTGCAACAACCTGAATGTCGTACTTGTCGATGGCATTGTTGATCTGATTGTAGCTGTCCTGTGGGTCCGTTACCTGGAAGAACTTAAAGTAGCCAAGATATTTTCCTGTTTCATCGAGGGCCGCACACTTTGTACCTGTACGGATACCAGGGTCGATTCCAAGGACGCGGCTTCCCTTGATTGGCTGTGTCATCAGGAGGTTCTTCAGGTTTTCGCTGAAGATTCCGATTCCGTGCTCGTCGGCTTCGTCAAATTCATCGCTGCGGATTTCACGGATAACGGCCGGGCTCAATGAGCGGACGATACCGTCTTCGATTGCTTCGCCCATGGCCTTGTTGTTGAGCTTGAATTTCTTCTGGATGAGCTTGATTGCTGAATCAACGTCAACATCGATGGTAACTTCAAGGGCTCCTTCTTTTTCTGCGCGGTTGATGGCAAGGATTCTGTGAGGCTTAACCTGTTTGAGCGGTTCAGAATAATCCCAGTACATCTTGTATGTAGATTCACGCTCTGCTTTTTCTGGATCAACTCCTTCCGGAACGATCCCCTTTGTAACCATTGTGCCTGTAGCCATATAGTGATCGTGGAGGGCTTCGCGGTTTGCGCTGTCCTGAGAAATGCGTTCTGCAACAATGTCTTTTGCCCCTGCGATTGCATCTTCTGCAGATTCAACATTGAGGGAAGCATCTTCGTTGCCTGTCTTTACGAATTCTGCTGCCTTTGCAAGGAGGGCTGCGTCATCAAGTTCGTACATGGCATCTGCAAGGGCTTCAAGTCCCTTTTCAATGGCAACCATTCCGCGTGTCTTCTTCTTTTTCTTGAATGGTGCATAGAGGTCTTCAAGTTCTGCAAGGGTTTTTGCCGACATGAATGCGTTGTATAAAGTTTCCGTAAGTTTTCCCTGTTCAAAAACCTTGCGGACATTGGCAAGTCGGGTTTCTTCAAGATTTTTGTAAGCATTGAAAAGATGATCGCTTTCGCGAACCAGAAGTTCATCCAGGGAACCGTGCTTTTCCTTGCGGTAACGGGCAATGAAAGGAATGGTACAGCCTTCCTGAACAAGGCTGATGACTGCGCTAACCTGAGGAACACGGATGTTGAGTTCCTCAGCAACTTTTTTCATGATTTCCACTTCATTGATCTGAAGGGCGTCAATTGTTTCTTGTGTAAATTCCATAGGTGTAATTTTATGGAAAAAACTTGGGCTCGTAAAGAATGCCGGGGTCTTGACAAAGGAAAAAAAGACACGAATTTTAATTTGTGTTATATTACCATCAATGAAATTAAAAAGTTTGTTTTTAATCAGTTTTATTTTTGTTTTGCTATCAAGTGGTTTTGCAAGGCCAAAAGTAGCCTTGGTTTTGAGTGGCGGTGGTGCAAAAGGACTTGCAGAGATTCCGTTGCTTGAAGCAATCGAATCGGAAGGCATCAAGCCGGATATGGTTCTTGGAACCAGCATGGGTGCACTCATTGGTTCCCTCTATGCTGCAGGCTATTCTCCAAAGCAGATTAGGGAAACCCTTGTTGATATGGATTACATCAAGGTTCTTGGGGAACATCCGGTTTCCCTTGAAAGAGTTACCCCCGATGCTTTTTCGGCAAAAGGCAATTTTAGCCTTGCCGTTTCTTTCTCATTGAAGAGACTTAAGATTGGATCAGCTCCAGGCATCATAGGTGATCAGAACATAATCATGGAACTTACAAATCATCTGAGTCGTGTTCTTGCGGTAGATGATTTTGACAAGCTTTCAATACCCTTCCGCTGCATTGCAACAAATGTTTCGACAGGAGAACCTATTGTTCTTAAAAGCGGATCAATTGTTGATGCGGTTCGTGCAAGCATTTCTCTTCCGGGAATATTTACACCTGCACCTTTGGACAACGGCGTTTATGCCATGGACGGTGGACTTAGGAACAATCTTCCGGTTCAGCTTGCCAGAGACATGGGTGCTGACATAATCATCGCCATGGATGTTGCAAGTTCTGTTGATACGAATCCTGCAACCCTTACCGATATGGCTACGGTTGCAGAACAGATCATCAGTCTTATAATCTCATCAAATGCTGTTGAGCAGTATCATCTTGCAAATATTGTTCTTAAGCCGGACCTAAAGAAGTTCAGCACGGCAGATTTTTTTCATCCTGCAGAAATTGTGGCTGCCGGTGAAAAATGTATTGAAGAAAACAGAAATGCAATTCACGAACTTGCCCTCAGCATTTCAAAACAGGGCTACCCCCTGGCTGTTCAAGATTATGACAGGGTAAGCGATTACAACAAATTGCCCGATCTTAAAATCAGGAAGATTCATATAAAGAACGTTTCATTTACAGATGATTCTCCAATTCCCAATGAAAAAGATTTTGCTAAATATGAAGGCAAGATTCTTGATGAAAAGACAAGAAATAAATTGACAAGGGAATTGAAGGAAAAGAAAAAGCGCTATCATCTTTCAAACTTCAACTATAGCGTTGAAAAAATTGAAGGCAGTGATGAATGCGACCTTATCATTAAGGCACGTTACTATGACCATAACCTGAACAAGGCTTTCTTTTGCGCAAATCCATCCCTGTCCATAACAAATTATCCTTCGCAAAAGTGGGCTTCAATAAATCCTGCCACTACTACCGGAATTTGTCTTGTTGAACCGATCAATGCAATGCTCCGTTTTTCAACAAGAAACATGATTACTGTTGACGGCTCCATTTTCCCTGAGTTTGCTTTTTTCCACGGGTTTAAAATATGCGGTGAACTTGCCGGCGAATTCAAGTATGGCAGCCTTAAGCCAGAGAAGTATTTTGAGTTTAATGAAAAGCTTGTGGACTCAGACCGCGGACTCGTTGCTAAGGCAGGACTTCTTTTAAAATATTCCGACATGCTTTCCTTTAGGCTTGGGCTTGCTAACGAAACGGATTATCTTGTTTCCGATGAGGACTGGTTTACAAATACATATGCTTATAATGAAATTGTATTTACAACCCTTCATAATAGTTTTTCAGGGCTGAACGGATTTCAGCTTGAATCAGTTTTTAATGTTGGAAAAGAAAACAGGGATTTTTCTGAAATTAAATTGAATTCATCCCTTCATGTAGCCTTTGAAAAAAGATTTGAAATTCAGGAAGAAAAAACTTCTATAGGTTTCGGGGCATCCTTCAGCAGAAATCGTTTTCCTTACAAACTTAATGTAGGCTATACTGATTTTGGTGGAATTGACGGAATGTGCGGCTATCCATTGTCAACTTTGAAAAGGGATTTCCTTCTTTCGGAAATTTCCATCCGCAGAAAACTTTTCTCTTTTATGGGAATGCCATTTCATCTGGTGCTTTTGGGAAAGGTTGGATTATCGGATGACTATGATCCATTCTGCGATGAAGCGATTCCATCAGAAAAGTTCTTTGGAAATGACCGGCAGGTAGAAGCTGGCGGTGGTGCTTATGCTGCATTTGCAACTCCACTTGGAAATCTTGTTCTGGGATACAGCATAAACACCAGCAACAAATGGGTGATTACTTTAGCACTGAAGTAAAGAAGTTGATCATTTCATTCCAGACCTGTTCCTGAAAGAACCTTAAGTCTGCATGATCTGCATCCTTGATTGTAAGCAAGGTAACATCGTTTCCTTTTGCTTCAAGGGCATCGTGCAGCTGCTTGCCCTGATCGTGGGGAACAGTATGGTCGTTGCTTCCGTGGATGATGAGGAATGGGGGAACCTTCTTCTTGATGTAGTTTACGGGATTTGCTTCCGCCGCCTTCTTTGGATCCCTTTCAGGATTGAATCCCATCAAAAGTATGTGGGGTGGAGTAAGGTCGTAGCCCTCGGGTGGCTTTGGAAAAGTTCCGAAATCTGCTGGCGGATACCAGGGGCAGGCTGCCTGAACGGAACTTGATTCTTTCAGGTATTCTCCAACATCGAATTTCTTTGCGGTAGCAAGGGCGGCAAGGGATGCAAGGTGTCCACCTGCTGATTCTCCGCTTACGCCGAATTTCTTTGGATTGATCCTGAACCTGTCTGCGTGTGCCCTAAGGTAACGGATGGCAGCCTTTACATCTTCAAGCTGAGCCGGGAAAAATGCCTCGTTGCTTGTTCTGTACTGAACGCTTGCAACAACGAATCCCGCCATGGCAATCTTTGAAAGGTATGCAAGATGGGCAGACTTGTTCATGGTAAGCCAACCGCCTCCGCAAATCCAGACGATGCAGGGATACCTTTTCTTTGAAAAATCTTCAGGATAGATGATGTCCATCTTAAGATCCTTGCGGCAGTGTCCGTACCAGTCATCAACCTGAGCAAAAGTAACATCAGTTACCGTAATGTACTGGGCTCTTTCCGGTTTGATTTCGATTGTCTTTTCCATCTGTTAACCTCCGTGGTATAATCATATCTATGATAAGCCTATTTGCAAGAATTTTCATCAAAAACCCTAAGGACTACATGGACACAAAAGTAAGGGAACAATATGGAATCCTTTGTTCTGCCTTTGGCATTTTCCTGAATGTGATGCTTTTTGCAGCAAAACTTTCGGGTGCCCTTTTAACAAATTCCGTAGCCTTCCTTGCCGATGCCTTCAACAACCTGAGTGATGCGGCATCTTCCCTTGTGTCAGTAATCGGATTTAAGCTTTCAGGAAAGAAACCTGATGCGGACCATCCTTTTGGACACGGCAGGCTTGAATACATTTCGGGGCTCATCGTTTCCTTTTTGATTCTCCTCATGGGCATTGAACTTTTCAAATCTTCTGTAAGGGCAATAGTTCATCCTGAAAAAGTTGAAGGAAGCATTTTTTCAGTTTCCATAATGGTGGCTGCAATTCTCGTAAAGCTTTACATGTACCTTTACAACCACGGCATTGCAAAAAAAATAAAGTCCGCCGCAATGGAAGCCGTTGCAAAGGACAGCTTTGGCGACATGATTTCTACAAGCGTAGTAATTCTTTCCGTAGTTGCAGGACGATTTACAGATTTTCCTGTTGATGGCATCGGAGGCCTGATTGTTGCAATACTCATTTTCAAGGGCGGAATAGAATCCTGCAAGGAAACAATTGATCCCCTTCTTGGACTTCCACCGGAAAAGGAATTCGTTGATGAAATAGAAAAGGAAACTTTGAAGTTTGAAGCAATCGTTGGAATTCACGATCTTGTTGTCCACGATTACGGTCCGGGCAGAATGATGATTTCGCTCCATGCGGAAGTTCCAGGTGATCAGGACATTTTTGCGCTCCATGAAATAATTGACTGTGCAGAGCTTGAACTTTCAAAGAAATTCAACTGCAGCGTAGTGATGCACATGGATCCAATCGACGTAAAAAATCCGCGGCTTCATGAACTTAAGGAAATTGTTAGGGAAGAAAGCCATAAAATAGACCAGCGTTGTTCGGCCCATGACATCAGGATGGTTCCCGGAGAAAAACAGACAAACCTCATCTTTGATATTGTTCGTCCCCGTGATTGCTGTTGCTCCGAAGATGAACTTTGCGAAAAGCTTCGCGCTGCAATTAAGGAAAGGGCTTCAGATGTAAACTGCGTCATTACGGTTGATGTTCCTTTTATTTAAGGATTCAGTCATTGCGAGGAACTTTGCCATTAAAAATCCTGAAAACTACGAAGCCCGTGCAAACATGATGTGGGCTTCATCCCTTGCCCATAACGGTCTTACCCAGTGCGGAAGATTTCTACAGATCAATAGGAATGTCTGTAAGCCTTAGGGAACTTGGCGTAAAGAAAGAAGATCTTGAAACCCTGGCCTTAAAGTGCAGCAGAAACAGAACAAGAACACTTGCAGGCTACAAGCCATTGGCTTACGAAGACATGGTTGAAATATTCAACATGGCTTACTGATAAGAACAAAAAATAAGGGCTGTCCAAAAAATTTTGGGCAGCCCATTTTGTTTTAAATCTTGCGGCACTTACATGATTTAATATCTGTGTAAGTACAGGTTGATTTTAATTTCTTGCAGCAACGCCGGCATCAATAAGTTCCGCTGCTTTTGAATCTGTAAACCATGCAGGACCACCGCTTGCAGTGCGGTTCATAAAGCCGAAAGATTCTGAGCCGTTTCCTGTATTTTCTTCATTACCATTGTCCCAGAGAACTGCGGCAACGTTGTATGTTTTACAAAGACCAAGATAATATGTAAACCATTCTTTTCTTGCGGTGAAATTGTCTTTGTTTGTGGCACCCATTTCACCGATTACTACAGGAATTCCTTGGGAGATGAAAGTAGAATTCAAAGCCGTAAAATGACTTTCAAGATCAGATTTGTGATTTGATGTTAATTCTGAACTTCCAGGATATTCCATTGCAAAGTTATATGGTGTATACATGTGAACTGAGAGAGCAAGTCTGTTTGTTGCACTGTCTGTTGGAATTTTGAAAACACCGGCTTTTTTGCCTTCAATAGCACCGTAAGGAGATGCGACATAGCCTGGGAACATGATTATGCGGTTTTCGTTGTTTCCACCAGATGTGCGTATTACATTGACTGCCTTCTGGTTGAGTTCATTGATTACCGCAACATATTTTTTACAATTTTCACATGTATAGCTATTTGGACAACTCCATTCATGGGCATCACCAATGACACGTGGTTCATTCAGTGTTTCAAAAATAAGGTGTCCGTCATAGTCCTTGAATGTATTAGCAACCTGTTTCCAGATTTTTTCTACAAATTTCAGCGATTGGGTTTTGTCTGTTTCGTAAAGAGTGAATCCTGCTTTAGTTCCAAGGTCTTTTCCTTTATAGTTGTCGTGATGGATGTTGATGATTACAAAAAGACCTTCGCCGTATGCCATATCTACGACAGATTTGACATGACTCATCCATTCAGAATTGATGTTCAGGTTTGAATCTACATGGTTGTGCCAGGAAACAGGAATGCGGACAGTCTTGATGCCAGAGGCCTTTAATTTCTTGAAGAGTGCAGGAGTTGCCGTATCTTTCATGCCCCAGTCGGATTCTGTTCCATTTTTCTGAGATGTCCATTTTTCTCCTTCTTCACCTTCATGGGCATCCAGTGTGTTGCCAAGGTTCCATTCAAACTTCATGGAATTGACGATTACGGCTGCTGTTATGCTTGGATCAGACAGATTGATAGCCTGTCCTTCCGGCAATGTTGGTGTTAGGTTTGGACTTCCACCGTCATTTCCGTTGGCACATCCGAAGAACAAAGCCGTTGCTAAAGTTGATGCAATGATTCCTGCAAAAAGAGATTTGATTTTCTTGTTCATAAAACAACCTCAATAAAAAAGATTTTTTGTGAACTTTTTGAACTGAATTTATAGGGGCATAGATAATTAAAACTATGCCCCTATAAATTAAGTTAAAAAAGTTGACAAAAAATCTTTTTTATTGAGGTTTTTTTATGAACAAGAAAAT
>JAHAZL010000049.1 GCA_018384055.1 Treponema sp.
CATTAATATTGTTTCTTATTTAAGTGAAATTCTTTTGTTTAATTGGATTGACTAAATTTTTTTATTATCCTTTTGTAATCCCTCCGCAGCAGTTTGTGGTATGGGCATTTCAAAAGGGCTAGCAAAATTCTATAATGTATGTAGGGTTTTGTTATGAATAAAAGAATAATTCTTTTTGCTTTAGTTGCAGCTTTGTTTGTGAGCTGTACAACTGCAAAAACTTCTGGGGCCTCTGAAGTTTCAATTATTTATACCAACGATGTTCATACCTACATCAACAATATGGTAAAGGTCGATGGGAATTATGTATCCGGATTGCGCTTTTCAAAAATTGCGGGCCTTGTAAAAGACATGAAGAATGAAGGAAAAGAAGTAATTCTTGTTGATGCAGGTGATGCAATTCAGGGTACTTCGTACGGTTCTTTCGACGGAGGTTTTTCGGTTATCGACCTTATGAATGCAACTGGATATAAACTTGCTGCTATTGGTAACCACGAATTCGATTATGGTGCAGATCATTTTTACGATATTTCAAAACGAGCTAAATTTGATTATGTTTCGTGTAATTTACATTATATAGGAAAAGATGGAAAGCATAGGGATTTTGCACCTTACAAAATCATAAAGGCAGGCGGAAGGAAAATTGCTTTCATAGGAATATGTACACCTGAAACATTGACTTCATCAAGTCCTACTAATTTTCAGAATGAAAATGGCGAATTCATTTATTCTGTTGACGGCTGTGCTTCTGAAAAGGATCTTTATGCATCTGTTCAGAATTCTATTGATGCCGTTAAATCAAAGGTTGACTTTTGCATTGCCCTTGGCCATCTTGGCGTAAGTATGGGAGAAATAAAAGGTCACATTTCAAGTGCAGATGTAATTGAAAATACCAAAGGCCTTGATGCTTTTATCGGCGGGCATTCTCATACAATTATCCTCGGTGAAAAAGTTAAGGATCTCGAAGGAAAAGAAGTTCTTTCTACTCAAACAGGTTCCTATTTGTCTGCTGTAGGTATAATGACACTTGGAACTGACGGAAAGATAAAGACAAAGTTCCTTAAAGATTATGGAACTTGCGATTCAAAAGTTGCAAAGCTTGAAGATAAACTTGTAGATAGCATTAATCAGGTTTATGGAAATCAAATTGCAGTTCTTGAAACAAAGCTTGATGTTAATTCTCCTGAAATTGAAAACCAAAGGTTGATTCGTGCTCAGGAGATGAACATCGGTGATTTTGTAGCTGACAGCGTTTATTGGTTCTTTAATGTTGCTCAGGGTTTGGATTGTGATGTTGCAATAATCAACGGTGGCGGAATCAGAACATTCATTAAGGATGGACCTGTTACTGTAAATGATATGAAAAATGTTCAGCCTTTTGGAAACATGGTTTGTTTGATAAAAGCAACTGGACAGCAGATTCTTGATGCTTTGGAAATGGGAACAACAGTAACTGGTGAGTGGGATTACGAATGGAATTCTCCTGCGGAAAATGGAGGATTCCTTCAGGTTGCCGGCATTAAATATGAAATTGATCCATCCTATAAATCTTCAGTAAAAAAAGATGAAAAGGGAATGTTTGTATCTGTTGAAGGAAAGTACAGGGTAAAAAATGTATGTGTCTTCAATAAAAAGAAGGGGGCCTATGAACCTTTGGATATGAAGAAAACTTATTCTCTTGCAGGCATCAATTATCTTTTGCGGAATTCTGGAAATGGCCTTTCCATGTTCAGGAATTGTGATGCCATTGTAGATTATGCGGGACAAGATTATGAAATCTTAGCCGAATACTGCAGGAGTTTCATTAAGGATGGAACTTATGCAAGAATTAAAACTGAAGGATCAAGATTAAAGGAATATAAGGGATATTTAATCGACTATGAAAATCCTTTCGGTGCAGGAAGAATACAAATTTTAAAAAAATAATTATTTTAGGGATGCCGTAACTTGGCACCCTCAATTTTGTACTATATTTTATGAAAGAATAAGGTTCCATACTGTTTTGAATAAGGAGATAGGATGAAGATTGCTCATATTTCGGATTTGCATTTAGGTAAAACCCTTCATAATTTTTCCCTGATTGAAGATCAGGAATACATTTTGAATCAGATTGTTCAAAAAATTGTTGAAAACAAAGTTGAAGTTCTTCTTGTTGCAGGTGACATTTATGATAAGAATGTTGCTCCCGAAGCAGGAATCAAGCTTTTCCGAAAATTCCTTAATGATTTGGTAAATATTAATATAAAGGTAATGGTCATAAGCGGAAACCATGATTCTGCAGAACGACTTACTTTTGGCGGGGAATTCATGACCGATAAAGGCATTTTCTTTTCAAAGGTATATGACGGGAATATTGAACCTATTGTTTTGAAAGATGAAAATGGTTCCGTAAACTTTTACCTTCTTCCTTTTATTAAGCCTTCCATTGTGCAGCATTATTTTCCTGATGAAAAAATTGAATCCTATGAGGATGCTGTTTCTTGTGCCGTAAAACAGATGGAACTTAATTCATCTGAAAGAAATATAATTGTAGCACATCAGAATATTCTTAGTGCAGAACGCTGTGAATCCGAAGAAAACGTTATTGGTGGCCTTGATGCTGTAAGTGACCAGATTTTCAAAGATTTTGATTATGTTGCTCTTGGACACATCCACAAACAACAGGAAATTGGAAAATCAAAGGTAATGTTTTCCGGAACTCCATTGAAATATTCTGTTTCGGAACTTGACCATAATAAAGTTATGCCCGTAATTACTCTGGGAAAAAAAGGTGAAAAAGATATAGAACTTGTTCCGCTTGTTCCAAAACGTGAACTTAGGCAAATAAAGGCAACCTTTGATGAAATCATGAAAAATTCAAAGAATGACCCATACAATGCAGAAGATTTTATTGATGTGATTCTTACTGATGAAAACGATGTTCTTGATGCCATCTCTACATTAAGGTCAGTTTATCCAAATATTTTAAAAATTACTTATGACAATAAAGCCACAAAGGCAGCCGAAAGTGTGGAGAAATTCGATGCTGTAGATGAAAAGAAACCTCTAGATGTTTTTGAAGCCTTTTACAAGGCAAGAAGAGGTACGGACATGGACGATATGCAAAAAGAATACATTCAGTCGCTCATTGAAAACATTTGGGGAGAAAACTAATGAGACCATTAAAGCTTGTAATGACTGGATTTGAATCCTACAGAGACAAAACTGAAATAAATTTTGAAGATCTTGGTAAAAATGGGTTGTACCTTATTGCAGGTGATACAGGTGCTGGAAAGACTACGATTTTTGATGCCATAACTTTTGCTCTTTATGGAAGTCCAAGCGGCACTGATAGAAGCGTTGATATGCTTCGTTCTCATTTTGCTGATGAAAATACTCCTACGGTAGTTGAACTTGAATTCGAAGCCAATGGAAACAAATATAAAGTCATAAGAAACCCTGATTATGAAAGAAAAGTTCGCCGTGGAAATGGAACAACAAAGGAACCGGCTTCTGCTGTTTTGACTTATTTGAGTGAAAAAAAAGATCCTGTGTCTGGACTTTCGAAGGTAAATGAGGCAGTACAAACAATTCTCAACCTTAAGAAAGACCAGTTCTGCAGGATTGCAATGATTGCACAGGGCAGTTTTCAGAAACTCCTTCTTTCCGACAAAAATGAAAAGGGTAAAATTTTCCGTGAACTTTTTCATACAGAAAAATATGAACGCCTTCAGTCTGTTCTTGGAGATGAAAAGAAAGAAACAAAAATGCAGCTTGATGAATTGTCAATGAAATTTAAAGATGCACTTTCAAGAATTGAAATCTCCGAAACCGATGAACTGTATAAAGATGTAAACCGCATAAAAACTTCTGGTTATGTTGATGGTGAAGACATTAGAATCCTCAAGGAATTTGTTTCTAAGGATGAAAAAACTTTGACTACACTTTTGGATGATATTTCAAAAGTAGAAAAGGAAATTGAAACCATCAATAAAAATCTTCAGATTGGGGAAAATAGAAAAAAACTTGAAGAACAGATTTCCTATTCCCAAAAATTATTTGTTTCAAAAGAGGGAGAAAAATCTGAAATTTATAAGATATTTGAAGCTGCAAACAAAAGAGCAGAAGAAATTCCGTCTTTGACAAAAGACAAGAATCTTCTTGAGTCATCACTTTCCCTCTATGAAGAAATTTTTAATGCTGAAAGAGATTTATCTGAACTGTCAACGAAATTGTCAGAGAATTTAAATTCTAAGAATTCTTTTGTTCAAGCAAAAATAGAAAAAGAAAATGAAATAAAGGATTTGAAAGAAAAATTCGAGTCACTAAAAAACGCAGGTGAAAATATTATAAGCCTTGATGCTGCCCTTGAAAAAAATCAGACCGAAAAAAAAGAACTTGAAGAAATTGAAGATAGACTAGATAAACTTGCTTCCGAAGATAGCCTTTTGAATTTGGCTCTAGCTGCTTTTGCGGAAGCAAACGCTGAATTCAGTAGAGCAAATGCATCATATACTGAAAAAATCCAGCTCTTCAATCTTGAGCAGGCAGGTATTTTGGCAGAAACACTTAAAGAAGGCATGCCTTGCCCTGTATGTGGTTCAATAGATCATCCTCATCTGGCAGCAAAGTCCCACAATGCACCAACTCAGAAGGAAGTTGAAGATGCAAAGAACCTTTTGGATTCCATAAGTGCCAAAGCCAACAAGCTTTCCCTTGATGCCGGCAATAAAAAGGGATTGGTTCAAAGTCTTGTTGGCAACATTAATGATTTGCTTTCCAAGTATTTCGAAGGTGTAACGGCAAGGGACTCTGACCTTGCTGAAAAAATGAATTCAAAAAAGAAAGATAATGAAAATGCCTGTTTGGAAATCAAGGACTCATTATGTAAGGAAATGGAAGCCAAAAAGCTAAGAGAAAGTCTTGAAGTTGAAATTCCAAAAGCAGAAAATGAAATGAACAAAATCTCTGAATATATTTCTAAACTCGACATTGCTATTTCTTCTGAGAAAGCAAAGCTTGAAGCTGATAAAAAAAATCTTTTGGAAAAAAAATCCGGTCTCAAATTCAGTGATTATAATTCAGCAAAAAAAGAATTGGAAAGACTTGAAAAAGTTATTTCCAGACTTAATTCAGATGTTGAAGATGCAGACAATGCAAAAGTCGAATATGAAAATTTCATGGCAAAAATTAAAGGTGAGATTGAAGGCCTCGAAAAGGAGCTTAAAAAGATACCTGAGGTTGATGTTGAAAAATTGACATCTGAAAAAAATAAGCAGCTTAATATTAAGGATTCCCTTAATAGTCAGCGTGATTCAATGAATGAAAGAAAAGGGGTCAATCAGGAAAGCGTACAGAAAATCGAGGTACTTTTGCCAAAAATTTCAAGTGTAAATGACAGGTACAATATGATTAGCGCACTCTATGAAGTTTCCACCGGTACAAACCGAGGACAGGGAAGGCCATCCCTTGAAACTTATGTACAGATGCATTGTCTTGACCAGATAAATCGCCGAGCTAATCTTCGCTTTAAAACAATGACAGACAATAAATATGAACTCCGACGTCGCATTGAAGACGATGGGTCTGAACTTGGCCTTGATTTGAATGTTAAGGATTTTTATACTGGAAGGGAAAGGAATGTTCATACGCTTTCCGGTGGAGAACAGTTCCAGGCCTCTTTGTCTCTAGCTCTTGGTCTTGCCGATGAGATTCAGGCAAATTCAGGCGGAATAAAACTTGATGCCATGTTCATTGATGAAGGTTTCGGAACTCTTGACGGAGATACACTTAACAAGGCTATGAAGGCTTTGGAAGACCTTTCTCAGGGAAACAAGCTTGTTGGAATTATTTCCCATGTTGATGAACTTGAAACGAGAATTCCTAGCAAAATTTATATTAAAAAAGATGAATCGGGTATAAGCCATGCAAGGATGGTTAAGGATTAAAATTATTCCTGCTTAGCTTTAATCTTCTGCTCATAAATGTTCTTGGCAAGTTCAACAAGTTTTTCTTTGTCATTCATGGCAGGGGATTCTGTTACAGTTTCAAAAAGTTCTGCAAGAATTTTCCCAAGGTGTGGACCTTTGGGAATTCCGGCATTCATAAGATCGTTTCCGTTTGCTTTCAGATCTTTAAGGCTTAAGGCTGATTTTTCGCTTACGACTTTTGCTATGCGCTCCTTCAGTTCCACAAGGTTGTTCCATGTTGGACTTCCAGGAACGGCTGCAACATTGTGCATTCCGTGTATGTCTGCAAGACGGAGGTAAATAAGGTTATCCAGATTTTCAATCCCAATTCTGATGAGGAATCTTCTTACGGCACTGTCAGACCAGGTTGATTCATAGAAGAACATGTGGTTTTTGACAAGGTGAGTAACTTGCTTTATGTCGTCATTTGAAAACTTTAGGGCTGTCATGGATGCACGGCATTTCTTTTCGGAAATAGTTTCATGTCCATGGAAGTGAATGTATTCTATTTTGCCTATTGTTTCTGTAGTTCTTGATTCAGGTTTTCCTATGTCGTGGTAGAAGGCAGCAAGCCTTACTATAAGGTTGTCTTTAGGTGCTCCGTCACAGGCGTAGAAATTGTGATCAGCAACATCAAATTCATGGAACCCCCTTTTGTCTCCTTGAATGCAACCTCTGCAAACCTTGAATTCCGGAATGAATATGTCCATTAAGCCATTGTCTTCAAGAAGTCTTAGGCAAACGCTAGGTTTTTCACATTTCATTATCTTGCAGAATTCGTCGTGGAATCTTTCAATTGAAATTGACTTTATCTTTCTTATTACATCTGGATTTGAAATTGACTTCAAGGTTTCTTTCTCAATCGTAAATCCCAGCTGCCCTGCAAAACGAATGGCCCTTATAGGTCTTAATCCGTCTTCACCAAATCTTTCAAGGGGATTACCTACGGTGCGGATTGTTTTTCGTTTAATGTCTCCCATACCGTCAAATGGATCCTTTATGGTTCCGTCTTTCAAGTCTGCGGCAATGGCATTCATTGTAAAGTCACGGCGGCTTAAATCTTCCTCAATGGTTCTTGCATATTCAACTTTGTCCGGATGTCTGCCGTCACTGTAATCTGATTCTGTTCTAAAAGTTGTAGTTTCAAGGTGCATGCCAAAAATGTGAACAGTAACGGTTCCATGCTGGATTCCGGTAGGTATAACCTTGTGAAAGATATTCATTACCTGTTCCGGTGTGGCATCTGTAGCAAGGTCATAATCGTGCACGCCTTTGCCCATGATCATGTCACGGACAGCACCACCTACAAGATAAACGGAATATCCATTTCTGTTAAAAATTTCTGCTACTTTTTTGAGAGTCTCTGGAATCTTTACACTTTTAGACGAAAACATGATATATTTGTAACATAAAAATGAGGAAATTTCCATTATGACAGTTTTGATTTTTACCGGTGGTCAGGCTCCGGATACAGAAAAGACAGCTCCTTTCTTTAATAATCTTGCGATTGATTACATTATTGCTGCCGATTCCGGTCTTGATACCTATGAAAAGTTTTTTGACTATGGACTTGTTTCAAAAGATCCGGATTTTCTTGTTGGGGATTTTGACAGCGTTTCCGACAGAAAACTTCTTGAAAAATACCAGTGCGAAAGGGATGTATATTCCCATGATAAGGATTATACGGATTCTGAACTTGCACTTATTAAAGCGAGAAAAATTGCTGGTCCAGATGGTAAAGTTGTCCTTTGCGGTGGAAACGGTGGTAGACCCGATCACTTTATGGCCCTGTATGATTCATTTTCCAGAGATTATCATGCTGATGTTTGGCTTTGCGGGGAACAGGCTGTCTGGTTTTGTGGGCATGGAGCTTCAATGGAAATTTCCAATGTAACTTTTGAAGATAGAATTTCAGTTTCAAGAATTTCTTCAGAATATGAAAATACAAAACTTGAATGCAAGGGCTTTGAATGGAATCAACTTTTTGAAAAAGGAATGCCAAGCCTTTCAAACAGAATTTCAATGGAATATTTTGAAAGTGGAAAGCCAATCAGCCTTAAGGCAAAAAAAGGAAGTTTCCTGATTTATGTTCCTTTTACTGCGAAAGTATCACAGGTTTCCCTGAGTTAGCATTGATAGGGTTCTGACGAGAAAAAACATTGCAGCAGAAATTATGGCTGAAAACAAAAATACGGAAAAATATATCCACAGGTTTTTTTTTCGGGAAACAAAAAATAAAACAATGCTTTCAATCATGCCTGAGATTGTAAAAAGGAAAAGGGCAATGCTGTCCAGAGAACAAAGAAAAAGTATAAACAGCTGAGTTGAATCCTGAAAATTCTGATGGTTTCCGCTTAGGTAATATAGAAAAAGAACAACAAGAAATGAACCAAGAAAAAGACTTGTTCGACAGGTAAGCTTGAAGAGGAATGATTTCTTTAAGGCTTCTTTGATGATGTTTTTTGCCATAGTCTTTATAAAAGTCCGTTTATCGTGTATTATATATGGTAGCGTTATTAAATTCAATTTTGGGGTTGGAAAAAAATGAAAGCCAAAAAATTCTTCTTTAATTTAACAGTACTTGCAATTTTTTCTGCCGTTGTTTTCTATATCGGCTGGATTACTTTTATGATTAAGCCTGGATATTGCGCCGTAATGACTTCAAAAACCTGTGGAGTATTTGAAAAGCCGATTGTTGCCGGAGCCTTTACCTGGAGGTGGGAAAGACTTCTTCCTACAAATGTTACCCTTGAAACTTTTGACCTTACTCCATACAAGACAAGCCAGACTGTTGCCGGCGAACTTCCTGCTGCAAAACTTTACAAGGATTATGCTGCATCCAATGCAGATTTTTCCTATAACATTAAATTCAACATTGGCATGAGCATTTCTCCAGAACAGATCCTTAAGCTCTACAAGGAAAATATAATAAAGACTAACGAGGATCTTCAGGAATATTATGGCAATAGGGCGAAAGTTGCTGCTGGACTCATTGCTGATTCCATCATCAAGAAGAATACTGGGACTGTAGTTTCTCCTTCTGCTTTAACTGAAAGTGAAGTTCTTGAAATCCTCATGTCTAGGAAAGGCGAATTTGAAGGCATTGCATTTTCCATGATAGAAGTTTCTGACTGCCGTATTCCAGACATTGAAGTTTACAATAAGGCAAAAAAATCCTACGATGATTTCCTTGCCATGCTGAATCTTAAACTTGAACAGTATGCTGACAAGAATGCTTTCAGCTATTTGGAAATGGACAAGACTTTCAAACAGTTTGAAAAAATAGGTGAACTCATGAAGGTTTATCCTCATCTTCAGGATATGTTCAAGTCCGGTGATGCCGCAGCAATTATTTCGGCATTTAAAAACAATCAAATAAAATAGCAGGTAATAAATGAAAAGACTGTATGCCTTGAGAGGGGCTGTTTGCTCAGAAAATACTAAGGAAGATATTCTTAAGAATGTTGGCGACATGTGCCGTCAGTTGTTTTCCCTTAATAATGTTAAATCAGAAGATCTTGTATCAATTCAGTTTACAATGACTCCGGACCTTAATGTCATGAATCCATGCTATGCTTTGAGGCACAGTGATACTGGCGTTGATACTTCAAAAGTTGCTCTTTTTGGAATGCCTGAGCTTGAAATTGTCGGCATGCTTCCAAAGTGCATTCGTGTAATGGTTACTTTGTACATGGAAGATAATTCTCAGCTTCAGATGGTTTATATGAACGGTGCTGAAGTTTTGAGGCCAGATTTCAAAAGGAAGTAGCAAAGAAAATGAACATCTGGCTTGTTTCCCGTGAATATGCAGGAATTGCAGAGGCTGGTGGTGTTAAGAATGTTGCCACCTCCCTTTGTGAAAGTCTTGCCCGTCTTGGACATTCAATGACACTCTTTATTCCTTTCTATGGATGTACGGATTTGTCTCATGTTGAAAACTGTGACAGTAATTCTGAAGATAAGGTTGCGGAAATAAAGGTAGATGAACATTTTGAAAAGCTAGTTTACTTTTCAGGCAGAATGAACGGGGTGAACATAGTCTTTGTTAAGCATCCGTTCTTCACGGAAAAAAGGGCAGTTTATACCTATACTCATCAGGATGAACTTGAAGATCCGGAACATAAACAGGGACAAGGGCATTTTGATGTCAACTTCCTGAACACCGTTTTCCAGAAGGCTGTCATCAGATACGGTGAGATTTTTTGCAAGGAAAATATTCCTGATGTGCTTCATTGTCAGGATGCTGCAACTGCTATGGTTCCAGCTTATGGGCATTTTTCCGAAGCATTTAAGAATACAAGGTTTGTTGTTACAATTCACAATGCAGGTCCAGGGTATCACCATAATTTTGCAAGCATTGACAGTGCCGTTTACTATTCAGGACTTCCAAGGGATTACCTTGAAAAGGGGGTCTGCAATGGAGCCATCGAACCTTTCATTCTGTCTGGAATGGAAGCCTGCATTACTACTGTTTCTCCGCAGTATGCTGCTGAAATTCTTGAGGACAAAACCGACACGGCTGGACTTGCAGAATCCTTCAGAAGCAGAAATATTTCAATTGTTGGTATAACAAATGGCATTGATTTTTCCCGGTACGATACTTTTGATGTTGAAAAGTCTCTGCTTCCTTTTGCCTACAATCCGATGACTCTTGATTTGGAAGGAAAATACCGGGGAAGAAGCCTGTTCCTTAAAAAATACGCATCAAGGAATATGAAAGAGGTTCCAGATTGTCTGACTCAGTATGGACATATCGATACTGACGGACGGGAAGATGATTTTGTCTATATTGCATACCACGGAAGGGTTGTTCATCAGAAAGGCATCGAAGTAATGTGCGAGGCCGCTGAAAAAATACTCTATAAAGGACTTAAAGTAAAGTTTATTTTTGCAGGTCAAGGAGCTCCTGAACTGGAAGAAAAGATGGCCGCCATGTCAAAGAAATTTGAAGGTAGCATTGTATATCTCAAGGGGTATGAAAAGATTTCTGCAAGACTTTCTGTTGCTGCCGCAGATTTCTCTCTTCATCCAAGCTGGTTTGAACCTTGTGGTCTTGAAGATTTCATAGCTCAAACTTTTGGAACAATTCCAGTTGCTCATGCCACAGGAGGTCTAAACAAGATTGTCAACGAAGAGACAGGATACCTTTATTCTCCAAATACATCGGATGAACTTAGCAGGCTTCTGGAAAAACTTATTCTGCAAGTAATGGAGAAGGGAAGGAAGTCTCTTGAACCAATGATAAAACATTCATCTGATTATATCCATGAAAACTATTCCTGGGATAAGGTTGCACTTGAATACGAAAAACTTTATGAAAGCCTGAAAAAAAACTCGTGATTTCTATCAAAAAAGGGAATGACCAATAAGTATGAGTCATTGCCGTGCTCGACACGGCAATCTCTTGTATTGCAATTAAATGACACTTTTTTGAACTTATTGGTCATCCCCTTCTTTATTTAGCCAAACCTTACTTATTTGGCATTGCTTGTGTCATTATTGCTGATTAAAGAAAGATCAGAAAGGGAAAGAAGCACGCTCCTGTTTCCTTCTGTAGTCACAACAAGACCGCTAGCTGTAACAGTGATTGCTGTAGCTGGATTTACTGCGATTGTGCTCTTCTGCTTGAGAACAATTGACTTGTCGTAGTTTCCAATAAAACACTTTCCGTTTTCTTCAATTACACAGTAGTAGTTGCTTCCGTTTGTTACAAGAACAGAATCCTTTGAAAGGGCTTCATCACTTTCCTTCTGGATTTCCATTGAGAAACCGTCGATGAGGCAAAGTTTAACTGCACTCTTGCCAGAGTTTTCTCCGCAGACAGCCATATAGAATGCTGCATCACCGGAATTCTTAGCCGGCATTACTGCATTTGTTACTGTATCAATGATAGGGTCGCGGACTTCAAGAACTGTTCTTCCGCGGATAACCTTTACAGGGGATTCACGAACAACATCTCCTGATTTTGCATTGATCTTAACGAGTGTGCTCAATTTTTCATCTGAGTCAAGAACCTTGAGACCAAGAACTGTTCCATCCTTTGCAGTCTGGAGTTCATTCTTAAGGAGTTCTGTCTGATCCTTTGCGATTTCCTGTCGTTCGTTCTGAGCTTCATCCTGCTTTTTGTCAGCCTTCTTCTGAAGTTCTTCTGCAGCGGCTAGGGCTTCTTCTACCTTAGTCTTCTGTTCTTCAGTCTTAGCCTTTTCTTCCTTAGCCTTTTCTTCTGCCTTTGAAGCAGCTTCTGTAGATTTGTCAGCTTCCTGCTGCTTTTTGTCAGCTTCAGCTTTCTTTGCAGCGGCTTCCTGCTGTTTCTGCTTGTTATTTGGATTTGCTGCGGCTTCCTTCTTTGCCTTGTCGGCTTCAGCCTTCTTTGCAGCTGCTTCCTTCTGTTTCTTGTCAGCTTCGGCCTTCTTTGCAGCGGCTTCCTTTTCAGCATCCTTCTGAACTTTCTTCTGTTCATCAAGGTTCTTCTTTTCCTGACTGGCATCTTTAGCAGCATTCTGTGCCTTTTCAGATGCAGCGTCAGCTTCACGTTCCTTGATGTCTACCATATTCTTGCGTTCATCGATTCCCTTGTCATCTTCTTCTTTCATGGAATTAACAACATTCTTGTCGCTGATTACCGAAGTTTCTACAGAAGAAAGACCGCCGTCGGCAAATTCACCAAGTGGAATCACAATCTGAGAGTTACCTGGCCAATCTGACCATTTTGTAGAAAGACCGCATTTGGATGCTGTAAGGTTTTTTGTAACGATGTCCTTGTACTTTCCCTTGAAAGCATCAAGGTTCTGGCGGTAAACGGCATTGTAAACTGTTACGAATGTTGCAACTGTAGATGCATCATTTTCGTTGTAGCCGTATGCTGCTGAAAGGTAAGCGCCGATGATTCTCCTCAAGTTGCGGATGTGGTCAACAGTAGCATTTGAATTGATGATGAGAATATCTGCATCAAGCTTTCCTGTTGTTTCGTCAACTGCATGAATTACAGTATATTTTTCGTTGGCGCCGACTGTAGCTTCCTTATCAAGACCGTTAGCCTTGAGTCTGTTTCCAAGTCCGCTACCGATTGCTTTAATTGCTTCGATTGTTTCAATTACAGCATGAGGTCCAGAATAGTTTTCGAAAACGATTGTACCTTCATCACCTGTACTCTTAAGTTCCTTTTCATTGACATCAATTGCAAAAACATTTGTTAATGCCAAAGTAAAAACAATGAGAGAAGATGCTAAAAATTTCTTCATAAAATCCTCCACGATTATTAACCATTATATTTTAACACCGATTTTGACGGTTGTCACTGTAAAAACCGTAAAATCAAAGTTTTGAAGCCGCTATCTTTTTCATTACTTCCACAGCTTTATCCCTGGTTTCCTTTGAGAATTGAGGGTAGAGCATATAGCTGAGTATGTTTTTCCCCTTCTGGTAGAAAGTTGGTCTTCCCATGAAAAGGCAAATTTCCCATGTACTGTCTATGATTGCATCAAGAAGCAGTTTGTCAGAAGGCTTGATTTTTTTTGTATTCATCAAATATTCAAAGGTTTCAAGGGTCTGGCAGTCTGGATCCCATCCAGATTTCCCTGCATTCTTTATGAGCCTTACCATCAATGCAGGATCAGATACATTTCGGAGCATGGAATTCAATTCCCTGCGGCAGAAATAAATCTGGCTTTCGCTTGCAACTTCGAGTAGCCTTACGGAATAATCCATGTTTTCCCTGAAGAAAAGGTTTTCCCTTAAGCCCTGGGCTTTGTTCCTGTTCCATTGGCGGGCCATTTCCTTTATTTCCATGGAAAGCAGGGAAAGATATTCTTCTTCATCTTCCTTAAAGTTACCTTCAATAAAGGACCTGCGCATTTCTTCTGTCAATTCATCATCAAGAGTCTGGCCAAGTTCATATGATGAAGGCATCTGGTTATTAGGGTTTTCAAATTTTAGTTGCTTGGGTTTGGATTCATAAAAAGAGGATGCTGCCGTTTCAACATTTAGCCTTGTCTGGTAAAGTTCCATTGACCAGTTGCTGTTGCACAGGACCATATATCCAGAATCGGATGTAAAAAGATACTTGATGGATTTTTTAGGATCAAACCTGACCCTCCAGGCTGTTTTTCCGTCTTTTCTTAAACAGCATGCCTTGGATTTTGTTGCAAGGGTAATTCCTTGTGATGTAAGGGCACAATAAGACAAATCGGAACTTCCGATGCCAGAATCAAATTGAGAAAGAATTTCTCCGCTGTCAGTTTTAACTCTGGCGACCTTTGAAACAGGTCCATAAACAAATAAAACCTCCCGGTTGTTCATGTCCGGAATTATTCGGATTGGAGAACTCATTCCGTTGGGACCTGAGGGAATGGTCCATTTTGATACCGTGTTTTTATTGTCAACGGAAAGCAATCCAGCGCTGCCGTCCCTGAAGGAAAGAACAATGCCGTCGCTCATGGCTACAGCTTCAGTAACTTCACCTGCAAAAACAATTTCTTCAAGGAATTTTCCAAAAGGCGAAAGTCTTGTACCTACAGATTTCCCTTCCTGTGTCCTGGCCTGAATAATGACGATTGAACCGTCGGCAAGAATGCATGGTTTAATCTTTTGGTTCTGATCTGGAGTTTTTGTTTCCCAGCGTTGGGTTCCTTTGATGCCGTAGCATGCAACCATATTTTTCCCTCGGATAAATATTCTTCCGTCTGCCCCCTGAACGGGTTCGTCTGAAATTACAAAGTCACACCTTATGGTCCAAAGGTTAAGGCCGCTTGAATTGAGGAGGGAAACCCTGGAGTCTGTAGAAACAACGCAGATTAAATCTTCTGAAAAAACAGAAAGGAATTTCTTGAGCCTGAATTTAGCGGCCCTCTGCCAGAGCATCTTTCCTTCCTGTGTGAAACCGTAAATTTGCTTGCCGTCACCTGTTGCAATGTATCCGTAACTTGTGCGGACTGGCTGACAGGTAATCATTCCGCCGATTACATTAATGTCTGTCGGCATTGTTTCGGCAAAGTCTATTTCCTTATCGACAAAAGTTCTCTGGCCAAAAAGTGGAAGAGCCAAAAATATGAATACAAGTAAACTGTTTAGTTTTTTCATTTTTCAAGAATTGCAAGGCTTTCAATATGACCTGTCTGCGGGTAAAAATCCAGAAGATAAAGTTTTTCAAGCCTGTATCCTGCACGAATAAGGAACTTTATGTCGCGGGCATGGGTTGCTATGTCACAGGATACGCTTCTGATGTGAGGTATTCCGGTCTTCTGAAGCCATTGGCACACTTCCTTTTCCATTCCGCTTCTTGGAGGGTCTATGATCACTGCGTCGAATTCTCCGCCTTGCTTGATAACATTTTCTGCATGGTATTTTGTCCACACGGCGCCTGAAAGTCCAAAGCTTTCGTGCTTAGTTCCAACCATGTTCTGTTCTGCAAAAACAATGGCGCTCTTATTGTGCTCTACCATCGTTACTTTTTCGAATTTATCTGCAAGGAAAACGCTGAATGTTCCGCAGCCGCTGTACATGTCAAGAACATTTTTCCCTTCAAGACCTCCTGTTACAAGGGGAATTGATTTTTCAAGAACTTCAAGGTTTGACTGGAAGAATCCCTGGATGTCAAAATTCAATTTTTTCCCAAGAAGTTCAACCTGACAGAGGGTAGCTTCATTCAATGTGGTTCCGCCGTAGCGTGCCTTTATATGTTTCTGCTTCTTTAGTTTTCTGCCGCCGGGAGTTGTTTTCTGTTGTTTCCTGAAATTGTTTTTTACGCGTCGATCCGAATCAGTGTTTTCTGCAATCAAGATTTTGTCGTAGCCATCTGGAACATTTGAAATATGCTTTGCTCCGAATACATGAATGCGGCCTTCCGGACGTTGTTCAAATGGAACTTCCTTAAGGTAATGGTTAATTTCTTCCGTAGCACAGGGACACATTTCCAGGTGAATTATGTCGTTGCTTCTTTTTCCCATAAGACCGCCGTCGTGAAACTGAAACCTTGAACGGTAACCTTTGTCTGCACCTGCAATAATTTCTATGCTGCCAACTTCAATTCCTTCATGTTCAAAGGCATCCCTTAAAATCTGGGACCTCAATTCCCTCTGGTAAGAAGATTCTATGTGCTGCATGTTGCATCCGCCGCAAGTTGTATAAAGAGGGCAGAATGGCATTACTCTTTTTTCAGATGGTTCAATTACATTTATGATTTTTGAATTGCAGTAATCCCTTGCATCATTTGTGATTTCGACCTCAAGCTTTTCGCCTGGAATTGCATAGGGAATGAATATTTTTTTACCATTGAGTGATCCGATGCAGTCACCGCCGGCTACCATTTTTTCTGCTGTTACGATTTCTGACATGTTTTCAATTATATAGAGGGCAGAAAAAAAAGTCATTACAAAAGAAAAATTCCATGTTATAATTGATTTCATGAAGTACGAAAATTTTCAGCTTAAAATGTCTGACGGAAAATCAAATGTTATTCATCAGTGGACTCCAGAAGTAGAGCCTGATTTTGCTGTTGTCCTTAGTCATGGTATGGCAGAACATGCCCTTAGATATGAAGAACTTGCATCATTCATCTGTGAAAACAACGGTGCCATCATTATTGAGGACCATCGTGGCCACGGTAAGACTGCAGAAATAAACGGACTTCCCCTGGGGAATCCTGGAAAAGTAAATTTCAAAAGATGCGGAGAAGACATACATGAGGAAATTCTCTATGCAAAACAGCAGTTTCCAGGTGCAAAAATTGTCCTTATGGGACACAGCTACGGTTCCTTCGTTGCTCAATATGTAATAGAAAATTATGGACGAGAACTGGACAAGACCATTCTCCTTGGAACAGCAGGACCAAGACCTTTCTTGGTTGGTGGAGGTAAAATTCTTGCTGGCCTAATCAAGCTGTTCTTTGGAAGAGACCATACCAGCATGCTTCTTCATAACATTACCTTCAAACCATACAATGCAAAGTTCAAGGATGCAAAGACGGATTCCGACTGGCTTTCGTCTGACAGCCTTAGCGTTGACATTTTCAAGATGGACAAGATGTGCGGCTTTGTATGTTCAACAGGATTCATGTACAACCTGGTTGCCTTGCTCAACTACATCCATAAGCCCCGTAACTTGAAGAAAATCAGCAGGGAGCTGCCAATAAAAATCATGTGTGGAGCAGAAGATCCTGTAGGTTCATTCGGTAAAACCGTAAGCCGTCTTGCTGCAATCTATTGCGGAATGGGTATAAAGGACGTATCAATCAAAATTTATAACGGCATCCGCCATGAACTGCTTGAAGACAAATGCAGATATGATGCAATAAACGAAATAATTTCTTTCTGCAAGAAATAAAAAAAGGGGCTGTCCAATAAGTATGAGTCATTGTCGTGCTCGACACCGCAATCTCTTGTATTGCAATTAAATGGATTTTCCGGTCAAGAAAATGACACTTATTGAACTTATTGGTCATCCCCCTTCATCTTTTAAGCCTGGGAACCTGTTTTTCTAACTGGTCTCTTAGGCTTTTGTTTTTTCTTGAGCTGAATGCCAAGGTCTACAAGAACCTTTCTTACAGCATAATCAAGTTCGGTTCTCTGGGGATTCATTGGCAAAACAAAGTTGCGGCAAATTGCCCAGGTTCTCTTGTAGAGTTCTGCAGCAGAACTGTCCTTCTTTTCTTCTGTCCAGTCTGTAAGCTGGGCAACAAAATCCTTGAGTATATAGTAGAGTCTTTCTCCCAGTTTGCTTTCAGGTTTGTTCTTTACAAGTTCATCCAGCTGTGAAAGGCTTTCCATATAGTTTTTTGCATAGCTTTTGCTTTCAAGCATTAAACCGGTTGCGGCCGGCTGAAGGTAAATGTAAAGGTCTGTATCAAGGGCTGCAGATACAATGTTTCTTGAATGGCCGCTGTTGATTATCTTTAAAAGTTCTTCCGTAAGGCGGGAAGGCGAAACAGGAGAAAGAAGAGGTGCAGATTCACGAATCTTTTTCTTAAGTTTTCTAGGAAGCTTGCATCCTGTAGTAGCACCGTATTTAACGGCACGAAGCATTCTTACAGGGTCTTCGATGAAAATTCTGTCCAATGGAATAACAGGAGTTACGACACCTTTTTTTATGTCATTAATTCCATCAACATAATCTATTACCTGTTCCTTCAGGGGATCGTAATAAAGGGCATTGAGGGTAAAGTCACGGCGCATTACGTCTTCATCCATGTTTCCAAAGGCATTGCCAACGGAACCATCACAAATTGAACGGAATGTACTCACTTCAAAAATCTTTTCGCCGAAGAAAATATGGACAAGTCGGAATCTTTTTCCGATGATGCGGGAATTCCTAAATATCTTCTTTATTCTGCTTGGGGTTGCATCGGTAACAATGTCAAAATCCTTTGGTTTTCTCTTGCCGATGAGATCGCGTACAGCTCCGCCCACAATATATGAATCAAAGCCGTTGTTCTTTAGCTGGTTAATAATGTAAATAGCATCGCTGTCGATGGCAGAAAGGGGGATATTATGTTCTTCTTTAGTATAAACGACAGCTTTTTTTACTGGACGCCCCTTTGCATCCGTTCCATATCTAACTAACACAATGGGGAGTATTTTATTTATTTACAGTGATTTTGTCTATAATGATGCTTACTTCTTCAATGAGAATTCCCGTGTATTTCTCAATGTTTTCAATGACATACTGCTGAAGCCTGTGAATTTCTCCCGTAAGCTGACGGCCAAAAGGAACATCAACGGTAATAATGAGCTTATATCCGCGGGAATTTGTCTTGATCGAAAGTTTCTTAATCCTTATGTCCTTTGAGAATTCGCTTACACAATGCATAGCCATCTGACTAAGGGCGGCTTCAGAGATTTCAATTCTGCCTTTCTTGCTGAATTCCGGTGTGACAATGGACTTTTCAAGGGTAGACTGCTTCTTTTTTCCAAAAAGATTGAGAATCTTGAAATTTGCAGAACTTTTTCCGGCAATTTCCTTCATGGAATCGTAGAAAATCTGGGAATAGCTTTTCTTTACTTCAATGGCAGGGACTGGAATTACATGCTTTCCTTCAATCTGGCGGCTTCTGATAGCCTTTTCAAGTTCTTCCCTTGTTGCAATGTCTTCTATTTTTATAATTTTTGAAGGAAGGGGAATCTGGAGGCGGGAAGTTATCTTCTGAGCCATCTTTTCACTAGTTCCGATGATCAGGAGTTTCTTGATTTTATTTGTCTGAAGGGCTTTTGCAACCTGATCCCGATGCTGCTTATCGTCAAAAAGGGCAATCCTAACGGCACCCATATATGTTTTTTCATGCTTTGCCGTACGACCCGCAATGATCTTGTCGTTCTGAATGAGGAGTCCGTCATCAATGATGGCTTCAATGCCATTTTCCTGAGCTATAAGTTTTGCACGGAAACTTTTTCCGGTACCGCTTTCACCAACTAGGGCAAAAACCGTCATACCATGGCCCGTAAAGCGTGAAAAAATATTCATAATCATATTATAATAT
>JAHAZL010000026.1 GCA_018384055.1 Treponema sp.
TAGGCTCATTTTTTACAAATCTATAATAGAAAAGAAGTGCTGCAAGAGCCTGATTCTGCGTTGATGCACTGACATTCTTTTTTAGTGCCAGAAACTTTAAATATTCATTTATTTCTTTCTGTGCAGACTGATTATTACACTTGCTATCCGATGCAATATTTTGAGTAAGAAACAGTTGAACCCATTTTTTATAGCGGTCAATTGTACATTTTGAATAATGACGGACCGTCAACACTTCTTCAAGTTTTTTTGTTTCTTTTTGAACATAATCAATAATTAATTCGTCATTTGTGTTTTTCGGATAATTCTGATTTTCATTAACATTCTCATAAGTGAAAAGCCCTGTTAAGTAGAGATTCTGTAAGAGCGAATCCATACATTCCTGACTATCCGGTATAATCCAAATTCTTTGTGAGGGGTCGTACCTGCGGTTGGGAAGCCTTCGTACAGCATTTAATACAGGTTCTGTAAAACCAGACAGAAATGATAGAGAAATCTCAGATTTGCCATATGGCTGTATTAATACTTGCATATCTCTAAAAATAATGAAAAAACTTGGTTTTAACAAATAAAAAAACACAGCCTTAAGTGATTATTTTTTGTGGATTCTTATTGACAAGCTGGAGCCTTATATGTGTTAGGCGATATTCTTTTCTACAACAACTTGTAGATTTTATATATTTTATTTACTATACAATACATAGGGGACGCTTAGTAAATTGTGGCGGCTTGCCTCCAATTTCTCGTGAATGAAGGAGGCTGTCTGTGACAAAGTACGAAAAAGCAATGCTTGTCATTGCAATCACCGCAATTGTTATAGACCTGCTCACCTTCCTAATCAAATAGGACTTAAGAGCATAAAAAAGCCCGCCCATAAGTGTGACGACTTCGGCGGGCTATCCAAAATAGCTTAACGGAGGCGGTCGCTCATTTGCTTTGCGTCCCCGTTAGTTTAAATATACACACCTATGCCCTTTTTGTCAATTTTTCATTTTTTTTGAATAAATCGCAAGTATCAAGAACAAAAAAAAATCCAGCCAAGCTTGACTTGGCTGATGTTTAAATTTATCTAATTACTCTTAGAAAGATAATACGAAGCAAACTTTTGGAATTATTGACAGGTGTGATTCTGGATCAATTGAATCTGTATCAGACCAAATTTTTACAGGGTTATAGATTGCATCAAATCCAAAATTCATGCCAATTAGATCAGTAAATTTAACTCCGAATTTTGCAGCAAGAGCAGGACCTGCTTCACAATATAAAGATGCTTTTCCTTCTGAGTATGAATAAGAATTTGAATCATCCCCATGATCAAAAAATACAAATCCAAGACCTCCACCAACTTGAAAATAATACTTTTCTGAAATCGTAAATCTGTATCCGGCACCAAGAATTTCACTTATTGCAACTTTTGGTAAATCACTTCCAAATGCAAAATCGGTGTTTGAAAAGATTACAACATTAGTAGGAAGAACATAATCAAAATCAACAGTTCCACCAAAAACAACTCCGTCATAACCGTCTGAATAGTCCATTGCAACACCAGCATCAATATTGAAACTCTGTGCAAAAGATATACAACTTACGCAAATTGACAAAACAATGCCAATAAGAGTTTTTTTCATAAAATCCTCCTAGATCTTATCTTTTTTTGTTTTTTGTTTTTGGGCGAAGCCGAGTGTAACAAGACTTCGCCCAAAGGGATTTTTCAATCCCTTTGGGTAGTGTACACTACCCAAATTTTTAGAGAAAAAATGTTGGAAGATTTACCTTATTATTTTTGCTTCAGGCATGGCATGGGTACCGGTTCACCTTCACGCAGGGGCGTTCGGCATTTTTGGCGGATGCTGCGTCACTGGCGTCCTTTTCTCCAAAAATGTCTTCGTGCCGGAAATCTGTTTTCAGGTTTGCCGTGACCGACTATATGTGTTTGATTCAGGACGCTTTTCCTGGAATCTTTTTTTGAATTGCGATACAGGCTTTGCTTTTTATTTTACGGAAACTTTATTTTTTCTATCAAGAAAGACTGTTTTTTCTAAAAAAAAAGCCCTAAGTTGTATTTTTTTTTAGAATTAGTATTGACAACTTGGGGCCTTATATGTGTTAGGTTTCTTCTATATATCCTGAATCATCTTAAGAACTTTCTTTGGGCAAGATGTAACGCATGTTCCGCAAGAATCGCACTTTGTGTAGTCAACCTTTGGAATTCCGCTTGAAACATCGATAGCACCCTGAGGACACTTCTTTGCACAGATTCCGCACTTGAAGCATCCAACCGAACAGTCCTTTGTAATCTGAGGCTTGTTGTCGTTGTGGCATGAACACAAGGCAACCGGGCCCTTTACGGAAATATCCTGGAGTGTGAAAAGACGCTTTGGACATGCCTTTACGCATTTTCCGCAGCCGACGCACTTTTCCTTGTTCACCTTTGGAAGACCGTCGTCGCCCATTGTGATTGCTCCGAAAGGACAGGCTGCTTCACAGTCACCGTATCCGATACAACCAAAAGCACACGATTTTGTACCGTTAACGGCAAGGTTTGCTGCCTTGCAGGTTTTTACTCCGTTGTAGATTCCCTTGTCCTTTGCACATTCCTTTGATCCCTGGCAGAGGAGGAGGGCGGCTTTCTTTACTGCAGTTCCGCCTTCAACACCCATGATTTTTGAAATCGCAGCAGCACAGGATGCACCGCCTGCAACGCATCCAGTTACAGGAGCTTCTCCGCGTGCAACTGCCGCTGCAAAGGCATCGCATCCGGCATATCCACAGCCACCGCAGTTTCCGCCTGAAAGCACTTCGCGGATTGCGGCAACCTTAGGGTCTACTTCGACTGCAAATATTTTCTTGAAAAGCCCAAGGAGCATTCCCAAAAGGAAGCCGATGACAAGGGCAACAATAATTGTATAGATAACTGTATTCATTATAACAACCCCTTGAATCCCATGAATGCGAGGGAAAGCAAACCTGCTGCCACATAGAGAATTGGTGTTCCCTGGAATGCTGCAGGAATGTTTGCAATCTTCATTCTGTTTCTGACACCGCTCATGATAACCATTGAAAGAAGGAATCCGGCGGCGGCACCCAAAGCGTAGACGATGCTCTGAATGTAGTTGAAGTCCTTTCCGATGCAGTTGATTGTTACGCCAAGAACGGCACAGTTTGTAGTAATCAATGCAAGGTAAACGCCCATGCTTGAATAGAGCCCTGGAGCCGATTTCTTAAGGTAGAATTCCACAAGCTGAACCAAAGATGCGATTACAAGAATGAAGAAAAGTGTCTGAAGAAACTGGAGGCCAAGAGGAACCATTACAAACTGGTAAAGTGGCCAGGTAACTGCTGTTGCAAGAAGAATAACGAAGCTTGTTGCAAGACCCATGCCTGCAGCCTTTCCTGTTTCGGAAGTCATACCGATGAAAGGGCAGATGGCAAGATACTGGATGAATACAACATTGTCTACGATAGCTGACTTGATGAAAAGCTTGAGAAGTTCCATTAGTTTGCCTCCTTTGATCCCTGAGCCTGTCGATGGGTGTTCTTGAAGAACTGAACCAGAGCACCGAGGAAACCGAATACCATGAATCCGCCTGGGGCAGAGTTAAGGATTCCGATTCTGTAAGCTTCTGGAATTACTTCAATCTTAAGGGCTGTACCTGCAAGCAATGTTCCGCCGCCAAGAAATTCTCTGGCGAATGAGATGAGGAACATTACCATTGTATATCCGATTCCCATTCCGAGGGCATCAAGGATTGCATTGCCGGTGTTGTTCTTTGAAGCAAAGGCTTCCACGCGTCCCATGATGATGCAGTTTACGACGATGAGCGGAAGGAAAACTCCCAGGGCGTCGTAAAGGGATTCAACATAGGCCTGAAGAACAAGCTGAACGATTGTCGTAAAGGCTGCGATGATGATGATGAAGATTGGAAGACGGATTGCAGAAGGAATTACCTTTCTGAAAATCGAGATGACGATTTCGCTCATGAGAAGAACGAAGGTCATGCTCATGCCCATTCCAAGTCCGTTGAAAATGCTTGTTGTAACACCCAGTGAAGAACAAAGCCCGATGTTCAAAACAAGAAGTGGATTTTCCCTAAGGAAGCCGTTTGTAAAAATAGAAAGCTGCTTGTTCATTTTGCGCCTCCTTCAAAATACTTGAACATTGATTTTGTTCCTTCTTCGATCAATGCAGCGGCACCGACGGAAGTGATTGTGGCACCAGAGATTGCGTCGAAGTTTGAACCAGCCTTGAGGCCATTCTTTGCATTTACGCCTTCAAACTGTCCGTAGAAAGTCTTTCCGTTTGGAAGCTTGAATGTAGGGTCGTTTGCCTTGAGGCCGAATCCTGGTGAATCTGAAAGTTCAAGGAACTGAACGCCTGTAATGGTTCCGTCTGTCTTGATGCCGATCATTACAGTTCCGCGGTCATAGGTTGGTCCGTTGATCTGTGCAACTGCACCAACTGTTGCTCCGTCTTTCTTAGCGGCATATACGCTCAAAACCTTGATTGAAGAACTTGCGCTCTGTGCAAAGTTTTCAACAGGTTCAAAACTGTCTGCGTCTGACATTACAACTTTCATGGCTTCGTTTGCCTTTGCAATTTTATTTGCGGCAATCTTTACTGAAGTTACATTGTTTACAAGTGCAAGAACAGTACAGCTGGCAGCTGCAAAAACTGCAAGAACAAGGCCGAGCCTGATCATTTCAAGTGAAGAATTTTTATTGCTCATTTAGATTCCTCCTTGCGTTCAACTGCGTTTGCTACATC
>JAHAZL010000028.1 GCA_018384055.1 Treponema sp.
GACTGGGTCATCGTCATTGCAGAAAAGGATGACAATTTTCTGATGGTAAAACAGTACCGCCACGGAGAAGAAAAACTCAGCATTGAATTTCCTGGCGGTGTTATTGACGCAGGTGAAAACCCGGAACAGGCAGCAGCCCGTGAACTCCTTGAAGAAACTGGAGCAACAGCATCGAGCCTTGTTCACCTAGGTTCCATGAATCCAAACCCTGCGTTGTTTGCAAATCATTTTCATGTTTATCTTGCAACTGGTTTGACTTTTAGTGGCAAACAGGAACTTGACAACGATGAACTTCTTGATTACCTGGAACTTCCAAAGAAAGAAGTCCTGAAAAAAATGGGATCTGCAGAATATCCCCACGCCCTCATGTGTTCCGCCGCAGCCCTTTACATGGCAAGAAACTTGTAGCAAAATTAATATCGATTTAAAATGAAAAAGGGGATGACCAATAAGTATGAGTCATCCCCTTTCTTTTTAGTTCCTGGACTTTGAATTAGCGACCCTTGTATGGTTCGTATTCTGTCTTAGGATTGTATGTTCCGTCGCGGTATTCACCAGTCAATGATGGAATTTCCATCTTCATGCCAGGAAGAATAAGGTTAGGATCATTTGGCTTTGGAAGAGCCTGCTTGTTTGCTTCGTAAAGGTTTTCCCAGAGGTATGGGTTGTTGTAAACATAAGGACGACCTGAAATGTTCCAGAAACAGTCCCTGTCTGTTGCCCATGGACGAACTACATAGTACTTAGGAAGTGGTGTAATTTCCTTTACTTCTGAAAGAATGTCCAGAACCTGGAGGGCGTATGCGTTTGCATTGTCCCAGTCTTCTTTTGCGAATGCTGATTCAGCCTGTGCAAGAGCCTTTGTTGATGCTTCATATGCGATTGGATAGTTTTCTTTTCCATGAATGCCTTCAACGAATGCAATCCTGTTCTTTGCAAGGTTGAGGTTCTTTTCTGCATTTTCCTTTGCAAGCATGTGGTTGATGTATTGGTCGGAAAGTTCAGCGTTTTCCTTGGCCTTAGCTGCATATTCTTCTGCAAGAACATATTCGCCTGCATCAAGTGCTTTTTCAGCCTTGATTGTATATTCACGGGCGAGCTTCTGGTATGTGTTGTTCTTGTAGCTGGCGGCAAAAACAGTTGCTGCAACAAGAGCGGCTGCAATACAAGTAATAATCTTTTTCATTATTTAGCCTCCAATGCGTCAAGGGTAGCGTTGATTCCGTTTTCTACTTTTTCAACAAGGTCTTCTGCTGGAACTGCTTCGTCTGAAAGGTCAACTTCAGCACTTGCAGCCTGTGTATAGTCATCCTCTTCAAGAAGCTTTGTGTCTTCTGCTTCGATTCCTTCTACAGGTTCGTTTCCGAGTGGCTTGTCGATGTCAGCCTGAACTGCAGTGCCTTCCGATGCTGCAACGCGTTTCTTTGCTTCTTCGATTGCAGCCTGAGCTTTTGCGCGTGCTGCAGAAACTTCTGTGTAAAGGTTTTCAAATCCGTCCTTTGCCTTTGTGTACTTTTCAAGGGCTCCTTCTGGATTCTTTGTAACGAAATTCTGATCTCCTGACTTGAATGCATTTACGAATGTTTCATATTCGGCTTTGCGTGAAACGAAGCACTTTACGCTGTTTGCCTTTTTCTGTGCTGCAACTGCTTCTCCGCGAACTTCCCTTGCTTTTGTCCTGAGACCTGTTTCAAGAACTGCAGTCATTGAAGCATTTGCTGCACCTGCCTTTGAACTGAATTCTGCAGATGAAATGTTCTTGTTTTCATCAAGCTCTGCGATGAGGTTTGAACCTTCGTCATAAACCTTCTGGTTGTATGAAGCAAGTCCAAGTGAATCAATCTTTTCCTTCTTTGCCTTTGCATCCGCGAAAGCCTTGAGGGCTGCGTAACGAGCCTTAAGTGCAAGAAGTTCTTCTTCCGATGCATTACCATTCTTCAATCTGTTGTATTCGTCTTCAGCAGCCTTGAATGCATCTGGAGCAGCCTTGTCAGCTCCTGCCTTGATTGCGTCGTCTCTCATGGAATCAATGGAATTCCATATTCCTTCGATTCCGCCTGTTGAATCTGAAGTGTCTGTTGTTGTTTCGTTGCCTGATGTTGTGTCATCAATTGAATCAGTAGCTGTGTTGTCAACAGTGTCTTCTACTGGTGCTGGTTCCGGTTCTTTTTTTGACCCGCAGGAAACCATGAGAAGTGATGCTGTAGCAAAAACGGCTGTGAGCATTACCAATTTTCTTTTAATCATTGTATCCTCCCATAGGATTATTTTTTTCATGAATAAAGTCTACTATATGGTATAATTTTCGGCAACAAAAAGGAACGGGTTAATCTGAATTTTAAATTTGACCTGTTTGCGGAAATTTTGACTCTGATTATGTTTTACAAAACTTGCAATCTGATTTAAAATTGTCTAAATTCTGGCAGTAAGTGTAACCACTCATTGTTTGATTTTTTATTTAATTATAGAAGACGGAGGCAGTCATGGCTGAAGATTTTACACCACCGGTTATAGAAAAAGAACTCGGAGTTCTTTCGGAATCCAAAGCAGGATGGAAGCTTGAACTTAATTTTGTTTCATGGGGAGGTCGTCCTGCAAAGTATGATATTCGTTCATGGGATCCAGAACACAACAAGATGGGCAAGGGAGTTACCTTTACAAAGGCAGAGCTTGCAGAACTCAAGAGGCTTCTTGATTCGATGGATTTGGAATAGAAAACGGCATGTTAAAAAATGTTCGTTGTCAGGCAATTAATAATTTATGGAGAAAAAGATGAAAAAGATTTTGGCAGTGTTTGTTCTTGCGGCAGTTTGTTTGTCAGGAGTTTCCGCAAAGAAAACAATTAAAGATCATATTGATCAGGTAAAAATCGGAAAATTCAAGGAAGTCGATATTTCTGACGGTGTATTCAGATTGAAGAAAACTTTCGGATCGTCTCTCATTGCTACGGAATATACAGTAAAACTTTACGGCAAAGACGGCAGTGTCGGTATTTACTACAAAAATGATCTGGCTTCCAAAGAATCGCTCCGTTTTGATAAAGACGGAAGGGATGCGCTTCGCAAGGCTTATGAGCTTTACATTCAGGATTATGAAGCCAAGAAGCTCAAAAAATCAAAGAAATTTGTGGAAGCTTATGGTGCCGCAAGAACCAAACTTGTTTGGAAATTGCTCAGTGATTCTGCAACAGTTCATCCAAAAGTTTATTTTGGCTATTGTTTCGTGGGAAAATCCCCTTATTTCTGCATCAAGGTTAGACCTGCAACTTCGGAAGAAAAGAAAGGTGATGTAATTCCTCAGCATTGTGGAGCAATGATTTACTTTACCCGTTCACAGCTCAAGGAACTGCTGGATGGCATGGATGAAGGTGAAATCCAGAAGGCTTATGAATCTGTTGTTGGTTCTTCCAGGGAATTGGCTGAGGATACGGACTATGAAGAAGAATCGGAAGAGGCTGAATACGAGGAAGCACCTTCTGACATAGTCGTTGATAAGGATTCCAGGAAGAGCAAGAAGAGTAAGAAAGAATCCCAAAAAAACGAGAATGCAGTAGAATTTGAAACTGCTGCTGAAGCTGAAAGCACCGATTACAAAGAAGAATAACGTTAGTCTTCCATAGGAATGACTGAACCCTGCAGCGATGCGGGGTTTTTTGTTTGCTTTCAGAGATGATGTTCCCGGAAACAATGCATTTATGGATTTGTTCCGGGTTGGTTTTGTGATGCTGAAAAAAATAAAAAAAAATGCAAATTCATAAAAATTCTCTTGACTCTATTTCAAATATTATATATATTCTTCGTCACCGTTGCACAAGACGGTGACGCAAGCGCAAGGTTTGCGGCTGTTCTTCGACAGAAACAGGGAAGGAAAAAAGACAAATCTTAAATATGTCAGCAAAATGAATCGGTTGGGTTCATCAACCGACCTGAAAATCAATTCTGGAATAAT
>JAHAZL010000035.1 GCA_018384055.1 Treponema sp.
CCGGAAGATTTTTCTGGAGTCCGGCATCAATTCCGCTTAATCCTCCGCCTGCCTTGAGGACAAAGAATACAAGAAGGAAGGTGCCTACCATCATTACGATTCCCTGAATTGCATCCGTAAGGGCAACAGCGGTAAATCCACCGAATGAAGTATAGATTATTACTGTCAGCGCAAAAATGATTAAAGCCCATTTGAAAGGAATTCCAGTAATGGATTCGATTAAAGTTGCTCCGCCCTTGAACTGGGAAATCATCTGGGCAATTATGAAGGCAACCATGAGAAGGCTTGTTGCTATTACAAGGAAATCGCTCTTGTAGCGGGCCTTCAGGTAGCCAGCAACGGAAACTGCGCCTGTTCTGCGGCCTACAATGGCCATTTTGTTTCCAAGTACACCAAGAATGAGGAATACTACCGGAACCTGAACGGCTGCAATCCAAACCTGTGCATATCCAAAGGTCATGCCTGCAGCACCTGGTCCTGAAACAAAGGAACTTACTGAAGTGTAGGTTGCAATTGTTGTCATGGCAAGAACGAATCCACCGAGTCCTCGGGATCCGATGAAGTATTTCTTTTCCTTTGACAATGCTGATTTTTTTTCTGTAATGCGACCGTAAACAATGCCTGCAGCTGCATTAAAAAGCAGGTATGCAAGGGTAATGGAGAGAATGATGATCTGATTGTTTGTCATTTTTCTTCTCCCTTTTCCTCGTCGTAGTCAAAATCCTTGAAAACTTTTTTTGCAAGGATAATTACAGAGGCAATGCTCAGAACGATTGTTCCGAATACTGAAACTGAAAACCAGGCTGGCATGCCAAGAAAATAGATGCCTTTGCCATTAAGTACGAATGCTGTTCCAATGTGCCAGAGACAGCAAATTCCGCCGGCAATCAAAGTAGACTTGATTTCTTTGACACATTGGGCGTGCTTTTCTTCTTTTGAGAACTTCTCCATTTAGTTTCTCCAAAAAATGAATTTTCAATAAAACTAAAATAAAACTCCTGGTAATAAAGTGATAAAACTCCTGTGGCCTTCCAATGGAGCAGCTTAAAGGAACGCCGAAATGCTGATAAAAACTCAAGGAATGTCTCGCACTCCAAAATAAAAAAATGACAGATGCATATTAGCAAAAAATCAGATAATTTTCTATAATGTTGCCATGGCACAGCCTTTATTGTTCAGCCTTATAGACAAGGCGATTTACGACTACAAAATGATTGTTCCCGGTGACAGGATCTTGCTTGGGGCAAGCGGGGGAAAGGATTCAACAGCCTTAATAGAATATTTTGCCCAGCGGTCAAAAAGACGCAGTGCGGATTTTGAATTCAAATGCATACACATTCATTCAGAAATTACGCCACCGCTAAATGAAGAACTTTTTTCCATGTTCAGGCAATGGGATGTAGAGGTTGAAAGTATTTTTGTGGATGTGCTCAACAGGGTAAAGCCTGGCCGTAAGATGAACTGCTATTGGTGCAGTACCCAGCGCCGTACGGAACTTTTAAAATATGCCATGGACAATGGCTACAACAAGATTGCCTTGGGACATCACCTTGATGATATTCTTGAAACCATGCTCATGAATATGCTTGACAAGGGGGAATTTGCAACCATGCCTCCTGTAATGAGGTATGACAATTATCCCTGCCAGATAATAAGACCCCTTTGCTATACTGACGAGCAGACAATCATAGATCACGGTACGGAAAGGGGATACATAGTCAGCACCTGTACCTGCAACTATCAGGAAACAAGCCGCAGAAAAGATGCAAGAAAGGGCATTGAATTCATTACGGGCGGAGACAAAATCAAGAAGAATAAGCTTTTCCAGTCCATGAAGAACATTCTTCCTGACTATTTACCTTAATCGATGATGAAGTCAAACCAGTCTTCTGCATCCCTTTCGTTTATTCCGTTTTCAATGGGTATTCCGGCTTCCTTTACTGATTCTGGGTTTCCTGAAACAAGGGGATGCCAGGAAGGCAGAGGCTTGTGCTCGTTTATAAGCCTGTAGGCACAGGATTCAGGAAGCCATTTGAATTCTTTTATTTTTTGACGGTCAAGTTTCAGGCATTCAGGCTGCTTTTCAAAACGGTTTTCGTAGTCTGTGCAACGGCAGGTATTGCAGTCAAGAAGATTGCAGGCAACTCTTGTGTTGAGGATTTTTTTCCACCATAGCCAGCCGTCTATTATTTTCCTGTAGCAGCATCGTCCGCAACCGTCGCAAAGGGATTCCCATTCTTCCTGAGTAAAATCCTTAAGTTCCTTTGTTTCCCAGAAGTTTGCCATCAGATGTCCTGTGCCATAAAGATTTTTGCCATGTATGCAACATAGCCTGCAAGCATTGCAATTCCGCCCCAGCGTTTGATTGCATGCCCTGGAAGATAGCAGAGAAGTGCAAGCAGAAGGGCAGCCCCAAGGGCAAAGAAGGAATCTGTAAGGAAGCCTTCAAAAGAAATCTGAACAAAAGAGGCTGTAACACCTGCAACGCAAAGAATGTTGAAAATATTGCTTCCGATAATGTTACCGATGGCTATGTCTGTCTTTCCTTTCCTTGCGGCTGTAATTGAAGTCATGAGTTCAGGAAGGGAAGTTCCAAAAGCAATCATTGTAAGGCCGATGATTCTGTCTGATACTCCGAATGCTTTAGCAATGCCAGTTGCAGATTTTACGACAAAATCACTTCCGTAAATTATGAGGGCAAGACCAACTACAAGAAGAATAGCCATGAACCACCAGGAATCCTTTATCTTGCTTAGCTTTAATTTAAGGCCTGTAAGGCTTTCTTCTTCCTCTTCATCACCTTCTTCTGCAAATAGATTGGTTTTTGTCTTTATGGAAATTACAAGGAGAATGATTATGTATGCAACAAGAAGGGATACCATTACATAGCCGTCTACATTTGAAAATGAGTTACCAAAATACCCAAGAACAATGAAAAGAACCGTTGCCCCAAGCATGTAAGGAATGTCCAGTACAAGGGAATTTTTCTGGCATGGAATCTTGCAGATGAGGGCAGTGATTCCAAGAATGAGGACAATGTTCATGATATTGCTGCCAACAACATTGCCGATGGTAATTCCTGCTGAATGCATTTTAAGGGCAGATGTAAGGGAAACTGAAAGTTCCGGTGCTGAAGTCCCAAAGCCTACAAGGGTAAGGCCTATGACAAGTTCTGGTATTCCAATCTTGTGTGCAATTCCCGCAGCCGAATCTACAAACCAGTCAGCTCCTTTGACAAGCATAATAAACCCAACGATAAGTAAAATAAGATTCAATAAGAATTCCATGGCGTCGCTCCTTATCCATAAT
>JAHAZL010000036.1 GCA_018384055.1 Treponema sp.
ATTATGAATTATGAATTATGAATTATGAATTATGAATTATATTGACAAATGAGAATTATTGTAATATATTCATAATTGTAATGATTACAAAAATAATTATTGCAAGACAGTTTATAATTTATTGAAAAGTTCTTTTCTATAGATTATAATCGTTGGCAGAGATTCTTGCCGTAGATTTTTGCGGCCAACAAATACAAAGAGGTTTTAACTATGGAAATGAGACCAGAATGGGAAGGATTTAATCCTAATGGTTTGTGGACAAGCGAAGTTAACGTTCGCGACTTTATTCAGGCTAACTACACACCTTATGAAGGTGATGCAAAGTTCTTGGCAGGTCCAACAGAAGCAACAACAAAGCTCTTTAACGAACTTATGAAGCTTCAGAAGGCAGAACACGACAAGAATGGTGTTCTTGATATGGATACTGATACTGTTACAGGTATCACAGCACATGAACCAGGATACATCTGTGCAGAAGGAAAGAACCTTGAACAGGTTGTAGGTCTCCAGACAGACAAGCCTCTCAAGCGCGCTTTCATGCCTTATGGTGGAATCAACATGGCTGTTCAGTCATGCGAAATGTACGGATACAAGGTTTCTGACAAGCTCAAGGAAATCTTCACAAAGTATCACAAGACACACAATGACGCTGTATTTGATGTTTACACTCCAGAGATCCGCAAGGCTCGTTCAGCACACCTTTTGACAGGTTTGCCTGATACATACGGTCGTGGACGTATCGTTGGTGACTATCGCCGTGTTGCTCTTTACGGTATCGATTACCTCATTAAGTGCAAGGAAGCTGACAAGGCAAACATCGGTAACGGAACAATGACAGAAGATGTTATCCGTCTCCGCGAAGAAGTTTCTGAACAGATCAAGTGCCTCAAGCAGATGAAGGAAATGGCTGCTTCTTACGGTTTCGATATTTCTAAGCCAGCTAAGACAGCAAAAGAAGCATTCCAGTGGCTCTACTTCGGATACCTTTCTGCAATCAAGACACAGAACGGTGCAGCTATGTCTGTAGGTCGTGTTTCAACATTCCTCGACATCTACATCGAACGCGATATGAAGAAGGGAATCCTTACAGAATCACAGGCTCAGGAACTTGTTGACCACATCGTCATGAAGTTCCGCATGGTTCGCTTTGCTCGTATCGAATCATACAACCAGCTCTTTTCTGGTGACCCAGTATGGGCAACACTCGAAGTTGGTGGACTTGGACAGGATGGTCGCCACATGGTAACAAAGAACGACTACCGCTTCCTCCACACACTGGAAAACATGTCTCCTTCTCCAGAGCCAAACATGACAGTTCTCTACTCAAAGAGACTTCCAAAGGTATTCCGCGACTACTGTGCAAAGATTTCTATCGATACATCTTCCATCCAGTACGAAAACGACGAAATCATGCGCCCAATCTGGGGTGACGACTACTCAATCTGCTGCTGTGTTTCTGCAACACAGACTGGTAAGGAAATGCAGTTCTTCGGAGCCCGCGCTAACCTTGCTAAGGCTCTTCTTTACGCCATCAACGGTGGTCGTGACGAAGCTGCAGGTCTTACACCAGGTGTACAGGTTGGTCCAGAAATGGCACCAATCACATCTGAATACCTTGACTACAATGAAGTTGTACGCAAGTACGACGCAATGCTTGAATGGCTTGCTGACCTCTATGTAAACACATTGAACGCAATCCACTACATGCACGATAAGTACTACTACGAAGCAGCTGAACTTGCTCTCGAAGACACTAACCTTAAGAGAACATTCGCAACTGGTATCGCAGGTTTCTCTCACGTTGTTGACTCACTCTCTGCCATCAAGTATGCAAAGGTTAAGGTTATCCGTGAAGATGTTCAGATCAAGAACAAGAAGACTGGTGAAGTTATCGGTGTAGCAAAGGATATGGCAAAAGACTTCGTTATCGAAGGCGACTTCCCACGCTACGGTCAGGATGACGACAGAGCTGACGAAATTGCAGTTTGGCTCCTCAAGACATTCATGGCAAAGATCGCAAAGCACCCAACATACCGCAATGCAGAACCATCAACATCTATCCTTACAATCACATCAAACGTTGTATACGGAAAGGCTACCGGTTCATTGCCTGATGGACGCAAGGCTGGAGAACCATTCTCACCAGGTGCCAACCCATCTTACGGTGCAGAAACAAAGGGTCTCGTAAAGTCCCTCAACTCTGTTGCTAAGGTTCCATACAAGTACGCTCTTGACGGTATCTCTAACACACAGACAATCAACCCTTCTGCTCTCGGTCACGATGAAAACGAAAGAATTGACAACCTCGTAAACGTTCTTGATGGTTACTTCTCTAAGGGATCACACCACCTCAATGTTAACGTATTCGGTGTTGAAAAGCTTAAGGACTGCCAGGCACATCCTGAAAAGCCAGAATATGCAAACTTCACAGTTCGCGTTTCAGGTTATGCAGTTCGCTTCATCAACCTTACAAAGGAACAGCAGGACGACGTTATCGCTCGTACTTGCCACGCTTCTCTCTAGTTTTAGACCAAGCGTTGGTATGCGGGTTTTCGAAAGAAGGCTCGCATAGCCTTGTAATTTATTATTGCAGCATAAAGCCCTGGTTTATGACTTGTCATTGACCAGGGTTTTTTAATCTATCTGTTTTATTTTTTTTGGAGGCCTTTTTATGGGTAAAGTTTTCCAGCTTGAATCTTTTGGCAGTGTAGACGGACCTGGTGTTCGCTTCATCATTTTCTTTGCAGGTTGTCCTCTTCGCTGCAAGTACTGTCATAATCCTGACTCATGGAATCTTGCTGATGGAAAGGATTACACTGCAGACCAGCTTTTGGATGAAGCTGAAAGCTGCAAGAGCTACTGGGGCACAAAGGGTGGCATTACCGTTTCTGGCGGTGAACCCTTGCTACAGCTTGATTTCCTTCTTGAACTTTTTACAAAGGCAAAGCAGCGGGGAATCAATACATGCATCGATACTTCCGGCGCACCATTCACAAAGGAAGGCGAGTGGTTTGAAAAGTTTCAGAAACTTATGGATGTGACAGACATCCTCCTTATGGACATCAAGCACATCGATGAAGACGAGCATGTAAAGCTTACGGGGCAGAGCGGTAAAAACATCCGCGAAATGTTTGCCTATCTTGATGAAATCAAAAAGCCGATCTGGATTCGACATGTCCTTGTTCCTGGAATTACAGACAAGGAAGAATACCTTATCAAAACCCGTGACTTCATCCGTACCCTTTCAAATGTTCAGCGCGTTGAAATCCTTCCGTATCATGGACTTGGTGCGGTTAAATACAAGGATCTTGGAATCGAATATGCCCTTAAGGATCTTGAAAGCCCTGCTGCAGAAAGCGTAAAGAAAGCAAAGGAAATCCTTGAGTGCGAAAAATATGATGCCTGGCGTAAATAGGGTACCGTTGAAAATCCATGAGCGAAAAAGATGAAATTGCCAGGGAAGTCCTTCCGTTCCTGATGGACCTTTTTCCTGGCGTGCCTGTTTCTACATTCATCATTGTCTTCAAGTATTTTACCATTGCGGTTTTTTCAGGAGTGGGAATATTTCTTTTGTCTTATTTGCTCGTAAAAATTTTCATACGCCATAAATCTGAAAGATACATAAAGAATCTTGATGCCCTTAATTGCATCGGAAAACTTAATGCGGATGACGGAAAGAAAAAGATGCTCAGGAACCTTATTCTTGAATGTGTTATTCTGGGTACTAAAATAGATTTCCATACAAACAGAAAAAACAATTCCAAGACCGTCAGCCAGATTGTGTGGAAGATGTGTGCTAATCTTGGTATGGATAGAGACCTTTCGATTCTCTATACCTGTGCAGCCATGGTTTATGATGTGGGATTCCTGGATGTAAACTCATCCTATTTTCATACGGAAGTTCTTTCTGTGAAAGAAAGAAAACTTTTGAGGGCCCATATTATGGGAAGCTACGAGCACCTTCTGTTTGTTCCTGAAGATCTCCGTCAGTCATTTTTTGATGCGGCAATGTTTCATCATGAAAACTACAATGGATCAGGTTATCCGGAAGGACTGAAGGAAAATGAGATTCCGGAAATTGCTCAGATGATTCGTGTTATTGAATCCTTTGTTTCCCTGACCAGCAAAAGATCCTACAGAAAAGTTTATTCCCGTGAAGAGGCTTTGAAAATCCTTAAAAAAAATTCTTTCTCTTACGATCCAAAATTCCTTTCTGAAATTGAAAAGATCGTTTGATTAATTAACCCTCTTTCCCCATTGTTTTCAAAAGTTGTATTTTGACCTATATTTGTCTGTATGATGAATGTAGAACTTAAAGAAAAACTCCTTAATCGTTTTATAAAATATGTAAAGACTTACAGTCAGAGTGACAGCGTAAAGGCTGATGAAGGCGTAATGCCAAGTACACCGCAGCAGTTTGAAATGGCCAGGGTTCTTTGTGAAGAACTTAAGAATCTTGGATTGCAGGATGTTCAGACTACGGAATGTTGCTACACCTACGGATACCTTCCTGCAAACGACGGAAGTGAAAAAATCATCTGCCTTCTTGCACACATTGATACAGTTGATGAGGTAAGCGGCCTCAATGTTAATCCTCAGCTTTCAGAAGAAGACGGCGATGTTGTCATCCGTACTGACGGAAATACATTGCTTGGTGCGGATGACAAAGCTGGCGTTGCTGAAATCATGACAACCCTTGAATACTATGTAAATCATCCGGAAGCAAAGCACTGCGGCATTGAAGCACTCTTCAGTCCAGATGAAGAAACAGGCCACGGCATGGACAAGGTTCCCATTGAGCTTTTGAAATCAAAGTGTGCATATACGGTGGACGGCGGTTCCCTTGGGGAACTTGAAGTCGAATGTTTCAATGCATGGAAATCTGAAATTGAATTTACAGGTGTTGCATGCCATACGGGCACTGCACGCGGTGTAATGGTAAATGCGGCAAGCATGGCAGCTTCATTTCTCAATAGTTTGCCTCACGGTGAACGACCTGAAACCACAGACGGATACCAGGGATTTTATGCGCCAATGAGCATTGAAGGTTCCATTGAAAAGGCAAAGGTGGTTCTGTTCCTTAGGGACTTTGACCTTAAGGAAATGGAAAACCGCCGTGAAATAGTTGAAATGCTTGCCCGCAGTACGGCTGCATCTTTTGGCGGAATGGCAAAGGTAACTCATACACAGCAGTACCTTAACATGAAGGAGAAAATGAATGAGGCTCCTGAAGTGGTTGCAAATCTTGTTGCGGCTTACAAGGCAGCGGGTGTTGAACCAAAGTTCGTTCCGATTCGCGGTGGTACGGACGGAAGCCGACTTACAGAAATGGGAATACCGACTCCAAACATTTTTACAGGCGGACATAACTTCCATAGCCGTGATGAATGGGCAAGCCTGAATGAAATGTGCAAGGCTGCAGAAATCCTCATAAATCTGGTTTCATAGTTTTATGTGAAGAGTGCCTTTAATTGTAAACATCCATTATTTTTGGTAAAATAAAAGAGTATCCGGTCTTTCCCGGGTGTTCTTTTTTTATTTTAAAATGGGGTTTTCCAGATGATCAGAATTCAGAAAGCATCAGAAATTGAAAGTGCATTTTTTGGCGGAAGAGACTTTGGTTCTTCAATCGATGTTGTCCGCGATGTTTTGAATGATGTGCGTGCAAACGGAGATGCGGCCGTACAGAAATACTCAAAGCAGTTTGATGTTGCATCGCCATCTGCATTAGAAATTCCACAGGCAGAACTTAAGGCTGCTGCGGAAAAAATGCAGAAAGAAAATCCTGACCTCTATCATGCCCTTTGCTATAGCCGTGACCTTGCAGTTCGTTTTGCAAAGAAGCAGCGTGAATCCTTTGACGATTTTGAAGTTGAACTTGAACCTGGACTTTTTACAGGTCAGAAAAATATTGCCGTTGACCGTGCAGGTGTTTATGTTCCTGCAGGAAGATTTCCGCTCGTTTCTACAATGGTAATGACAGTAGCTCCTGCTGTTGCTGCCCGCGTAAAGGAAATCATTCTCTGTACTCCTCCAAGAAAACACCCTTCTGGAGAAGACAAGGCTTATGCAGATGAAAACATCATGGCTGCTGCCTACATCTGCGGTGTTACAAAAGCTTTTGCATGCGGTGGTTCTCAGGCCATCGGTGCCATGGCATTTGGAACGGAATCAATTCCTGCAGTAGATGTAATCGTAGGTCCTGGAAACAAATTCGTTGCTGAAGCAAAGAAGCTTGTTTATGGAACTGTAGGCATAGATATGGTTGCAGGTCCAACAGAAGTTTTCATCATTGCAGATGAAAGTGCAAATCCTGAATGGGTTGCCGCAGACTTGCTTGCCCAGGCAGAACACGACATTGTTGCTCAGCCTGTCCTTGCCCTTACTGATGAAAAACTTGCAAAGCGTGTTTCGGAAGAAATCGAAAAGCAGCTGGAAACTCTTGAGACTGCAAATATTGCACGCCAGAGCATCGACAACTACGGAAGAATCATTGTTTGTTCTTCCCTTGAAGAAGCCGCAGAGCTTGCAAACAAAAAGGCCCCTGAACATCTTGAGCTTGCAATGGAAGCAGGAGCTGTTCGCGACAAGATAGAAAGCCTTGTTCATAACTACGGTTCCCTTTTCATTGGTCATGGCGCTGCAGAAGTATTCGGAGATTATGCCGCAGGTTTGAACCACACTCTTCCAACAAGCGGTAGCGCAAGATTTACCGGTGGTTTGAGCGTTCGCGTATTCCTCAAGACTGTAACAACTTTGCGTACAGATGCAACAAAGGAAGGTCCTGTAAATTCTGCAAAGGCAGCAGGAATCCTTGGCGATGCAGAAGGACTTGCAGGACATGCAAGGGCCGCAAGATACAGATTATAAATTAAGGATAATAGATAGATGAGAATTACAAAGCTTGGTGAAGAAATACTTAGACAGAAATGCGAACCGGTAAAGCCTGAAGAAATCAACGATGAAATGCGTGCTCTTTTTGAAGAGATGTTTGAGACAATGGTAAGTGCAAACGGTGTTGGTCTTGCTGCACCTCAGGTTGGAATTGCAAAGCGCTTTTTTGTCATTGATGTTGGTGACGATGTAAAACGTGTTTTCATCAATCCTGAAATCATCAAGACTTCTGCTGAAACATCAATTTATGAGGAAGGCTGTCTTTCTCTTCCTGGATTTTCAGAGGACATTGTTCGTCCTGTAAAGGTTTCTGTATCTGCCCTTGATGAAAATGGAAAGCCTTTTGTAATCGAAGATGCAGACGGTCTTCTTGGAAGATGCATTCAGCATGAAAATGATCACCTTGACGGAATCCTTTACATTGATCATGGTGACGAAGCATACAAGCAGGAAGTTGTAGAAACAATGCAGCGCCGTGCAGAACGAGCAGCAAAGAAAGCCGCTGCAAAAGAAGCAAAGCAGCGCAGCATAGAAGCAAAGAAGGCTGCAAAAGCCGCAAGAAAATAAGGTAAAAACCAGATGCTTAGAGTAGTTTATGGTGGAAGTCCACAGGTGGCTGCAACAATCCTTGAGCTCCTTTTGCGTGACAGTGAAATGTCAAAGGCAACACCTGATGAACAGTATGAAATTGTTGGAGTCCTCACGAATCCGCCTACAACAAGAGGCCGTCATTCTGATTTGGTTCCAACAGAAGTAGAGCAGTATGCCCGCACATGGAATGAAGCAAGGGGAACTGACATAAAAATTCTATGTCCAGAACATGTATGTGCACCTGAAAGAGAAATCCTTGCTTCCCTTAAGCCAGATATTTTCATCTGTTTTGCCTACGGTCATATTCTTGGACCAAAGTTCTTTTCCCTTTTTAAATACGGTGGAATCAACATTCATCCTTCTCTTCTTCCAAAGTACAGGGGTGCAACTCCAATCAATGAATGCATCCTGAATATGGATGAAGAAACAGGCTGTTCAATTCAGACAATGGCACTTGGAATGGATGAAGGTGACATCATCACCTGCCACAAATACCGTCTTACTGGAAATGAAAACGCAGAGTACCTTCTGCGTCAGTGTTCGGTTTACGGTACGGCAATGTTTACCCAGTACTTGAGGCAGATTTCACGAACTGGAGTTCTTCCTCCTGCAACACCACAGGTTGGAGAACCTTCTTACTGTACAAAAATCAAGAAGGAAGACGGAAAGATTGACTGGAAACTTTCAGCAGAAAAAATCGATGCGATGATAAGGGCTTATACACCTTGGCCTGGATGCTTTACTACAGCAAATGGGCTTCAGTTGAGAATTTTGAAAGGTCGTGCCGCATCAAAGATTGCAGCTCAGGATCCAAGCATTACAAAGAATACGGCAGCTGTTCCAGGTACTGTTCTTGATTACAACAAGCAGCGTGGAATTTTGATTCAGACTGGAGATGGAGTTCTCATTGCAACGGAACTTCAATGGCAGTCAAAAAAAGCAATGGATTATAAATCATTTATGAACGGAGCCAGAAATTTCATAGGCACTGTTCTTGAATAGGAATGAATATGAACATTAAAGATATTATTAGAAAAGCAAAAATTGATTTTTCAGATTTTACTGACAACTATCTTAAAGGTGGAAAGACATCTGTAATTACAGCAATCGTTTCTCTTGTAATTACTTTTGCAGTGTGTCTTGTTGTTTTCTTTGCGTCGGTTCAGGGTGCGGAAAAAGTTCTTGTTCCAGATGTTGTTGGCGAAACCCTTACAGATGCCCTTCTTAAAATGCAGGAAAAGGAACTCTATCCAAAAATACAACTTAAGTATTCTGATTTTCCTGGCGACAAGGGCACAATCCTTGAACAGAATCCAAAGGCAGGCTCAATCGTAAAGGCATACCGTCGTGTTACCCTTACTGTAAGCCGTGGAATTGCCATTGATTATATAGAAGATTATGTTGGCAAGAATGCTGATGAAGTTCGCAATTCATTGGACCTTCTTTTCAGCGGTGCAGAATCCCTTGTTGTAGTTGCTCCGTTTGTCTATGTGAAGGATGAAAGTGCTCCAGGAACAATTATTGCACAATATCCAGAAGCTGGAACTTCCATTGCAGAAAAAGTTAAGGTTCAGTTTGTTGTAAGCAGCGGTACAGAAATAGAAAAAATTGAAATGCCTAAGATTGAAGGACTTAACATTGAACAGCTCCTTTCTGCAATGGCAGAACACAAGATTGTTGTGGACCTTGATGTTAAGGAAGATGACTCTGCTCCTGCAAAGGGAAAAGTTGGTGATGTAGAAAAGACTAAGGATGAGGTTGAAGCTTACACAAGAGTAAAGGCAATTCTCGAAGTAAAGCCTCGTCAGGAAAAGGATGAAATGGTTCAGGGCATTTTCTCTTGTACCCTTACAGATTATCCGTTCCCTGTTCCTTATGTTCTTACTGCAAAGGATCCTGAGGGAAAGACAGCAGTCCTTATTTCTGCAAATCACCCTGGAAAGAATTTTACGGCACCTTATAACGTTAAAAAGGGAACAACGCTCATTCTTTCAGTAATGGGGAATGAAACGGCAAAGGTTGTTGTAGAATAAAAATTAATTGTAATGTAAAAGGGGCTGTCCAATAAGTATGAATCATTGACGTGCTCGACACGGCAATCTCTTGTATTGCAATTAGATGACACTTTTTGAACTTATTGGTCATCTCCTTTTTTGCAGTTTTTTTAGTCGGCGAAGACCGTTCCGTGAAGGCTGACTTCACCGCTGCTTAGTTTATTTTCTGTTCCGTCCGAAAGTTCGACAACAAGTTCTGCCTTGTCTGATATTCCTTTTACTGTTGCTGTATAGGAAGTTTTTTCGTCGCCGATTACTGGCGTTACGGTAATGGTTCTTCCTGTTAAAAGTGAACGGCTTTTGTAATCGTTTATTATGTTTTCGTTTGTTTCAAGAATGTTTTTTACTTCCTTATAGCAGGCAGCAAGAAATTTTGCCCGGCAAGGAACTTTAGAATCATTTTTTAAATCGTCAAGAATACCACCTGCCTTGCTTTTAAGTTCCTTGTCAAAAATACTGTTGGTCCTAAGATTGATCCCTATGCCGATTATGCAGCCGTCAATTCTTCCAGCTTCGGGATTTATGATTCCTTCTGTAAGAATTCCGCAGACTTTCTTCCCATTGCAGTAGATATCGTTTACCCATTTTATTTCGCATTTCACACCGTAGGTTTTTTCTATTGCCCTGCAGATTCCGATACACGCAGATACCGTTACCATTGCAGGGTCAGTGATACCGTTCTTTTTTATATATGCAATGCTGAAGTAAATTCCGCTAGAGATTGGAGAAACAAAAGTACGGCCCATTCTTCCGCGACCATTGGTTTGGCTTGCGGCTGCCTTAAGGGAAAAATTGAATTGCTTTCCTGTTGATGTAAGTTCTCCGCTTTCTGAAAGAAGTGGAAGATATTTTTCAGATTCTTTCATCAGGAAAGTGTTTGTGCTGTCGATAGATTCTACTAAGGAAATCTTGTCCCCGATTTTAAGGACTTCATCTTGAGAAAAAGAATTGAGAAAATTTTCGATGGAAAAAAGGTCGTTCAATTAATTTTTTCCAAGGATACTGAAGTCTTCAATTTCGCTGCAGAAACAGATGCCGCTGCCAGGCTGTGAAAGGCAAGGTAGTTCTCTGATTGCATTTAGAACTGCTTCTTTCTTTTCTTCTGAAACTACAATCTGAAGCATTTCTTTTTCTGGAACGATGTGAACTCCAAAAAATTTTTCGTCGTCTTCCTTTGCTGTTCCTCTTGCGTTAAGTACGGTTCCGCCACCTGCACCTGCATTTCTTGCTGCTGCCATGACATCGTCTGCAAACCCTCTGTTCAGAATAACTGTAATGAGCTGGTGTTTTTGATTTCCTTTCATAACCGGTTTTTCTCCTGTAATATTTCCTACCTTCAATAACTGTCCAGCATTGGTTGAGTAGGCAATGCCAAAGTTTTTCTTTTCTTCTGAGACTGATTCTACAATGGCAGAGAAAATGTCACTGCACTTTTCAGATTCCGTAAGAATCATGATTACTTCAAGGCTTGTTTCCCCGAGTCCCAGAAAATCCAGAACTTTGCTGGAACTAATACCACGGCCCGTAAGGACAGTTCCTCCCCAGGCCCCTGATTTTTGTGCGGCATCTGAAATTATGTTGCATTTGTTGTGGGGTACTATTGCCGTAATCAGTTTGTGCGAACTCACGATGCTGCCTCCTTTGTCTTGATTTTGTAAATGATTCCGAGAATCTGTATTGCTATTAGAGGAGTCATGGCAACAAGTGCTATAACTCCAAATGCGTTTGTTCCAGAGAAGGAATAGCTTGAGGCGCATCCAAGTGTAAAAGAAAGAATGAAAGTGCTTGTCATTGGTCCTGATGCAACGCCACCAGAGTCGAAGGCAATGCCTGTGAAAAGTGGAGGACAGAAAAAAGTAAGGATGAGGGCGACGGCATATCCTGGAATAAGGATGTACCACAAACTGAATCCATAGATTATTTTAAGGATGCTTAAACCAATGGAAAATGCAACTCCAAGAGAAAGGGAGGTAAGCATGATCTTACGCTTGATGGTTCTGCCGCTAGCTTCTTCAACCTGTTCTGTCAAAACCCATACTGCAGGTTCTGCGCAGACTGTAATTGCACCGAAAACAAAAGCTGCGGCCACTATCAGTACAGTCCATATTCCACCTTTTGCAGAAGAAAGCATTCCAAGGTATTCTCCAAGTTTCTGTCCCGCAGGCATGAATCCTCCTTCTGCTCCAAGAAGGAAAAGTACAAGCCCAATGAAACAGTAGATTACTCCGTTGAACATTTTGCGGAGCTGTACAGGAGGCATCTTGAGAAGAAAGATCTGGAAGAGAATGAACATTATAAGCAGAGGTAAAAGGGATTTGAAAACATCACCTAAAATTGCAGGCAGCAGGTAAGCATAAACCTTCATGCCGTTTGGAGACAGATGCTCTGTCCCTGATGATGCAGAGGCCTGGTCCATATCATGTCCGCTCATTACATTCAGTATGATTCCGTAAAAGCAAACTGCAGCAATAGGTCCAATGCTGGCTATTCCAGTAAGTCCAAAGGCACTGTCATTGTCAGTAGATTTTTTATTGTCGTCTGCACGAACCGAAGCAACACCCATACCCAATGCCATGATGAACGGCACAGTCATCGGTCCTGTTGTAGCTCCACCGGCATCAAAGGCTGCTCCCTGTAGATATTCAGGGCAAAGGAAAGCAAGGGCAAAAAGAATGATGTATGAAATTATTAGTACTCTTCTTAATTTTAGGGAAAGTACAGTTCTGCAAAGTCCGATGGTAACAAATATTCCTACACCGAGGGCAATCATTATCACAAGGGGCCATTTGCTTACATTTGCAGAAAGATTACCTATTTGAGTTGCAAGAACCTGAATATCTGGTTCTGCAATAGTAACCATAAAACCGATGATGAAAGATACAGAAAGAAGAATCTTAAGATTTTTCTTTGAAGTTAGGGCAGCACCGCTTCGTTCTCCAATAGGAAGGATACCTATGTCTATTCCTATGAGAAAAAGAGTAAGTCCAAAAACAACCATGAGGCCTCCTGTAAGAAACCTCATTGTCAATTCCAGTGGGAATGGAACGACTGTAAGTGCAAGCAGAAGGACAATTGCCATAATTGGAACTACAGAAGATAAAGTTTCCTTTAACTTTTCAATTATGTTCATATTTAGAATCCTCCAAATTCTGATTCAATGTCTTCTATTGAGTCATTGTCAGTTTCAAGAAGAAATCCTGCTTCCAGCATTCTTGATGTACAGAAAGAATAGTGGTCCATAAGATGCTTGTGATTTTTCCTTGCAAAATCCAGCTCGCATTTTTTTACAGCTGCTTCCTGAATCCTGAATTCTTCTGCAAGTCCTGAAAGTCCAACAGTGCGAGAAGTACTTTTGAGAGAGTGCAGCCGCTGCCTGTAATTTTCCCATTCACATTCTTCGTAGAAATTCTTGAGTTCTTCCCCATGGTTGTTTGTACAGTATTCACTGATGATTTCAATGCAGAACTCTTCGCTTTCATCACAGTAGCTGAGGGCTGTTTCGTAGTCAAACTCAGGAAGCATGTTCTTGAGCCTAGAAATCTTTTCTCCGCAAGGAATGTCTTCCTTTCCGGTCTTGATGAAAACCTTCTGTTGAGGAAGATAACGGATGAGCATTTTTTCAAGGTTGTTTCCGTCTATAGGCTTTGAAATGTAATCCTTGAATCCAGCTTTAATGTATTTTTCGCGGACACCCGCAAGGGCATCTGCGGTAAGCACAATGACTGGAGTGTTTTTGTTTGGAGTGTCCATACTGCGGAGTTTTTCCAACGTCTGGATCCCGTCCATCTCAGGCATCATATAGTCCATGAAGATGATGTCATAATGTTTTTCGGAAGCGCGTTCAATTGCTGCAGCTCCGCTTTCAACAAGATCAATCTTCATCTTTGTTTCTTTAAGGAGATTTTCAAAAACAATGAGGTTGAGTTCAACATCATCTACAGCAAGGACATTAACATCAGGAGCTTCGAAACTCTGGTGATAAACCTTGATTTCCTTTTCTTTCTGCTTGCCCTTAGGAGAAACTTCCCCGACTGGAGTTGCATCGAATATTTTCTGAGGAACCGTAAGGATGAATTCGGAACCCTTCCCGTATTCACTCTTTACTTCGATCTTTCCACCCATAAGGTCACAGAGCTGTTTTGAAATGCTCAATCCAAGACCTGTACCTTCGATGTTTCTGTTTCTCTGAAGGTCAAAGCGCTCGAACTTCTTGAACAACTTTGCGCGGTTTTCTTCCTTTATGCCAATACCTGTATCTTTAACAGAGAAAATCAATTTTGCTTCAGCGCCTGAAACTGACCCCAGAATAAAGAAATCAACATTTCCCTTTTCTGTATATTTGCAGGCATTTGTAAGAAAGTTGATAAGAATCTGACGGAGATGTGAAAAGTCTCCGATGAGTCCCTGGGGAAGATTTTCGTTGCAAAAAATTGCTCCACGGAGTCCTTTCTTTTCAAGACGTTCTGCCACCATTCCGTAGCTGTCCAGGATAAGGTCCTGAAGCTTGTATTCTTCTTCCTTGATTTCAAGTTTACCCGATTCAATTTTGGAAAGGTCGAGGACGTCGTTTACAAGTGAAAGAAGGGCATTGCTGGAAGTCTGTACTGCCGATGCATATTCAAGAATGTTCTTGTCTTTGCATTCACGGAGAATCATTTCGTTCATACCGAGAATTGCATTGATTGGAGTGCGTATTTCGTGGGACATGTTTGAAAGGAAGTCAGACTTTGCATGGTTTGCATTTTCTGCCTTAAGTTCAGAATCTTTAAGGCTTTCGTTTGCCTTTTGAATCCTATCAAAGGCATGCTTGTTCATTCCGTTCTGAAACTTGATGATGCATCCGACAACTATAGCCGTAATCAAAAGACACTGAACGACATCAATGGTGCTGCTCTTAACCGATGTAAACTGCTTGACCAAATGGGGATATGTGTAACCGATGCCGTAGCAGGCGACAACTACAATTATCTGCAGGAAGAAAACTGTGTAAAAGGCACCCTTTTCAAGAACAAGGAATGCAAAGATGATTGCAAGAATAAACCATGAAGACATTCCGCTGTTTACACCACCGCCGGAGAAGAACATGATTGGGAAAACAATGTCTCCCATAATTACAATGCTGACAATGGAAGCAAACTGAATTTTCTTTTTCCAGTTGGCAAGGTAAAACAAGAGGCACAGCAAAACCATGCCAAGGATACAGATTCCAAGCTGAAACAGAAGGGCTGTGTCGGAAAGGGAAATCATAACAGAAAAAACACCGCCTAAGGTTCCTGCCGGAATGATGGTGTTGAAAAGAGTGAGCTGTGTAGGATTGTCGTCTGAAAAAAACTTATTCTTAATGTCTTCCAGTGTAAATTTCATTTACGGCTCCAAATCATATCTGAAAACATCTCTCAGGACTTCTTCCAGTTCCTGTTTTAGGAAGGGTTTTACAAGATAGTATTTTATTCCATTTTCCCTGACACGGGTGATGGTCTCTTCATTTTTATCTGAAGACATGAAAATCACAGGTGTCTTGTATTTATCCCTGATAAGATCAAAAATCTTGAATCCGTCTGTGTCTGGCAGATAAATGTCAAGGATAATCAGGTCAAATGTATATTCTTCAAGGGCTTTTATACAGTGCTCTCCTGTTTTGACAGAAGTTATTTCCAGTGTCCTGTCGCCTTCAAGCATGAATTCAACAAGTTTGATTGCAATGACATCATCATCAACGACAAGAATCTTCTTATTTACATCATCCTTCTGTCTAAGCGTGAAGTCCTTGTCTTCGTCAATCATATCCAGCATGTGCTTTGCAATTTCAGGGTCAAACTGCTTGCCCATCTGGTATTCAATTTCCGACCTGACAAACTTCTGTGGAAAAAGGTTCCTGAAGCTGCGGCTGGATGTCATTGCATCGTAGGTATCTGCAATGGCAAGAATGCGGGCAAATTCCGGAATGGATTTTCCTGCAAGTCCTTCCGGATAACCTGTTCCGTCAAAGTGCTCGTGGTGATACTTTGTAGCGGTTTCAATTCTGCCGTCTTCTGATATTCCCCTGAGCATAGAAAAAGACATGATAGGATGCAATTTCAGGCATTCAAATTCCATGTCGGAAAGCTTTCCTTTTTTGGAAATGATTCTGTCCGGTATGCGAATCTTTCCGATGTCGTGCAAAAGTCCTGCATGATAGATGTCGCGCTGATAATCTTCATCTTTTCCCATGCGCCTTGCTATTTCCCTGGCATAGGAAGCAACACGTTTGGAGTGACCGCTCGTATAGCTGTCCTTTGCCTCAATGGCATTGCTAAGTGCCATTACAGAGCGTTCCATTAGGCGTTCATTTCTTTTGAAACTCTCTACAATGTCTTTTTTCTTTTGTTGGGCACAGAGCCGCATCTTTCTTTGAATGAGGATTCCGGATACAACCAGCAAAATGTTCAATGCTGATAAAACTAAAATAAAACTCATATACATTTTAAATACCTTTTTTTTTAAATCTATCAGGTCAGGAAAGAAGGAATTTTTCCAGATCTTCTGGTGCTTCAAAAATCCAGTCGGCTCCCGCTTCTTCTAACTCCTTTCTGCTACCGAATCCCCATAAAATCCCGGCGCATTTTATACCGACCGCATGGGCTCCGTTAACATCGAAGTTTCTGTCCCCGATCAAAATACAATCATTTTTATTTTCGGAAAGTTTCTGGCTCTCTAACACATATTTTACCACATCTTCTTTGGTGACGCGACCTTTTTCAGTTATGTCGCTTCCACCTATGAAATCGAAGAGGTCAAGTAATCCCTTCCTTTCGATGATCATTTTTGTGAAATGTTCAGGTTTGCTGGTAGCGGTAAAGATTTTTTTGCCGGCTTCCCTAAGGTTTTCAATGAGGGGGACTATGCCTCTGTAGATGTCTCCGTTATACATTCCCTCTACAGAATAATAGTCTCTATAGACTTTTATGGCGTTATCCAGTTCTGATTCAGGCAGTTTCATTATGTTTTTGAAACTGTCGCGTAAAGGAGGGCCTATCATGCGGTCATATTCTGAGCGTGGGTAGTCAAGTTTATAGTGTTCTACAACTTTGTCAAAGGAATCATAAATGCCCGGAGAGGTATTCATGATCGTTCCGTCAAAGTCAAAAAGTATGTTCCTGAACATCATTTGATCCTTAAGAATTCCTTGTAGGCCTTGTATGCTTCCTCAATGTCGAATCTGGAAGTGATTTCCCAAGGAGCGTGCATTGAAAGGACTGCAACGCCTGCATCAAGAACATACATACCGTATTTTGCGGCAAGGTAGGCAATTGTTCCGCCGCCACCCTGGTCTACTTTTCCAAGTTCTGCAAGCTGATATCTGATTCCCCCATTGTCCAGGGCATTTCGGAGCATTGCAATGAATTCTGGGCTTGCATCGCTGGCACCTGATTTTCCGCGGCTGCCTGTGTACTTGTTGAATACGATACCGCCGCCAAGGAAAGAAGAATTCTTTTTGTCGTAGAGGCCTGCATTCATTGGGTCATAGGCTGAATTTACATCGCTTGAAAGCATGTAGCTGCTGTTGAGGCATCTTCTCAAGGCAAGTTCGCTGTAGTCTCCAAGGCGGGCTATGATTTCTGCTACTGCATTTTCCATGAAGTGGCTTGCCATGCCTGTGGCACCTACGCTGCCGATTTCTTCCTTGTCCACGCAAAGGCAGCAAAGGGTCTTGTCCGTCTTTTCTGTATCAAGGATTGCCTGAACTGAAGTGTATGCGCATGAGCGGTCATCCTGTCCGTATGCAAGGATAAGGCTTCTGTCAAAACCAAGGTCACGAGGGGCACCTGCCGGAACAACTTCAAGTTCTGCAGAGTTGAAGTCCTTTTCTTCGATTCCGTATTTGTCCTTGAGGATTTTAAGGATGTTTTTCTTTGCAGATTCCTTTTCTTTTTTCTTGTCTTCATCAGATTCTTCTTCGCTGTCTGGAGAACTGCTTCCGCAGATGAGGTCCAGAATTTCGCCGGGAATGAATTCCCTTGCGTTTCCTTCCATCTGTTTCTGTGCAAGGTGAGGAAGAATGTCGCTTATGCAGAATACAGGATCATCGTCCTTTTCACCTACATTGATGTTTATTGTCTTGCCGTCTTTAAGGCATACAACGCCGTGAAGGGCAAGAGGAATGGTAACCCACTGGTACTTTTTGATTCCGCCGTAGTAGTGGGTGTTCAGGTAAACGATGAAGTCGCTTTCGTAAAGGGGATTCTGCTTGATGTCAAGTCGAGGGGAATCGATGTGGGCTCCAAGAATGTTCATTCCCTTTTCGATTGGCTCTGATCCAATGTGGAAGAGGGCAACAGATTTATTCCACTTGGAAATGTAAACCCTGTCTCCGGCCTTAAGCTTTTCAACTTTATTAATGTCCTTGTATCCTTTTTCTTCTGCAAGGCGAATTATTTCGCTTGTGCATTCCCTTTCTGTCTTTCCGTTCTTCAGAAAGTTCTTGTAGCTTTCAACAATATCCATTTTTATCCTCCAGATGATAATTTTTTTATTTTCAGTTGATGATGTTCATTTCTTCCAGCCAGTTTCTAAGGTCTTCATTCCAGTGGGTTTCCTTCATGAACCATCCGTCTTTCATTCCAAATCCGTGTCCGCCTTTTTCGTAGACGGCAAACCTATGGGGAATGTTTTTTTCTGCCAGGGATTTTTCCAGGCGAACGGAATTTTCAAAGATGACGACTGGATCGTCACGGCAGGCAAGGATGTAGATTGGAACCATGTCATCAGGAATGTTCAGTTCCATGGAATATTCATCCTTAAGTTCCTGTGTGTATTCCCTGTGCCCAAGAAGGCTTCTTCTTGACCATATATGGCATATGTCGTCCTGCATTGTGACGACTGGATAGATTGGCATCACGAAATTCGGACGGAGTGAAACTTCAGCAGGTACTCCAATCTTTTCAAGTTCATTTCTTGAACCGCCGTAGACTCCCGCCATGGTAACAAGATGACCGCCTGCAGAATAACCGATGGCACCGACTTTATTTATATCGATTCCGTAGTCGTCTGCATTTTCCCTTATGTATTTGATTGCCATTTCAATATCTTCAAGCATTGCAGGATGATGATGGCAGTTGTAGGCAACCCGGTACTGAAGGACAAAGGGAACTACTTCAACGGAACGGAACCATTTTGCGCTGGCAAATCCTTCGTGGGGCATTCCAAGATGATGGTAGCTTCCGCCCGGGCAGATTACTACGGCCGCTTTTTTTGTTTCTGTTACTGCTGTGTCTTTCGGGGCAAAAAGAATGGTGTCTCGTACATTTACTTCCATTCCCCTTACATTCTGCCAGAGGTAAATTTTTTTGTATCTGGATTTTTCGCCGCAGAAACCCTGAATCACAAATGAGGAGAAAAACAATAAAAGCAGGATGGATTTTTTCATTACTCCCATATTTTACCGTAAAATCTGGCAATAAACAAAGGTCCGACCCTTTGCTTGAGGTTAAGAAAAATATAAAATGGACCTATGAAAAGAATTTTTGTCCTTGCCTTGGTTTTGTTTTTCCCTTCCTTTCTGTTTGCCAAAACAGGAATTGGAATTCAGGGCGGTGCAAAGTTCACTCCGTCTGCTGATGCAGATGTCGGATTTAATCTCCGCTCCGAATTTTCTCCATGGGGAATTGCCGTTTCATATAATCTAAAGGATAAGTCGATTGACCTGGTTCTTGACAACTGGTGGATCTATAAAAAAATAAATTCCCGTTTGAACTGGTTTGCCTTGTGGGGCATGTCTTTCAGTGGGAAAGTTGAAAATAAATCTTTTGCAGAAACAGGTGCAAGGCTTGGCATGGGGCTGAATGTCTTTTGCTTTGAAAACCGTTGCCTTGAATTCTATGCCCATTCCGTATGGAATCCATCAGTTGGAGTATACTACGATAGGGATGATGAAGAATACAGCCTTCGCTTTGTTCCCGCCTGTTTCCCTTTGAATGCAGGCGTAAGGTTCTGGCTATAGTTTCTCAACTACATCAAGAACAAATTCCTGACACAGCAGTCCTGTTGTTCGTTCGTATTCTTCCCCGGGATGCTGTTCCGAATTTGAAATGATTCTGACTGTAAGTACTGGGACATTGAATCTGTTTGCAATTTGGGTTGCCGCATAGCTTTCCATTTCTTCGCAGGTTGAACCGTAGGTTTCTACAAGATGATTTATGCGGTCCATTTCCATGTTCCAGTTGTTGCTTGAAGAAATAGTTCCCTTTGCAAGTTTTCCGTTTCTGTATTCGGTCTTAATGGCAAGTTCAACAAGTGTGCTGCTGCTGTAGAGGCACGGCACTTCCTTTTCTTTTTCATCGCCTTCAAAAAGATCCCAGTCCTTTATTTCCCATTCAGTCGGATGAATGCCTTCGTCTTTTCCGTATCTGTTGGTTTTAAAAGAAGAAATGTTTACAAGGCGTTCGCCGATAACAATGTCTTTTTTATGAAGGAGCGGGTCGTGTCCGCCGGCAGTTCCCTGGCTGATTATGCAGTCGGGTGAAAAGTTGAGTATTCCTATGGCTGTTGCCGCCGCTGAATTTTCCATTCCCGTAAAAGTTCTGCCGACTATGATTTTTTTTCCGTTGAAAGTTCCTTCGCAAAAAGGATAGCCTCCGATTTCTTTTCTTTTTACGTCTGAAAGTTTTGAAATCATCCATTCGGTTTCTACATTCATTGCGCCAAAAATCAAAATGCTTTTTATTGAAGAAGGGAAGTTTGAATTACTCATGTTTTCTATTATAATGAAATCAAGTTTTAGTTCAATTTAGAAAATATATTCAGGGGTAATGCAATATGATTTTTGCAAACATCAAGCTGCTCGATGAAAATTTCAAGGTTCTTGAAAATATGTTCCTTCAGACAAGGGAGGACAAAATTGCCTACATCGGAACAACCATGCCGGAAAAAACTTCGGCAGATGAAGAAGTTTATGACGGTAAGGGAAAGTTCCTCATGAACGGATTCTACAACACCCACTGTCATGTTCCAATGACAATTCTTCGCGGCTATGGGGAAGGCCTTTCTTTGCAGGACTGGCTTTTTACAAAGATTTTCCCTTTTGAAGCAAAGCTTACTCCAGAGGATGTTTACTGGACAACAAAGCTCGGTGCCATGGAACTCATTTCTTCCGGCTGTGCAGGCATCAGCGACATGTACTTTCACATTGAATCCGAAGCAAAGGCTCTTGATGAATCTGGAATTAAGGCAAACATCTGCAACGGCGTTACTTCTTTTGATCCAAACGAAGACCTTGCAGGCAACCGCGGATGGAATGAAACCTGGTCTCTCCTTGATTCTGTTAAGAACGGAAAGTTCAGCAGCCGCATCAAGGTAGACATGGGGCTTCATGCGGAATACACAAACAACGAAAGGGTTGCAAAACTTATTGCGGAAGGTGCAAAGAACGCGGACCTTGGAATCCACGCTCATCTTTCTGAAACTGCAAAGGAACAGGCAGAGTGTGCAGAACGCCATAACGGCCAGACACCTGCACAGTTCATGAAGGCTGCGGGCGTAATGGATTGTCCTGCCCAGTTTGCCCACTGCGTCTATGTAACGGAAGAGGACGAAGAAATATTGAAGAAGGCAGGTTCATTCCTTATCCATAATCCTTCAAGCAACCTTAAGCTTGGCAGTGGAATTGCTCCTGTAAAGCGTTGGGTTGAAAAAGGCCTCAAGGTTTGCATCGGAACAGACGGTGCATCAAGCAACAACAACCTGGACATGATGGAAGAAATTCATATTGCAGCCCTTCTTTGCCGCGGCGCAACAAAGGATGCCAATGCAGTTTCCGCTGCAGACATCGTAAAGATGGCAACTGTGAACGGAGCCCTTGCCCAGGGAAGAAAAGACTGCGGTGCAGTAAAGGTAGGCAACAAGGCTGACATTATTGTTTTCGACCTTATGAAGCCAAACCTTCAGCCCGATTTCGATACCCTGGCAAATGTTGTTTTCAGTGCACAGAGTTCCGATATCGTAATGAACATGATTGACGGCCGTGTAGTTTACCGCGACGGAAATTTTGCCTTCATCAACAAGGAAGAAGTTTACAGGGAAGTGAACGAAAGGCTTAGCCGTATTTTGAAGGAACTTGCAGCTGATCAAAAATAGTTTTTGATTTTGAAAACTAAAAATTATTGACCGTCTTCGTAAGGGGATGGTCTTTTTTATATGCTTCGGCTGCAGCATGAATTGATCCGTAATATTTCTGCGTAATTCTTTTTGCAGCTATCGGATCCGGAAGATCTTTGTATTCTGAAATATCTATTTCTTCAAGTTTTATTACATGGTAAAGCAATTTTTCCACAGGATTGAATGACAGCACAGGATTGTATTTCCCAAGGCCGAATTTATCGCTACCTGCAATGAGGACCGGAATAATGTTTGTTTCGGTTGCCTTTGCAATTCTTGCGGCTCCTTTCTTGTAATGATTCTGTCCATGACGTGGAGTTCTGGTGCCTTCCGGAAAGATGATCACATTGTTTCCAAGCTTCAGTGTTTCCCTGCATCTGTTGCATAGTTCATCAAAGTCCAGAGAATTGATTATGTAGCAGGCCTTTATTATTCCACCTAAAATTCCTCTTGAATATTTTTCAGATGCAATGACTGTCGAATTCTGAATAAGGGCAATGAGAACAACTGTATCCAGTATAGACGGATGATTTGCAACAACGATTTTGGAATGAAGACCGGAGAATTCTTTTTTATAATCGGTTACAAGATCTGCAAGGCCGGTTATTTTAAGAAGAAACAGTATGAACCTGAACCCAAGGGAAATGAATCTTTGTGCCGAGCAGCGAAATTTGTCTGCAGGATGTACTAAGATTCTGAGGACAGGAAGTATAATGAAGGTAATAACGAGAGTGCCTATCCCGACGAAAACAGTCAGGAAGAGTTTCGTAAAGATGCGGAAAGTGTGGAGAATAGGATTTGAGACTTCTGGCAGGTCGCGCCAATTGTATTTTTCGTCAAATTCTTCCCTTGAAATTTTTTCTTTTGTCATCATGGTTCCTTAATTGCCTTTTTTAAAAATTCTATTGGAGTTTCGGCAAGGGATGCAGAATCAGTTTCAATGGAACCGTCTTTTTTTTCTGAAGACATAATGCAGGCAAATGCCATAGGAAGGAGTTCGGCTGTAGAAGAATAGTTCCCAAGAGTGTCCCTGTATTCATCTGGAATTTTTTCATCTGCGTAGACAAAAAGAATATCTTTTTCATCACCGCTTAGTACGCTTGCCGCTGCCGAAAGAAGTGCATCACGGAAACTGGCTTTAGAAGGGAAAATTACGCTGTAACCGCCCTTCATTTTTAATGCTATGGTTGATGCTGCAATGGGGGTGTTGAAAACTGAAAGAGAAAAGGCTGCGGGAAGAACAGACCTATCTTCGATAATCATCCTGTCGATTGCAAATTCCCTTTCGATTTCTCCGCGGAAAGAAGTAAAAACAATTTTGAAATCCCTTGCTTCTGGAACTTCTTCAATAACATCGTGGACAACCTGAATAGTCATCTTTGTTAACTGACTGAATCTTCTTCGGAACATGGCATCCGTAAATTCAATTTTTGGAGAAAGCTTTTCGTTTTTTATGGAGCCCAATCCATTTTCAATTCCAGGTGCCCAGGCTTTCACTGTGTTGATGTAGAACTTCATTACTTTCCAAACTCCAGCAGAGAATAGGCATTGCTTCCAAGATTGTGGTGTGCATCCTTAAGGCGGAACCCTGCTGCTTCAATTGCATCCCTTAATTCTTCAAAGCGGTACATCTTGCTGTTTCCGTTTGCCATGCAGGTAAAGTAGAGGGATGTTGCCATTACAGAGTATGCATTCCCTTCAAATTGCTGCTTGTCCCACAATGGCTCAAGAACATAAACCTTGGAATTGTCACCTGCTGCCTGAAAAATCTTTCTTGCAATCTTTGTAACCTGCTTAAGGCTAAAGCAGTCAAGGAACTGGCTCATCCAATAGGCATCTGCATTTTCAGGGAGTTTAGTTGTCTCATCAAGGACATTCCCGGCGCAAGTTCCAATTCTGTCTGCAAAACCTGCGGCGGCCGCATTCTTTTCTGCTACTGCAGTCTGTCCAGGCAAATCTACGATGGTAACATTTACATCTGGATTGTATTTGCAGCAGGCAATGGACCATTTTGCAGTGTTCCCGCCTATGTCAACGAGGGTCTTGGGAGGATTGTTCCCGAAAACTACAGGAAGGGCAACTGGAAATGCTATGTCGGAATAGAAGTGATCGAATTCAAACCAGGATTTTTTTGAGCGTTCATCAAGCTGGGAAAGGCCTTCGTAGATGACGGTCCACTTGTCTGAAAATTCCTTCAGGCCTTCAGGCTTTCCGCTGATTACGGATTCCTTAAGCTTAAAGGCTCCCTTGTAGCAGATGTCGTTGGTAAAATTGAAGTTTGCAATGGTAAGGTTATCGTTGAGGAGGAACCATCCTGTTTTTCCAAGGATGTATTTTTCATCTTTTTGGCAGGTTGAACTTTCTGTCAGCCTGATTACATTCATGCCCAAGGCCATTTCGCAGAGAACACCGGCACCGTATTTTGAAATTTTTGTCTTCTCTGCAAGTTCTTCAATGGAAATTCCTTCATCCCCGGCTGCTTCAATAAGTTCAAGCAGACCTAGTTCAAGCATTGCACGGATTGCCTGGAAAGTCATTGGAGCGAAAGCGATTTTCTGAGCTTCAAAGCGTGCGTCAATGGCGCGGATTTCGTCTTCTTTGTACTTGTCGTATGAATAGATAGATTTGTCCATAGTCCCTCGTGAGAAGCATTCTATATTGAATTAGCATTCATTTCTACTATATAATGAATAATGAACGAACATTTTGTTTTTAGGAGAATTTATCTTGGACGAGTTGAAACAGGAAATCAAAGAAGTAATTATTTCTTCGCTCCAGCTTGAAGACATAAAGCCAGAAAATATCGCAGATGGAGAACCCTTGTTCAATGAAGGTCTTGGCTTGGATTCAATCGACGCTCTTGAACTAGGTGTTGCCCTCAAGAAGAAATTCGGAATCAAGTTTACACTAGAAAGCGAAGATGCAAAAAAAGTTTTTTCTTCGGTTAATTCAATTGCTGAATACATTTTTGCAGAACGCGCAAAGGAAAAGTAAGGGAAAATAAGTATGACAAGAGAAGAAATTTTTGAAAAACTTAAGGAAACCCTGATTTCTGTTTTTGAAATTGAAGAATCTGTCATTGTTCCGGGGGCAAATCTTGCCGATGATCTGGATCTTGATTCTATCGATGCAATTGACCTTGTTGTAAAGATGAAGGAATACACTCCGGAAGGAAAGCCTTCCATTGATGCTTCACTCTTTAAGGAAGTAAAGACAATTCAGGATGCAGTAGACGCCATTGCCAAAGTTTGGGCTTAAGGAAAGAAGGTTTTGTCCAGGTTTTTGAAGTTTTTTTTCTATGCAGTGGCGGCGCTTTATCCAGTGCTGATTTTTACCCTGCTGGTGTTGCTGAAATTGCCTGTCAGAATTGTTTCCCTATGCATGATAGTGATTGCGACAGCTTTTTTTCTTAGTTCTACTTCCAGAACAGGTAACAGTAAAGTGAAATCAGCTTTGAGTTGGCGTCCTTTTGTGTCATCTGCTCTTTTTATTGCTGCCGGTCTTTTTTGTTTTATGACGCAGAAGACAATTTTCCTTAAACTGTATTCTGTGGCAATCAGCCTGATTTTCCTTGCTGCATTTGGAAGCACTCTTTTTTCTGCTCCAAGCATGGTATTCAGGTTAGCAACCCTTATGGACAAAACCATAAAGGGGAGTTCTTGGGAAAGAGAAGTTGAGCGTTATTGTTTCAAGGTAACTTTAATCTGGTGCTGTTTTTTTATTGTTAATGGATGCGCCTCTGTCTGGACCGCATTTTTTGCCAGCGACAGGGTTTGGTCAATATATAATGGCGGAATATCCTATGTCCTTATGGGGATGATTTTTGCCGTAGAGTTTATCGTTAGAAAAAAGGTAGATGGAAACATGCTCAAATTTTATCCTATTTCCAAATTCAGGGCTGATTCAAGAAAGGACGACTATATCCTCTGCTTTGAAGAAAAATTCTCTTCGGGCAAATACAAGACCTGGAAAGATTTTTTATGCGACACAGCAAAACTTAGAAAACATATTTCCAAAAATTCTGCAATTGCCTGGATACTTCACTGTGAAGACTACTGGTATTTCCTTACGTCTTTTGTAGCACTCCTTCAGTGCGGAAAGAAAGTTTTCCTTACTCAGAACATAGCAGAATACTTCATTGATGAAATCAAGAAAGATGGAATGGAATTCATCACTGACCAGAAAAGAAATGGGGAATTAATTCCAGGTTCAACATTTGTTTGCGAGGTTCTTGAAAATTCAGATGAACCTGACGAACCGGAAATTAGAAATGCTCCTGCAATTAATCCCGAAGACTCAAACATCTTCATGTATACTTCAGGATCTACGGGGACTCCAAAAGCTGTTCCTCAGCGCATGAAGGAATTTGAAGAGGACAATGCCTTCATCATTTCAAAATGGAAGGATGAATTCCTGAAGAGAAAACTGGTTGCTACTGTAAGCCAGCATCATATCTATGGATTCCTCTTTGGTATCAGCCTTCCGTTTACTCTGGGTGTTCCGTTTCGCAGGACAAGAATTGAGTTCCCTGAAGATTTTGAAAAACTTACGGATGAAAAATACATTATCATTGCAACGCCTGCATTCCTTAAGAGAACTGTAGATGCCAAGGACAGGTTACCTCTTGAAGATCCATGGATCTTTACAAGCGGTGGTGCCGTCAGCCCTGAACTGGCACTCCTTACCGACAAGGTATTTGGATTCTGCCCTCTTGAAGTATATGGTTCAACAGAAACAAGTGGAATAGCTTACCGCCAGCAGTCGGTAAATGCTCTTGTCTGGACTCCTTTTGACAATGCGAAAGTATGGAAAGGAGACGACGGATGTCTCCGTATAATCTCTCCTTACATTAAAAATCCCGAAGGATTTGCTACGGCAGATCTTGTGGAATTTACTGGGGAAGGAAACAAATTCATCCTTAAAGGACGAAGCGATTCCATTGTAAAAATCGAAGAAAAACGCATATCCATGACTGAAGTTGAAAACCGCCTTATTGAAAGCGGACTTGTTAAAGATGTAAAGGTAATTGCCCTTTCAAATGATGTGCGCCAGTTCCTTGCTGCTGCCGTTGTCCTTAACGAAATGGGGAAAAAGAAATTTGAAGGCACGGAAAAGTATCTGGTCAACAGGTTCTTTCATGATTGGCTCATGAAATTTTTCGAGAATGTAGTTCTTCCAAAGAAGTGGCGCTTTGTTGATTCTCTTCCTGTAGATGTTCAGGGGAAAAAGCACAGGAACGAAATAGAGGCCATGTTTGAGAATAATCAGGAAGAATAGACAGATGAAAACTCACTCAATAGATAATGAAATAGTAGTGGACAGAAGTAACGCTTCCGTTACGCTGGAACTTTTTATTGGTAAAGAAAGCGATTTTTTTGACGGACATTTTCCTCAGTTCAAACTGATTCCTGCTGTCGGACAGTTTGAATTGATTTCTCGTTTCTCAAAAAAATATTTTGGTGTCAGCAGAAGCGTGTTTTCCATCAAAAGAATGAAATTTTCTTCACCAATCCTTCCTGATTCCAAACTGTTGATGAAGCTTGAACATGATTCTATAAAAAATCTCATTTCATTTAAAATGTGGTCTTCGTCTGATGAAGCAAGGGTGTATTCAAGCGGAACCTTTCAGGCGGTAAAATCTGATGAATAGGTTTGCATTTATTGTTCCCGTTTACAGGCATGGAGCTACCCTTGATAAGGTGGTTTCTTCCCTTGTGAAATTTAACTGTCCTGTAATAGTTGTTGATGACGGCAATGCGGAAGAAGACAAAGCTTTCATTCGCCATGCTGCAGAAAAATATTCCTGTGTTGTTCCGGTTTGGAGAGATAAAAATGGGGGCAAGGGAAAGGCAGTTAATGACGGTGTCAGAAAGGCACATGAACTTGGAGTTACACATGTGCTCCAGATAGATTCTGACGGTCAGCATGATATAAGTCGTGTTGAACATTTTCTTGAGCTTTCAGAAAAAAATCCCCGTGCCCTGATTTGCAGTTATCCTGAATATGACGAAAGCGCACCGGCAGCAAGACTGAAGGCAAGAAAAGTTGCCAATACCTGGCTTAACATCGTGACTCTTTCAAACGAAATAAAGGACTGCATGATTGGGTTTAGGGTTTATCCTCTGGAACCTTACTGGAAGCTCCTAAAGTCCCATGCGATACTGGACAGCCACATGGGATTTGACATAGACATTCTTGTTCACTTCATATGGAAAGGGATTCCTGTAGTTCAAAGTCCGGTAAAAATTTCCTATCCCAAAGACGGAGTTTCAAATTTCCGTGTTGTTCGTGATAATGTTCACATATCCCTTGCGTATACAAGGTTGTGCATCGGCATGATGTTCCGTTCCCCAGTTTTGATTTTCAGGGCAATAAAAAGAGGTTTAAGGAAAAATGTCAAAGCAGTGGTTCAATGAAAAAGAACAGGTAAAAACAAAGGTTCCCCTACTTATTTCTTTGTGGCTTGTGAAGGTATTTCCTTTGCCTGTGGTCTGTGTCATTGTTTTCCCTATATCCTTTTTCTATTTTCTTTTTTCAAAAAGGGCAAGGGTTGAGATAAGAAGATTTCAGAATCAGATGAAGACTTTTACCGGCGGACATATACCTCATAATCCTTCAATCTATAAAACAATCTTTTCATTTAGTCTTTGCCTCGTGGAACGCATTGCAGGATGGATTGGAAAAATTGATGAGGAAGATATTTTCTATAATGATGACGACATCGATGATTACTGGGATAACCTTAAAAACGGACAGGGGTGCTTTTTATTCATTTCTCACCTTGGAAACAGCGACCTCATAAGAAGCCTTTCAACTTTCAGCAAGGCAGGTTTTGAAAAGGTAGTTCCAGTTACAGTAATCATGGAAATTAAGTCCTCTGAAAAGTTCAACAATATACTTAAATCTGTAAATCCTGATTATGAACTTACAGCTCTTGATCCATCAGACATTACTCCTGAAACAATAATTTCCCTTCAGGAAAAAATTAAGAACGGTGAAATCGTTGTTGTTGCAGGTGACAGAATTTCAGCCCGTACTTCAAACAGAGTCATAAAGACAAAGTTTCTTGGCAAGAAGGCAAATTTCCCTTATGGTTCTTTCCTCTTGGCATCTCTCCTGGCATGCCCAACTTATTTCTGTTTTGGCCTTAGGGATTACCCTGTAATGATTAGGCCTGTAAATGCTGTCTACATGCACAGAAGTGACATTGATTTTACAGATTGCAGGAGAAGTGAACGCGACGAAAGAGTCACTCAACTTTGTGAATCTTATGTAATGACTTTGGAAAAATACTGCATGTGGTTCCCTAACCAGTGGTACAACTTCTTTGATTTTTGGAAGGAAGGTGAATGATGAAGAAGGAATATTATACTGTTGAGAAAGAATTCAAAGTTGAATTCTATGATGTGGATTCCATGAATATTGTATACCACGGAAACTATGTAAAATTCATGGAAGTAGGGCGCTGTGCCCTTCTTGATGAAATCGGTTACAATTACAATGAAATGAGAGGGGAAAATTTTTCTTTTCCTGTTGTGGACATTAAGGTTCGTTATTTAAAATCCCTTCATTTCAATGAAGATGCAAAAATCTGTTCCTCCATTACTGAATATGAAAATTGCCTTAAAGTAAAATATGAAATTTTCAATGCAAAAGGTGAGCTCTGTACAAAGGCTGAATCAACACAGATGTGCGTAAACGAATATACCGGTGAATCCATGCTCACCTGTCCTGAAAATTTTGTAAGAAAAGTTAATGAAGCCATTGCGCTGAAAAATCAGGGGTAGACCTCATGAAAAAAATCTTTGCCGTAATTTTAATTCTCCTTGCCTCAGTTTATTCCTTTGCACAGGAACTTACTTTTAGGTCAGTTTGTGACGGACTTGCAAAAAACAGGACTACAAAAGGGGAATTCATTCAGGAAAAAACAATTGGGAAAACGGGAAGGGTTCTAAAGTCAAAGGGAAAATTCATTTTCTGCAGGGAAGGAATTCTATGGTCTACTGAAAAACCGTTTCCTTCTACTCTTGTTGTTGGTCAGGATTATATGGTTCGGGTGTCTTCTGATGGAACAAGAAAGACAATGGATGCTAAAGACAATGATGTTTTCAAAAGTATTTCATCGAGCATGATGGGAGTTTTTTCCAATGATGTTGCTATTCTTGAAAATGAGTTTGATGTTGTTTTTACAACAGATGAAAATAATGTATGGACTGCTGTTCTTGAACCCAAAGACAGTACTGCTGCAATTTTCATGAAGCAACTGATTTTGAAAGGCAGAAGCAGCGACGGACATTCGGAAATGGATTCAGTTGAGTTGAATGAGGCCAAGGGTAACAAAGTCCTTTATGCATTCATGAATCAGTCTCATCCAGAGGAACTGGGCAAAGATGAAAAGTCTTATTTTCTTGAAAGATAAATTTTCCAGCAGACGTTTACTTGCCTTTTGGATACTGTTTCATCTTCTTGTTTCCGTATTTTTTCTGCGGGTGTTTTTGACTAGTGGCAAAACAGTTAAAATTGACGCAGATCTGTTCAATATGCTTCCAAAACAGTTTTCTACTGAAGCTGCTGGCAAGGTAGAAAAAAAACTTGTTGATTCTACAAACAGAAATGTTTTCATTTTATCCTGCAACAGAGATTTTGAAGCTGCTAAAGACAATGCCGAAAAAGTCTATGAAGAACTAAAGGACAGCAATAATTTCAATTCCCTCATGCTTTATCAGGATTCTGAAATCCTCGGTGACTTTGAGGACTTTGTTTTTGAAAACAGATTTAACTTCATGAACTGTTTGCCGGAAGTTTCCAAGATGTCTGAATGTGCGTTGGAAAAACTCTACAGTCCCTTTACCTATACGAGCCTTGAACATCTGGACCGGGATCCTTTTCTTCTTACAGAAATGGAAGTTGGAAATTATATTGAGACCCTTGTTTCAAATGGAACTGCCTTCAATCCAAAAGAAAATGTTCTTGCAAGGGAATGGAATGGTTCCTGGTATGTAATGCTCAGAGGAATTCTAAGTGCTGAAGGTTCTGCTCTTGCAACATCAAAAAACGGAATCTCAGAAATATATTCTGTTTGTTCAAAGCATGAAAAAAACGGCCAGAGATTTGTCTGTTCAGGTATGGCTTTTCACAGTCATAAAAGTTCCAGTGCCGCATCTAAAGAAGTAACCGTAATTTCCTGCGTTTCATTTTTTGCTGTTCTCGTTCTCCTGCTTTTTGTTTTCAGAACTCCGGTTCCAGTTCTGCTTTCCCTTGCATCCATTGGCGTTTCTGTTTCAACGGCCTTTCTTTTTACTGTTTGTGTATTCAATGGGATTCATGTTCTTGCCCTTGTTTTTGGAACAACTCTGATAGGTGCATGCATAGACTACAGCCTCCATTTTTTCATCAACTGGAAAGCCAACATCTCGGTAAACTCCGGCCAAGAAATTCGAAATTCTCTCTTTTCTGGGATTTTCCTTTCCTTTGCTTCAACGGAAATCTGCTTTGCTCTTCTTCTTTTTGCTCCATTCGAACTTCTAAGGCAAATGGCAGTGTTTTCCATGTCGGGTATTTTCAGCACTTTCCTTACGGCAATGTGCATTTATCCTCTTGTAAGGCTTCCCGAAAACAATAGCCGCAAAGTTTTTGGAATGAAGTTTTTGCAGGTTCTTGAGGGGAATAAAAGAAAACGTTTTGGTCGCATGGCAATAAGCCTGATGTTTGCTTTCTGTTTTATATGTCTTGGCTTAAGATATGAAAAGTGCATCGTAAAAAATGATCTTTCACGCCTTTACAAAATGGAAGGTAGGGTTATGGAAGATCAGATTGAAAGTTCAAGGGTTCTCAATTACGCTCCTCGTGGATGGTTTGTTCTTAGAGGTTCCAGTGCAGATGAACTCCTTGTCCTGGAAAAAAACTTTGCCGCTGATTTCCGTAAACGGGCAGACGGAGTGACCATGTTCTGCACCTCTGATTTTCTTCCTTCCATAAAAGAACAGATAAAATCAAAGGAAGAATACGAAAAGCTTATGCCGATGATGAAAGATCAGCTTGTTTTGATTGGTGAAGATGAATCTAAGACTGCAGAAATAATTTCTGAATGGAAGGAGAAAAAAGATTCTTTCACATCCTTTGAAGATTTTCCACAGTTTCTGAAAGAACTATGTTCCAATTTCTGGATAGGTCAGGTGGATGGCTTTTGGTATTCCGTAATAATGCCTTCTTCCATTCCGAATGAAATTGACGGAAAAGAAATAGCAGAGGCCTATGGAAACGACGTAGTTTACATAAACAAAGTATCGGACATAAGCCGTGACCTGGATATTCTTACCGTAATGATACTGAAATTTTTTGTTCTGGCATGTTTTGTGATTTTTCTTTTGCTCAAAGTTTTCTACAGCTTGAAGCAGTCCCTTAAAATCATTTCAGTACCGCTTCTGATTGTGCTGATGGTAGGGTCAGTATATTCCCTTGCAGGCATTCATCTTGAGTTTTTTTCAATTACCGGAATCATTCTTGTTTTTGGACTTAGCCTTGATTATTTAATTTACATGACGGAGGTTCAGAAAAGAAAGGATTGTCAGGAAAACAAAAGACTGGAATCTTTTGCTGTTTTCCTTTCTTTTGCTACAACTGCAATTTCTTTTGGTGCAATAGCTTTAAGTTCTTTTGTTCCCGTTCATCTTATGGGGCTGGCAATTCTTGTCGGTCTGGTGACTGCCTATTCAGCCTCCTTGTTTTATGGCAGTTATGAATAGGACGTCCTTAATTTGACAAAAAGAAACATAAAATTTAAACTTTCTGTATGATCAAGGTTTTTAGAATCTGTGGGACTCTATGTTGGTTTGTTCTTTTTGCATCACAGCTCTTTATTTCCTGTGCATCAACATCTGTTGAGCCGGAACCAAAAACACCAGTCGTGTATGTAACAAACCTCAAGAAGATTAACATCCTTTCTGCAGATAAAATTGAAAGAAATATAGATGAAGTTCAATTTTTTGAGGGGGCTTTTAGCGATAAAAGTTTTGCCATGCCCATTTACATCCAGGCTGACGAAAATGGCATCAATCTTTCCGTATTGAATGATTTTGGTACCAGTATGGGAGACATTACCTTTAAAAATGATTCGGTGGAATTTGAATCTGCTTTGTTTTCGGAAAATGTAAAGGCAGAATACATTGTATGGGATGTTCAGCTTGCATTATACAAGACAGAAGAAATTTCAAACTGCCTTTCAAAAAACAAGCTTGCTTTTGTTTCGGAAAATGATGGAGAAACAGAAACGAGGAAGATTCTTGACGGGAAAGAATTAATAGAAGAAATAACAATCAGGAAGAACTACATCGGAATTAAAAATCATCTTCGCAAATACGAATACCATTTGATCGGGGTCGGTGATGAATAATGTTTATCTTTCAAAGCCTGGTACTGTAACTTGTGCCGGACTTGATTCTGACGAACTTTGGAATTCTGTTGTCTGCGGAAATCAGCAGGGAATAAAAAAAGTAACTGCAGTTTCCGGCGACGAATTCTTTGTTGGAAAAATCGCTGATGAAAAATTGGAAGAAACGACAGCAAGGTTTTCCATGAGGATACACCGCATTCAGGAAATGGCCCTTAACCAGATTTCAGGAGAAGTTGCCATTGCCAGGGAAAAATATGGTTCGGACCGTATTGCAGTTTGCGTAGGTTCCTGTGACAATGGTACTGAATTTTCCCTTTCGGGACACAGGATTTTTTTTGAAACAGGAAAATTTGCTTCAAACTATTCCATCGAAATGCAGGGGGCTGATTATCCTTCGACTTTCGTAAAGGAAAAGTTTGGTCTAACAGGTCCCTGCCTGTCCTTTAGTACGGCATGTTCTTCAAGCGGTGCTGCAATTATAAAGGGAGCACAGCTTTTGGCTTCTGGAATGGCAGACGCCGTAATTTCAGGTGGAGTAGACATTGCCTCCGATACAGTTCTTCTTGGATTTGGTTCCCTTGAAGCCGTATCTTCTGAAATTACAAATCCTTTCAGTGCAAATAGAAGCGGAATTACACTGGGTGAAGGTGCCGCCTTTTTTGTAATGACAAGAGAAAATCTGTTTGGAACGGGGATTAAACTTTTAGGTTATGGAGAAAGTTCCGATGCCCACCACATGACCTCGCCTGATCCAAGTGGTGACGGTGCAAGGAGGGCAATGGAAATGGCTCTGGAAAAAGCCGGGCTTGAACCAAAGGACATTGATTACCTGAACCTTCATGGAACAGGAACAAGACTAAATGACTTGATGGAAAGCAAGGCTGTAGCTGCAGTGTTTGGCGAAAGCAAAGTTGCCGCCAGTACCACAAAACCTTTTACGGGACATACACTTGGTGCTGGAAGTGCCGTTGAACTTGCCGTATGTTTTGAAGCCATCAGGAAAAATCGTAATGCAGAAAAAAATCTCCTTCCGTTGCAGAAATGGGACGGGGTCAGGGATGAAGAGATGCCGGTGCTTAATCTTGTTGATGAAAACAATTCAGGCAATTGCAGAAAAATAAAAGTTTGCATGAGCAATTCCTTTGCCTTTGGCGGATCAAACTGCTGTCTCATAGTGGGGGAACGATGAATCAGAGAATTGAAAAAGATGAACTTATTAATTTGCTTCCTCATAAAGGAAAGATGTTTCTTCTTTCAAGGGTTACAAGCTATGATATTGAAAACTTTTCCATTACAGTAGAAACTGATGTTACTGAAGACTTTATATTCTATGAAGAAGAATTGGGCGGAATACCAAACTGGAGCACTTTTGAAGTCATGGCACAGGGAATATCTGCCCTTACCGGAATATACGACAGGATTCATAACATTGAATCAAAAGCCGGATGTATCGTGAGTGTTTCAGCTTTCAAGTCTGATACGGATGTTTTTAAGGTCGGAACAACTGTAAAGGCAACCGCTATTGAAGAATACCGGGATGAAGAATCTGGAATCTATCGGTATAACTGTGCTGTCTATGTTTCTCCAAGTTCTCAGGACGCAGCTGTAACGGCTACTGTTACAGTCATGAAAGTAGAGGATTTGGAAAGTCTTTCAGGTATTTGAGTGTGGAGAAAAATTGAAATGAATGAAAATAAAAAGGTATTGGTTACAGGTGCTTCCGGAGGAATCGGGAGAGCCATTGCCCTGGACTGTGCCAAAGCCGGTTACTATGTAATCTGCCATTTTAATCACGGAAAGGAAAAGGCTGAAAAGCTTCTTGAAGAAATCAAGTTGGCTGGCGGTAGCGGAGAATTGATTCAGTTTGACATTACGGACCGGGAGGACTGCAAGAAGAAACTGGATGCAATGACTGAAGCAAACGGTGCCCTTTGGGGAATCGTGAATAACGCGGGAATAATCAGGGATAACATTTTTGCAGGTCTTGATGGTAAGGATTGGGACGCTGTTGTTCATACAAATTTGGACAGTTTCTTCAATGTAATTAATCCTCTTGTAATGCCTTTGGCAAGAAACAGGAAGGGGAGAATCATTACCATTGCATCTGCAAGCGGCATCATTGGAAATCCAGGCCAGACAAACTACAGTGCCTCAAAAGCCGGAATCATCGGTGCAACAAAAGCCCTTGCTGCAGAACTTGCAGGCCGTTCAATTACCGTAAATTGCATTGCTCCTGGTTTCATTGAAACCGACATGATAAATGAAATATCTCAGGATGTCATAAAGCAGACAATTCCCATGAAGCGTGCCGGCAGGCCATCGGAAGTTAGCGCACTTGCAGTTTTTCTTCTATCTGAAGAAGCAAGCTACATAACAAGACAGGTAATTTCCGTAAACGGAGGCATGATTTAAATGACCTTTACAAAGCCAAATGGTAAAAGACGTGTAGTTGTGACAGGTGGCGGAATGATCTCAGCTCTGGGACGCAACTGGGATGAAGCCTATTCCAAACTGAAGGAAAAGAAGAACTTCATAAAATACATGCAGGATTGGAATTATCTTGATAAGCTGAATACAAAGCTTGCCTGTCCATATACCGAAGAACTTCCAAAATTTCCAAGAAAGAAAATTCGCGGTATGGGTCGTGTTGGTTTGCTGTCCCTTGTTGCAACAGACGATGCCCTAAAGATGGCCGGCTTCCTTGATGATGAGGGGAATGCCATTGAAGAAATTCATAATGGAAGAACCGGCATTGCCTACGGCAGTTGTATGGGATCGATGGAATCTATGTCAGTCTTAGTCGGGGTTGTTGACCGTGCTGATTTTACCAAGCTCGATTCCCAAACCTATATAAAGTGCATGCCTCAGACTTGTGCTGCAAACTTAAGCATCTACTATCAGGTTAGAGGTCGCCTAATCATTACAGATACAGCATGTACATCCGGAAGTCAGGCAATAGGATATTCCTACGAAGCAATTGCAGACGGAAGGCAGGATGTGATGATTGCCGGCGGTTCAGATGAATTGAATTCAGCAGACGGTGCGATTTTTGATGTGATGGGGGCTGCAAGTACTAGAAACAGTTCTCCGGAAACTACACCTTCCCCCTGGGATAAAAACCGTGACGGCCTTGTAATTGGAGAAGGGGCTGGAACTCTTGTTCTTGAAGATCTGGAACATGCAATGAAACGTGGCGCTAAAATCTATGCGGAAGTTGCAGGCTTTGGAACGAACATGGACGGAACACATATTACAAGACCAAACTCCGATACTCAGGCTGTGTCATTGGAACTGGCGCTTAAAGATGCCGGAATTTCTCCTGAAAAGATTTCTTACATCAATGCTCACGGAACTGCAACGGTTCACGGAGATATTTCCGAAAGCAAGGCCGTGTACAAGGTGTTTAACCGGGCGGTTCCAATAAGCACCACGAAAAGTTATATAGGACATACCTTGGGTGCTTGCGGTTCAATAGAGTCTTGGCTTACAATTAACATGATGAATGAGGGCTGGTTTCATCCAAACCTGAATCTTGCGGAAGTTGACCCTGAATGTGCTCCCCTGGACTACATAAAGGATGACGGAAGAAAAATTGATGCAGAATATGTAATGTCAAATAATTTTGCATTCGGTGGGGTGAATACATCCCTTATATTTAAAAAGTGGAATGACGGGAGCGAAAATTAAATGGCACTTGCTAATATCATAAAGAGCATTTTTTCAAAGAAAGAAGAGAAGCCTTCTGGACCAAGTCTGGTAGAAGAGATTAACAGGCACATGTCCCTTCTTGTTGATAAATCGCGAAATCTAAATGACAGCTTTGAATCAGAAAAGTCAGAGATAGCAGCCATTGCCAAAGAAGCTGCTTCCATTGAGGAATCCAGTGAAATCCTTGCGGCAAAACTTGAGCAGGATATCCTTGGAAGGGTAACTGCAGTAAGTTCTGCCTGCGAACTTGCCATTGCTGGCAAAGCTACCGGTGAAACAGTAAAGAGGGAAATCAATTCCCTCAAGGCAAAGATGGGTCAGCGTTCTGCCCTAAAATAGTTTCAGACTTTAATCTGACTCAGAATCTTGCCGATGCTGTCGTGGATTACAAGGTCTGCAATATCATCGCTCTGGGTTGGATCACGGTTTATGAGAACAATTTTGTTTCCGTTGAAATACCTTACCATTCCTGCCGCTGGATAGACAGTAAGGGATGTTCCTCCGATTATGAGGAGATCGGCGTTGGTGATTGCCTTAAGGGCTCCTTCCACAATTCTGTCTTTCAATGGTTCTTCATACAGGATAACATCCGGCTTGATTGTTGCCCCGCATTTATTGCATTTAGGGATGCCTTTCTTTTCCTGGTTTTCACGAATATAGTTGTCGTCAAAAAAATCTCCGCATTTCGTGCAGTAGTTTCTAAGGACGCTTCCGTGCAGTTCCCACACTTTTTCGCTTCCTGCAGCCTGATGAAGTCCATCGATGTTCTGGGTAACGATGCCTAGAAGTTTCCCGGCTTTTTCCAATTCTGCAAGCTTCCTGTGTGCTGCATTTGGTTCAATTCCGCTTACGAGAAGTTTTTCCCTGTAGAATCTATAGAATTCTTTTGTATTTGATGAAAAGAAAGATGCGCTCAGGATTGTTTCCGGTGGATAACGCCATTTCTGATTGTAGAGTCCATCTACACTTCTGAAGTCTGGAATCCCGCTTTCCGTAGAAACGCCCGCACCACCAAAAAAAACTATTTTACTTGAATCATCTATAAGCTTCTGAAGCTCTTTTACTTTTTCTTCCATAATATGAACAGTATACCACTTCTTTTCTACTTTGCGTTTTTTTTCTTAAGAAATGTCAAATTTTGCCTATGGGTATAATTTTTTCTTTGATAAAATACCGGTTTTGTTCTATAAGATACAAAGAATTTGACGGCTTAGACATTTTGGAGTTATTATTATTTTAATATACAGAAA
>JAHAZL010000039.1 GCA_018384055.1 Treponema sp.
TTTCTTTATCTCCTGTTTTCTTTGTTCCAAGATGTTTTTCTTTCTGCCCGCTTGAATCTTCTCCACATGTTAATCCCAGATAATTTGAAAAATGATAGGCTTTAGCAAACCTGTTGAAATCTCCAACTCTTGAAATTATTGTTACTGCACTTACTGTTTCTATTCCACAGAAACATACCAGTCTGTCTACTTTTTCTTTTACACATGAATCTTGTGATATTTCTTTTAAACGGTTTTCGATTGTTTTTATTCGTTGTTCAAGAGTATTCACTGATATCATATATTCGTTAAAGGCTTCATTCAGATATTCTTCTTCAAAATGAATATTCTTGAGCCATGCCCTGTGTTTCAATGTCCAGGTATCTCCTTCTGTATACTTCTTATCATGTCTGAGTAAAAATGACTGCAATACAAGTTTCGCTTTTGTCAGTTCCTTTTTTATGCTTAACCGCATTCTGCAGTATTCATTTATTGCTTCTTCATGTTCTGTTGTTACATGTACTGAACTGTAATCTTTTGTAAACAGAGTCTTTGCAAGAAATCTTGCATCCACTTTGTCATTCTTTACCTTATGGCTTACCGAATGCTTTAATGATGTTGGTGCCATTACTACACATGAGTAACCAGCTTTCTGTAGATCCCGATAAAGCCCGAATCCAGTTGGTCCTGCCTCATATCCGCATAAAAATAGTGTTTCTTCTCCAAGTTCTTTTTTAACGGATTCCAGATATTTGATTACACGCTTTGATTCTGCAAGAATTTTCTTTTCATAATAATATCTGTCTTCTTTTGACTTATAACAGCATACTGAGTAACTATCCTTGTGGACATCCATTCCTACATAAATTATACTTTCCATGTTGTGTCTCCTTTTGCATTTTGGTAATGCTACTTATTAGATTTGTCTTACTAATTTTGCAGCTAAATCCACGTTTCTGCAAATTGAAGACACAACATATTGTCTCTGTCGTATATACTCTAACCCTTTTTTTTGCTAATATATCGCCTATGGTAAAGAAAATAGACATATTCGATTCAACACTTAGAGACGGTTCGCAGGGCGAAGGCATCAGCTTTTCAGTTCAGGATAAGATTCACATAGTAGAAGCCCTTGATGAACTTGGTGTTAATTATATTGAAGCCGGTAATCCTGGTTCCAATCCAAAGGATATGGAATTTTTCCAGAAGGCTAAGGAACTCAAGTTAAAGACCGCTCGCCTTGTAGCTTTCGGTTCTACACGCAGGAAGGACATTGCCTGTTCTGAAGATGCAAACCTTACAAGCCTTCTTTCTGCAGAAACTGAAGATGTCTGCATTTTCGGAAAAACCTGGGACTTTCAGGTAACGGACATTCTTCACGCAACCCTTGAAGAAAATCTTGAAATGATCCGCGATACCTGTGCTTACCTTAAAGGCAGGGGACGCAATGTTATTTTTGATGCAGAACACTTTTTTACAGGATATGCCGCAAACAAGGAATATGCCCTAGATTCCCTCAATGCTGCCGTTGAAGGCGGTGCTTCGGTTCTCTGCCTTTGCGAAACAAAGGGTGGGGCAATGCTCGATGAATGTGCGTCAGCAGTAAAGGAAGCTTATGATAAGTTTGGAAGCAAGGTAAAGATTGGAATCCACACACACAATGACTCAGGTCTTGCAGTTGCCAATTCTCTTGTTGCTGTTCAGGCTGGTGCTACACATGTCCAGGGTGTTCTTCTTGGTTTTGGTGAAAGAACTGGAAACGCAAACCTTTCAACCATCATTGCAAACCTTCAGCTTAAGATGGGTTACGAATGTATTCCGTCTGACTGCATGGAAAAACTTACGCCAATCTGCCACCGCATTGCAGAGATTGCAAACATTCCTCTTGAAGCTGGAATGCCTTATGTTGGTCAGAATGCCTTTGCCCACAAAGCCGGAATGCACATCGATGCAGTTCTTAAGAATCCGTTTGCCTACGAACACATTACGCCGGAAACTGTCGGCAACGAACGCGTGTTCCTCATGAGCGAGGTTGCTGGCCGCAGCATGATCATCGAGAAAATCAAGAAGTTTGATTCTTCAATACAGAAGTCTGATCCTGTCGTTGCAGAAATCATCGCAAAGGTTAAGCAGCTAGAACATGAAGGCTATCAGTTTGAAGGTGCGGACGGCAGCTTTGAACTTCTTGTTCGTAAGCTCATCGGCAAGTACCAGCCGTTCTTCAATTTGCATTATTACAAAGTCAGCGGTGAAAAGCCTCTTGTTGAGGAGGGACTTTATTCATTTGCTCACCTTAAGGTTGATGTTGAAGGAAATACACGCGTTGCAGCAGGTGAAGGAAAGGGGCAGATCAATGCCCTTGACGTTGCCTTGCGTCAGGCTCTTGAACCATTCTATCCTGCAGTAAACAGCATTCATCTTACTGACTACAAGGTTCGTGTTCTTGACGGAAAGAGTGCAACCGCCAGCCGTGTCCGCGTTTTGATTGAATCTACTGACGGAACAGACAGCTGGACTACAGTAGGGGTAAGCTGCGACCTTGTTGAAGCTTCATGGTTTGCCCTGGTTGATTCTTTTGAATACAAGCTTATCAAGGACCTTGAAAAAAGGTTCAATAAGTTGATGTAGATTTTATCCTGCTGAACATACAGAAGCTGCATTGCTTGGGCGTGCAGCTTTTTTATTTTGAAATGCAAGCTTGTCATAATCGAAAGAAAAAAAATAATTCCGCCATACATTTTGCTCTCATAAAAAACTAAAATACCTCCATGCCTCGTAACTACCGGCGGGTACGAAATAATCTGGAGGTAAAAGATGAAAAAAATCTTTCAACAAAACTTCGTCTGACACAAAATGCAGTTTTGATGGACACTGTAAAAAGCCGACTTACAGATGCCGCAACTTCAACTGTACCAGAAATTCTTTTGCGGCTATATTGATAGCCCTTGCTTTTGTTTCAGCTGCAACCGACATGATTTTCCCGGCCCTGAGCATGCTTGGAAATACACCAGAAGATTTTGATCTTCTCACAGTCATCATTATTCTGACAATGGTTCTGCTTTCCGGTACTTTGCGTTTTGTACAGGAATCCAGAAGCGGAAATGCAGCAGAAAAGCTTCTGGCAATGATTACTACGACCTGTAATGTAACCTGCCGCAACAGGTCAAAAATTGAACTGCCACTGGATGAAGTAGTGCCTGGGGATACTATACATTTAAGTTCAGGTGAAATGATTCCCTGTGATGTTTGTATTCTTGAAGCAAAGGATTTTTTTTGTAAGCGAATCAAGTCTTATCGGCGAAAGTGAAGGTGTTGAAAAAAACTTCTGAAGAACCAGATGAAAAAGCTCAGCTTACAGATTACAAAAATCTTGCCTTTATGGGATCTTCCGTAATTTATGGTAGTGCAACGGCTGTAGCAGTTACAACCGGCGACAAAACACTTTTTAGAACAATGGCAAAAAAACATCAGCGAAGAAAGTGTGGAAACAAATTTTTCAAAAGGCGTGAATTCTGTCAGGTTGGAGTGATACAATAAAAGTGTAGTGCCTAAATTGCCGAAAAACTAAGGAGTATGGCAATGAAAAGGTACGATCAAAATTTCAAGGACGAGGCATTAAAGCTCTCAGACGACATTGGAATCAAGAAGGCTTGCGAACAGCTTAACTTGAATTACGGAACGCTTGCAGGCTGGGGGAAACTGCGGGTTAAGAAAAGTAAAACCGGAAAAACGGATGCGGATTTACAGAAAGAAAACGCAAGGCTCAAGAAGGAAAACGAAGGGCTGAAAAGCGCAGATGGAATTCTGAAGGATGCACTCGGTTTTTTCGCACTAGACCGGAAGAAGTAGAAAAAGATTCTATGTTCATATTCAACTGTAAAGCGTAATATGGCACGTGGAAATCTATTTCATGAATCAAATAGAAGCCCTGATGACCTTACAAAAGCTGACAGAGACGCCATGAAGAACTGAAAACATAATCAAGCAGGATTTTACAGCGGAAGCTCCGCTCAGAAAACTGCATGCAGTTCGGGCATGAGCGGAGTCGGAAAATGCTGGGACAACTCCAGAATGGAAAGCTGGTTCGCCACTTTGAAAAAGTAAAAAATCTATCATATTGATACAACAAAGCTGACTGTCGAGGAAGTCAAGGCTATTGCCTTAAGATACACATCAAATACTTCGTCCAAAGCAATCCAGCCTGATCGTCTATAGTATTCGCAATACTGCTCTGTGTCAGTGTCGATTAAAAATTTCTAAATTTGCCGGTTTAAACTATAGTGGTCTGTCCCCTCTGTTATGTTATTGAAGGCGTAAAGACATTTACCGGGGAAGAAAATAAAATGTTTAATCTTGAATTTCCGGAATAACTTTTTTTTGAGAAAAAATTATTCCGTTAAATTTTCCTAAACTATAAATTTTCAAAATCATTCTGAATTATTTCGGGACTTTTTTTTTCCAATAACAAACGGAAAATACTTTTCAGAAATATAAGTTGGGATTACACAGAGAATAAGAATAACCAAAGCGAATATAAAAGACGGAATATAATCCAAATATAACTCTTTTCCGATGAGTCCTTCGTACATGTGTTTTATATTGGATAAAAAAATCCAGTGATAAGCTAAAATTGAAAGTGTATTTTTTGAAAGATATTCTGGCAGTTTTGAAAGGGAAATATACTTACAGATAAAAATAAGGAACCATGACCCCAGTAAGCCTCCTGTATAATAATGCAGTATAGAAAAAATACTTTGTCCAGGCATTACCCCCCCCTCAGATTTGGAAGTCCATAGGATTTTTTTATGGAAAAGAAAACAAATAAGAAATATGCAAATAATAATACGGCTATAATCAAAAAATCATATTTGTTCTTTTTGTTGAATATTTCAGATAAAAAATTTTTCATTAAAAATCCAGTAACATAAAAAACAAATCCCATTAGGGTTTCATTTACAACAAAATAAATCTTTATTCCCTTTAAGCATAATAACCATGCAAGAAAAACCATTACAACAGAAAGCAATACAAGAATTGTTTTAAATCGTTTTTTTACAGTTGTAGATATAAAAGAAAAAAGCAATTTCATTTGAAAGAGACTAAACAAGAACCAGCATGGACCGCAGGGGAAAAAAGAAAATTCTGTTGTATCAGCTATTATAATTCCAATAATATATTCCGCAATTTTTTTTGCTGCCTTATAAAGGTCTATAGTGCCTGATTCCATTAAGTGAAATACTATAAAAGAAAGTAATCTAAAAATTGCAGCAATACTATTCAATGCAAAATAAGGAACCATTAGTTGAAAAAAAGAGTTTCTTAATGTTTCTGAGAAAGATCTCTTTTTTTCAACGTAACCTGAAAGCATAAAAAATAGCGGCATATAAAATGCTGCAAATAAATATATAGGAACTTTTCCTTCCATGTGGGCCCACACAACAAAAAAAATTCCAACTAATTTTGCAGTATCAATCCATTGAATTCTTGAATATGATGTTTCTGTTAACTCCTGCACCTAAAACCTCCATAAAATTAATTATAAAGATTTTACCACACATTATATTAATAACATAGTCTTGTAAAAATGTATTAGTGTTTCCTTAAATACCTTGCAGTAATTGTTTTCGCAAAATCAATCATTTCCCTTGGAATTCCAGAAAAAATAATTTGACCGCCTGAAGTTCCTCCGTCTGGTCCTACATCAATTATATAGTCTGCCATTTTCATTACATCCGTATTGTGCTCAATTACAACTACTGTATTTTCCCGTTCAACAAAACATTCCAGAAGTTTCATTATGGATTCAATATCAGAAGAATGAAGTCCAGTTGTAGGTTCATCTAGAATGAATATGCTACCTTTTTGTTCAGATCCTTTGCAAGTTAAACACGCTAACTATAGGGGTCTGTCCCCTCTGTTACAAAATCAGTTTGCAAGCATTTTTCAGACAGGATGGTTTCGGAATCCTGATTTTTCTGTCTTGGTTTACACACCGCTAGTAAATTTTATGGGACTTTATTCACTTCCAACGCAATATTATATTTTCCTTTTTGCAGTGGCGGCTTCATGCCTGGGGCTTATGACAGTTGCAAAAAAATCTACACAAAGAAAAACAAGACTTCGTATTAAAAAGGGGGAAAGCAACAGTTATGAAAAAAAAGTTGAATACACCACAATCTCAAGGGAACTTGCTGGCTTCCTTATAAAAAGTCTGAACTCGGATGAGTTTAAATCCACCGGTCTTGAAAACGAAAAATCTGAATTGAAAACCTCACATACAGAGCTTATGACGGCCAGACAGATTCTCTTGTTCTGGATTGTGAAACGTCCGCGCCTTTTGTCTACGAGCATGTAATCCGTGCAGAAACCTTGAAATATACCGTAAGGAAAGAAAAGTTATAAAAAATGGGGCAGAAGTTCCGCTTACTCCAAAAGAGTTTGACATCCTTTTTCCTTGCTTCCAACTGCGGCGAAGTTTTACCAAAGAACAGATTTATTATGCAGTATGGAAGGAAGGTTATTTTCTTGACTAAAGTAACATCATGGCATTCATAAGAAAGATTCGTAAAAAGATTGAAACAAATCCCGATGCAGCGGAATACATTCTGACCGTTTGGGGCATTGGGTATAAGTTTGTGGAATAGCGTGATGTTCAGAATGTCAATGTTTTTTGCGCCCTTGCATAAATCTAAATGCTTTAGTATTATTTAAGAAACTTAAGTATATATAAATCCCGGATGAATCGCATGTTCTGTGCAATCTGCGGGCGTTTTTTAGGAGAAATACAATGGAAAAGAAAATTGCACTTATTCCTGGTGATGGAATCGGTCCAGATGTTGTTGCAGAAGCAGTAAAGGTTCTCGACAAGGTAGCAGAAAAGTTCGGCCACAAGTGGTCTTATGACACAGTTACAGCTGGTGGCTGCTCAATCGACAAGTTCGGCAAGCCCCTCATTCAGGAAGAATTGGACAAGTGTCTCAAGAGCGACGCAGTTCTCCTTGGTGCAGTTGGTGGTCCAAAGTGGGACAATCTTGCTTCAGAACTCCGCCCGGAAAAGGCTCTTCTTGGTCTTCGCGGTGGAATGAAGGTATTTGCAAACCTTCGCCCAGCAGTTATGTTCAAGCAGCTTAAGGATGCATGTCCACTTAAGGATGAAATCGTTGGTGACGGTCTTGATATCCTCATCGTTCGCGAACTCATTTCCGGCATCTACTTTGGTGACCGCGGAACTGCAGCAGACGGAAAGAGCGCTTGGGATACAGAACGCTATACATGGGAAGAAATCGAACGCATCGTTCGCATGGGATTTGAATTTGCACAGAAGAGACAGAAGAGACTTTGCGTTGTAGACAAGGCAAACATCCTCAACTCGTCACAGCTCTGGCGCAAGGTTACAGAAACAATCAAGGGCGACTATCCTGATGTAACTCTTTCTTACCTCTACATCGACAACGCATCTATGCAGATGGTTCGCAATCCACGCCAGTTCGATGTTATTGCAACATCCAACATGTTCGGTGACATTCTTTCTGACGAAGCTTCTCAGATTACAGGATCAATCGGTATGCTGGCATCAGCTTCCCTTGGTGAATCAGGTCCTGGACTTTACGAACCAATCCACGGTTCAGCCCCAGACATTGCAGGCAAGGATCTGGCAAACCCATTGGCAACAATCCTTTCTGCCGCAATGCTCCTGCGCTACTCATTCGGTCTTGAAACAGAAGCAAAGGCAATTGAAACTGCTGTAGAAAAGGTTCTTGACGAAGGTTACCGTACAGGTGACATCGCCGGTTCTGAAAGGGATGCAGTTAAGGCTGCAGGCAAGCTCGTAGGTACAAAGGCCATGGGCCAGCTTGTTGTGGAAAGACTGTAAACTACAGGGAACCATAATCTAGAATTAATTCAGATTTAAGTTTCGGCTAAGGCTGTCCTTAGGTTCAATTGTTGAATCTTTGGACGGCTTTTTTGTTTTAGCATAACTTAATTTTTTGTTTGTTTTATGAGGTTTCCGTATTATAATTAGTAGTGTATGGCTGACAATGGTATAAATATGGAAAATCATGAAAATTCCTCGGAATTTCGAAGGCTTGAACGCCCGATTCAGATAGGTGATGAACTTATCGGTGTTTCCGGCGACCAGTATAAAAGGGCCATTGTTTCCGATGCCATTCTTGTATTTGAATTCAACCTTACAAAAAACCTTCTGATGGGCAATCCTTTGCAGCGATTCGGTGAAAGAATCGTGCGTTTGAGACATGCCTTTGATCTTCCTGAAGAATGTTCATACGACAAATTCCTTGATTCGGTTTCCTGGGATCTTTCTGACAGTGAAAAGGAAAAGTTCATGGCCAATATGGATGCTTCCTACCTTATGGATGCCTTCATTACTGGAAAATACGAACTTTGGTTTGACATCAACAAGCCTAATTTTGAAGGGGAATCTTTCTGGACCCGCAATACTGTCATCCTTACTCAGGAAAAAGATACAGGAGACATTCTTGGCCTTGCAGTCGTTAAGAACATAACTTCCAACTATAAGCGCGAAGAAGAAAAAGTTTACCAGCTTGAAATCATCAATGCCCTTTCAATAGATTATACAAATGTGTTCATGGTAAACCTGATGACCAACAGGATCAGGATTGTACGCATGAATGATGTCGCAGGTGCTTTCTACAGCGATGAACTGGGCGAACAGTATTATGATGATGCCCTTGAATTCTACATCGACGTTTCAGTGTATGCCGATGACCGTGACATGATGCGTATGGCATTCTCCCGTGACAACATTCTTCGTCAGCTTATCAAACGCGAAACTTTCTATGTAAATTTCCGTTCGAACATCAACAATAAACTTCAGTACATGAAGCTTAAGGTTGTTCGCATTGGAGACATCAAGGAAACGGGAAATTTTCTTCTTGCTTTCATGAATGTTGATGATGAGATTGAGCATGAAATGAAGCAGAAGAAGCTTCTTCAGGATACTCTTTCCATGGCAGAAAGTGCAAGCCATGCAAAGACCATGTTCCTTTCGAATATGTCCCATGACATCCGTACACCAATGAATGCAATCATAGGGTTTACAACTCTTGCCCTCAATCATATTTCTGAACAGGCAATGGTCAAGACATATCTGGATAAGATTAAGTCTTCCAGCAATCATCTTCTTTCCCTTATAAATGATGTTCTGGACATGTCCCGCATTGAAAGCGGCAAAATGAAGATAAACAAGACGGTTTCTACTGTTGAGAAAATAGTCGGTGATGTTGATACTGTCATGCAGTCTCAAATACAGATGAAGCATCTTGAATACAGCCTCATCAAACGCGGTATTTTGACTCGTCCTGTCATGATGGACGGTTTGAGGTTGAATCAGATTCTCATCAATATTGTTGGTAACGCTGTAAAATATACTCCTGAGTACGGCAAGGTTCAGTTCATGATTACTGAAATGCCGTCAATTTCTGACAACACTTCTTCATACCAGTTCCGCATAAAGGATAACGGTATCGGTATGTCAAAGAAATTCCTGGAAAAAATCTTTACGCCTTTTGAGCGCGATGAAAACAAGGCCATTGCAAAGATTCAGGGAACAGGACTTGGCCTTGCAATTACAAAGAGTCTTGTTGACATCATGGAAGGTTCAATCTTTGTAAAATCTGAAGAAGGCAAGGGCAGTGAATTCTTGGTTTGCTTTGACCTTGAAAATGCAAAGGAAGGGGAACTTTCTGTTGAAGAAAAAAAAGAAAATGTTTATGAGTCATCTGTAATAAATTCATTCAAGGATGTAAGGATTCTTCTTGTTGAAGACAACGAACTGAACCGTGAAATTGCAACTGAACTTTTGAAATCCGTAGGCTTCATTTTGGATGAGGCTGAAAATGGAAGCCAGGCTGTTCAGATGGTAAATGATTCTCCTGCAGGTTATTACAAGGTGATCCTTATGGATGTAATGATGCCAGTCATGAATGGTTATGAGTCAACCAAGAAAATCCGTTCCCTTGAAGATAAGGCTAAGGCTAATGTTCCTATCATTGCAATGACAGCCAATGCCTTTGAAGAGGACAAGAACCAGGCCATTGAATGTGGTATGGATAAGTTCGTGTCCAAGCCTTTTGATATTAACGATCTCCTTGTTAAACTTAAGGAAATGATCGACATGAAGGTTCATTCACCTAGGTCAGGAGACTGATTTTCTGAACTGAAAATCTCGTGAACCCTTAAAATAGGAAAAGCATGTCGAATGCCGGCATGCTTTTTTTTGCACAGTACAAATCAGTTTTCCTTTATTTTTAGGAGGTAGTCTTCCATTGGAACAGGCTTGCTGTAATAGAAACCCTGTATCTTGTCGCATCCCGCATTTCTGAGGAAATCAACCTGCTCCTTTGTTTCTGCACCTTCTGCAATGCAGCAGAACCCCATCATTTTTGAAAGCCAGATTATTTCTTTAAGGAGAACGCATTCCTTGGAATTTTCTGATGAAGTAAGTATTGAGTCTACAAAACACTTGTCTACTTTCAGGGTGTCCATAGGCATGTCTTTCAAAAGGCTTAAAGAAGAATATCCCGTTCCAAAGTCATCCATGGAAATAAGGAATCCAAGTTCCCTTAGGTCTGAAAGAAGCTGAAGCATTGAATCCCTGTCATAATATGCAGCGCTTTCCGTGAGTTCAAACTCAATCATGTTGTGTGGAATTTCATAGAAATCTACAGTTGCAAGAATTTGTTCCTTTAAGTGCTTGTTTTCCATTCTCCTTCGGGAAAGGTTTACAGAAATAGGGTGTAGAGGCAGATTCTGCTTTTTCATTTCGGCCAGAAATATGCATACCTTCTTGAGTACGACCTGGTCTACTTTTCCGATTACATCGTTTGTCTCAAATACAGAAATGAATTCTCCCGGAAACAAAAGTTTTTCATGTTTGTAATTCCAACGTACAAGGGCTTCAGCACCAGTAATTTTTTCTGTTTTTATGTCATATTTTGGCTGCAGGTGTACAACGAATTCATCGTTTTCTATTGCCTGATCAAGACGCGAAAGGTATTTCTGGTCTTTTGTAAGCCTTTCGTACATTTCAGGAGTAAAGAAAAGAATTTCAGTGCAGTATCTTTTTTTTCCCTGACGCTGGGCCAACTTTGCAAGGTCTGCTACAGTATCAGCCTTTTTAATTGCATCTTCTACTGTAACTACACCGCATCGATAATAGAGCCTGTGGCTTTTGTTTGTGGGCAGGCATGATATTTCATCAAAGAATTTTTCCAGGCGGGCTAGGAGAGTCTCGTTGTCGCAGGATGTTACCATCATGGCAAAATTATCATTGTCACAACGACAGCCCTGGATGACCCAATCTTGCTTGTCGATGTGCTGGCATACCATTTTGAGAACATCATTTGCTACACCGTGACCATAGACATCGTTGATGGTTCTAAAATCCTTGATGTCAAAATGAACGAATTCATAGGTGTAATCCTTAGTTTTTTTAGGATCCAATTCATGCCACATGTGAGTCCAGTTGTAATACCCAGTAATAGAGTCGTGGTAGAGCATTTCGTAAATTTCTTCTTTAGAAAGCTCTTCAAAAGAACGACCTCTGTCTCTGTGGGAATTGTTGTAAACTCGCTGGTAGTCCAAAGCAGCCTCCGGGTTGCTCTCCTTGTATAGATTATACAACCTATTTTTTAGAATGGCAAATTTTTGGATGCTACTGTTCTTCCTGCTTTTCCATATTTTCAATTGCTTCCGCAAGGTCTGCTTTTGAAGCTTCTGCCGTAATGTCTACTTCACGGTCAAATCGCAGGTAGTAAAGGCTGCAGGAAACTTTTTCAGGGCTTACATTCATCATCTGGCTTACAGCCCGTCTGTAGCAGGCAAGCTGGTCCCGGTAGATTTCAGGTTTTATTTCCTGATTTGTCTTGTAATCCACTACTGTGTAGGTGCCGTCTTTGTTTTCAAAGACAAGGTCTATGGTTCCCTTTATGATTCTGCTTGTTCCGTTCTTTAGTGTAATTCTGCAGCGGAATTCATATTCTGCCTTGTGCCATTTTGAAGACAAAGCCCTTTTTCCAAGCTCTGTATTTTCAAATCTGTCAGCCATAAGGGTGCAGATATTTTTGATTTCTTCCATTGATTTTGCTCTGTCCTCAAGTCCCGCAATGTCGCGGTTGGAAATTACGGGCTCGGTGCCGGTAATTTTTGCTTCAAGGTATGCATGGGCAATGGTTCCGAAATTTGCATGGCTGAAGGCAGGTTCCTTGTTCCTGTCATTGTATTCAGGAATGGTGGATTCAATGATCCTGTTTATTTTGTCATATTCAGGGCAGGAATTTTCTGTACTTTTTTGTGTAACAACAGGAGAACCGTTTCTGTAGGTTTCGTCGTCTGCAACATGAAGCTGGCTAGGATTTGCATAAATTTTTGAAGGTGTTTCCTTCGTGATTGTAACTGCCTTTTCGAAAATTCCTTCTTCTTCAATTTTATTGATGAAGTCAATTTTAGCCTTTTCATTATTGCTGTCCTTGTGGCCTTTTCCGAGTTCTTCCGGGTTTATGAAGGTTCTTGTGAATGGACCTGAAACCATAGCTTCATTTCTTCCGGCAAAATAATAGTTGTATACGGGCTCAAGAATGCTGAAAATTGATTCAGGATTTCCTTCTCCGCCTGGAACATATTTTCCAAAATTCTCGTTTGCCTTGTACTTTCCGTTTGTAATGAAAAGCTGGTCCTTTGCCCTGGTCAATGCAACGTAGGCAAGCCTTCTAAGTTCTGCAGCAGACTGTGCCTTGTTTTCTTCATGGGCATCATGATAGAAAGCGTTTGAGCCTGCGATTGAAGGGTGAGATGGCGTATTGAGGGTAATGCCGTATTCTTTGCTTACATAGACGGCTTTGCTGTTGTTTTCCCTGAGTCCGTTTTTGTGTGTTCCAATGACAAATACCACCGGATATTCAAGTCCCTTGCTTTTGTGGATGGAAAGGATATGAACGCCTTCTGTCTGTTCAAAAGGAATGTCCATGTCCTCAAGTTTTTCTGCCTGGTCCCTGTAGGTTCTGACACTGTCTACAAAAGCTCCAAGAGTCATCTTGTTTTCTTCAGACTGCCTTGCAAGTTCAAAGATGAGGTCGTATAGTTTTCCGTACATGGAAACCGTCTTGTTCCACAGGGTTTCGTAACGGTAGCCGCTTTCATACCAGAGTTTTGAAACGGTTTTTGTAATTGGATCTGTTTTTGCACTTTCAATGAGTTCGTTAAAGAATTCTTTTGCGTGGTTGTAGCGCTCAAGAGCCTCTTCGGGGAGAATTGATGAGGCGTCAAGGTCAAAAGGAGCTGCCTTCTTGTCCTTATTAAAAATTATTTCGTTGGCCTGTTCAAACGAAAGGTTTACCCAAGGAGACCTGAGAACCTGGGCATAGGCTGCTGTATCGTCTGGATATGCGCATAATCTGAGTATGGAGAAAATATCGTTAACAGGACCGTCTGCAAAAAATCCAGTAACAACTTCGGTGTTATATGGAATTCCGTTTTTAAGGAAAGTCCTTTCGTAAAGAGGCTGAAGCGCATAGGTGCGCATGAGGATTGCAATGTCATTGTGGGAATAAACTTTGCCGTTGATTCCTGTTGTCGTGAGTTCTTCTATTTTGTCAGCAATCCACTGGGCTTCGGCTTCTTCCATTGAAGGGCATCCTTCCGGAACATCCTGTTCCCTGTCAAAGAGAGCAAAATGTATGTGAGGCTGGAAGATTTCCTTCTGCTTTGATTTTACTGAAGATTCCTCTTCCTTTGTTTCAGGAAGCAATACTTCCTTGTATTTTGCTTCGTATGTTGGAATGCCATTTTCATATTTTGTCTGGCAGTTATAGAAGGCAGACGGAATTTCTGTAGGCATGATTTTTTCTTCTGAATCCATTGATGCTGGTGGAAGAGGATATTCAAATCCTCCGAAGATTGTGTTGAACCCTTTTATGAGGGCAGAGTCAGACCTGTAGTTTGTTGTCATGTTCAAGTTGCCTTCCGTGAAATCTTCGGAAAGGGCGTTGAATACAGAAACATCTGCGCCGCGGAATCTGTAAATGCTCTGCTTTTCATCTCCTACAAAGAAGAGTTTTTCTTTTTCAAGTTCATCTACTGAAGGAACGCCTGTTTCCTTTCTGGATTTTTTTTCTGCAAGCATGAAAAGCATGTCCCTCTGATCGCTGTTGTTGTCCTGGAATTCATCGATCATGATGAACCTGTATCTTTCCTTTTCTATCTGGCGGATTTCAGGATAATCACGGAGAATGCATTTTGCCATGTTTGAAATATCCTTGAAGGAAAGTATTCCCGATGACCTTTTGTATGCATTTACCTTATCCTGAAAGTCCTGGAGAAGAGGCAGGAGTTCTAGAGTCATTCCATAGCCGTAGATGAAATTGAAATACTGGTAAAGGTGTGAATGGCACTGATCTTTAAGGCTGTTTAGGGTAGGAGTAATTTCCTTAAGACCCTTGGCATTTCCCGGTTTTTTCAGGGAAGCAATCCTTGATATTGCAAGAACATATTCTTCAGCTTCCTTTATGTTGCAGGATTCAATGTCAGCAACAGTAAGTATAAGTGGCTCAGGAATTTCTACTGTTGAATTTGGACCAAATACGGAATCAAACTCAATGTAGGCTTTTGAAGTTTTGTTTACATCTCCCAGATTATTGAACATCTTTTCCATTTCAATAATTAGCCTGTTGATTTCACTGGTTGATGCGTTCCATTTTTCTACTATGGCGTCTACCTGTTTGCGTAGCATTCTGTCAAAATCAATTGGTTCGGCAACAGTAGAAGCGGATAAAATCGGTTCGACAAAAAGTTCGCTTGCGATTTCGTCAAAATTATCCGCACTTACAAGGGCTTTGACGGCAGCATTATCCCTGTGCTCAAGAATATATGGAAGTGCCATGGCATATACTGTAGCCTTTATCTGCTCATCATCCTGCGTAAAATCCGGGCTTATGCCGTAGTAATGGCATCCCATTTTGGCAACGCTGTTGCAGTAGCTGTCCAGAGTCTTGATGTTTGCCTTGAAGAAGTCTGCGGCTTTTTCCGGTGCATGCTTTTTAAGTACCTTGTAGATTCTTGCAGACATTTCTACTGTAGCTTTTTTTGTAAAGGTCAGGGTAAGTATCTGATCGACACCAACCTTTTCCTTTGGGTCAAGAACAAGAGAAGAAAAGCGCTCTGCAAGAACTGTGGTTTTCCCGCTTCCAGCTCCTGCACTTACAACTGAGTTCTTTCTTGCGTTAATTGCGTTTGTCTGGTATATGTCGAATTTTGGTTCTGCCATTTTCTTTCTCCTGGTTCTAGTTCTTCCTGCTTACATTGAAGGTGCGGCGGCAAAGTGCCCTGAATGTACAGTTGTTGCACATTTCGAAATTCTGGTTTGAATCTGAAATTGAAAAATCGCCGTTCCTTATCCTATGGTAATATTCATCTGTTTTTTGCTGGAAGAGTTTCATTGTCGGCTCAAAATCTTCCAGGGTGTAAACATCAAGTTTTGTTTTTGGGTGAAGGCCTTTGTGAATGTCGAAAACCTTTTGTCCTACAACAGGAACAATTTCCTTGCTTCCCATGGAGAAGAATGCGCAGTTTTCGGCCTTTATTCCCTTGCTTTTTTCCAGAAGGTAAAGGTATGCAGGCATCTGGAAGTCTGGAATATTGGATGGTCCCTTTATGTCAGACTGAACAGGTGTTTCAGAGTCTTCCGCAGACTCACTCCTGATTGCAATGGTTCCGTCCTCGTAAAGAAGTTCCGGCGTTGAATTTCTTTTGTAGTCGATGATAAAGTTTTCTTCTCCATCTGAAATTACAAGGTCAACGTAGCCTTCAAGGACATAATCTTTTTCCGGATCATCATAGGAAAGTTTTTCTTCAGTATAAACCACGGTGAATCCATTGAAAATTTCAGAGAAAGAATTTATTACAGAAATCATGTTTTCAACGAGAACATTTTTAGTTGCGTTGATGAGTTCCGTTGCTATGAAACTGTTTCCGTTGGAATTCATTGGTGTTTTTGTTTGCATTTCAATTGCATCGTCAACTGCTTTCAAAAGAATGTTCGTGTATTTTTCTTCAAGCCCGTTTCCTGTTGTACGAATCTCCAGTTTGTTTTCCCTAAGCCTTGAAAAATAAAGTTCAAGAATTTTATGGTTGAGGGCCCCCTGTGCAAATCCGTCGATAAGGGAAGCTTCGTTTACAGGTTCATCGAGTCCCGCAATGTTATTTTCCACCCATATTCTTGGGCAGGTATAGAACTTCTTGAGGCTTGAAGCGGAAATCTGGATTTTTTTCTCGTTGTTTTTTGATGCAAACCTTCTGTTTATCCTGTTCTGGATGTCCGTAGTTTTTACGGAGTCATTTCCTTCCATTCCGGATAAATTCTGACATTTTTTCCAGAAGTCAAATCCGTTTTTCGAAATATCGGTAAGTTCCATAGGAGCGGATTTTGAATCTTTTTTCTCGAGCCAATTTTTTTCGGTGTCGTAATATCCCCTTGAAATATTCTCCTTTAAAACTTCCTGTTCGTTTAGATAACTGCAAACCTGTGAATAGCCAGTAAAGGTTTTTGAAGCGGCGCTATAGACTGGATCGCTATCAAGGGAATTCATTTTGTAAAGCATGATGAAATGCTGGGTTACATTAGGGTCTTCCTGATTTTTGAAAATGATTTTTCTTTTGTCATCGCGAAGGAAGGACAATGGCTTGTAGATAACGCTTAGTGAGCTTTGGCTTGCATCAACAATAATGTGGCAGGCAAAGGGAGCGCAGGCGGCTGTCTTGTAGGTAAGTACCCTTACTCCAAGATTGTCTGTCTGTTCAAGGTATTTGGTTGACGAAAGCTGTTCCGTAAAGAAACTGAACGGAGATGGCAGAGCGTATTTCGGGTATTCTGTCTCAATGTCTATGAGTCCACCAAGTTCACTTATGCAGCGGCTTATGGTTCTGTCAGTCGATGGAGAACACTTTTCCATATCGAAGGCAAAGTTTCTGAATTTGAAATATTCTTCACGAATACTTGTAAATTTCTCTGCATTTACAAGGGCCGTCAAATGTCTCCTGAGTGTCCTGTAGAATTCCTTCGCCCTGTTTTCCGAAATGTCTGTCTTAAATGATTCTTCCCATACATCAAAATCTTTTCCATTGTAAGAATAGGAACAGATGCAGTTGTTGTTCTTTCCGAATTCTATGAGCTGATTGATTGATTCCCTGTCTTTCCATGGAAGCTCAAGGTTGAGGAGAAGATTCCTTAATGTGTCAAAGGTAAATCCCCTTGTAACGCATTCCTTGGCCTGTGCAAAAAAGTTACCTGCTCCGGTGGAATCCAATGGACGGGCAAACCTGATTACATGAGGAATTCTGTACAGTTCAAGTTCCCTTTCTATATAGCGGCCATAGCTTTCCATGTCAGGTACGCTGATGCACATGTCCTCCCACCTGATGTTTTTTTCTTCGTGGAGTTTCCTAAGTTTAATGGAAACGCTTTTCAATTCTGAACGTGAATCTGAATAGAAATTTGCAACCGGAAGTTTTTCCGTTTCTGCTATAGAAGGAAGGTAATTTTCCGTAAGTGAAACTATTTCAACATCCTCGGTGGTTTCAAGAATTTCCTTGTATTCGGCATAATCGCTTAAGATTTCCGGAAAGAAAATGAAGTATCTGTTGCCGTCTGACTGAAATGGAGGTGTTTCCCATGCCGGGTCAAAGAATCCATTTTCATCAAGGAACATGGAGTACTTCTCGTAGATTTCCATAAGGTCCTTGTCTTCTTCATCAAGGACAGCCTTGCTTTCTTCAACATGCTTTTTCCAGAGCGAAAGGCTGGGTAGAAGTGAGGTTATCCAGTTTGTAAATCCGCCTGCCTCCTTTGAGAATTCTGGTCCTATGAGTTTCTTTATGAAAGGGTTCTTTTTGTTTTCTTCAAGAAGGAGAGTTGAGAAAACAGTTCTCATTACTGAAGGAATGGACTTTCTGTCCTTCTGCTTTGACTTTATGGAATTGCCCTTGAAATCATCCCATGCCATGAATCGCTCCATGGCAACTGCAGTTACTCCGCATGTAAGGGTTGCACGGTCGGCCCAAAGATCTGCAGCCATCTGTGTTGGGAATACAAATCTATTGTTGACGTTCTTTATGTTTGCTTTTAAGGTTTCTTCTATAATATTTTCCATACTCTACATTATAGTACAATTTCATGTTTTGACAAAAAAATTACAGGTTGCCTTTATTTAACTTTTTTTTCCCATTTGCTATAATCTTAAGCATTATGAGAACTTTTCCAATGACAATAGATCAGCTTAATGAGCTGACAAAGACATTTCCAACACCTTTCATTCTTTATGATGAAAAGGCCATCCGTGACAACATGAAGAAGTTCAACAAGGCTTTTTCAATTTTCCCAAAGTTCCGCGAACACTATGCTGTAAAGGCTGGTCCTAATCCTTACCTCCTCAAGATTCTTGCAGAAGAAGGCTGTGGTGCAGACTGTTCGTCAATGCCAGAACTCATGCTTTCGGAAATGAGCGGCATCAAGGGAGACCATGTAATCTTTACTTCAAACGAAACTCCTGCAGAAGAATACAAACTTGCATACAAGCAGGGAAACATCATCAATCTCGATGACATTACGCACATTGAATTCCTCAAGAAGACTCTCGGAAAGCTTCCTGAAACAATCTGCTTCCGCTACAATCCTGGCAACGAAAAGACTGGATGCAATTCAATCATTGGAAAACCGGAAGAAGCAAAATACGGACTTACCCGTGCTCAGATTCTTGAAGCATACAAGACTTGCAAGGCAGAAGGCGTAAAGCACTTTGGTCTCCATACAATGGTTGCTTCAAACGAATTGAACCCGGACTTCTTTGTTGATACTGCAAAACTTGTTTTTGAACTTGCAGCAGAAGTAAAGGAAAAGTGTGGGGTTCAGATTGAGTTCGTGGACCTTGGCGGTGGAATCGGTATTCCTTACAAGCCAGGCGACAAGGAAGTAGACCTTGATTATGTGGCAAAGGGAATCCGTGCAGAATATGACCGTGTTGTTGTTCCTGCTGACCTTGATCCGCTTGCAATCTACTGGGAATGCGGAAGACCTATTACAGGTCCTTTCGGATACCTTGTTTCAAAGGCAGTTCACGAAAAGCACATTTACCGCGAATACATTGCCCTTGACAGCTGTATGGCTGACTTCATGCGCCCTGGCGTTTACGGCAGCTACCATGAAATCAGTGTGCTCGGAAAGGAAAATGAACCTTGCGACCATGTTTACGATATCGTTGGTTCACTCTGCGAAAATTCCGACAAGTTTGCAGTTCAGCGATCCCTTCCAAAAATCGACATTGGCGACTATGTTATCCTTCACGATGCCGGTGCCCATGGACGCGCAATGGGATTCAACTACAACGGAAAACTTCGCTGCGGTGAAGTCCTTCTCCGCCCTGATGGCTCAACTAAGGTTATTCGCCGCAAGGAAACAATTGAAGACCTTTTTGCAACACTGGATCTTGACGGTGTAAAAGATTTTCAGTAAAAAGCAAAAAAAATTAGTATGAGACACTAGAAAAGTGTCATATAATTATGTCATCTGAATTTCAGTTCAAATTATGCTGTTTTCAGATGACATTTTTTTTGGAGTTTTTATGAAGAAGATTGTTTTTTCTGCATTGATGGTTATTGGCCTTTCGTTAATTTTTACGGGCTGCAAGGACAAGGAAGCACCTCTCCCTGAATATGTAAAGCAGACAATGTCTTTGGTTTGGGCTGATGAATTTGAATATGAAGGAAAGCCTGATGAAAGCAAGTGGAGTTATTCCATCGGAAACCAGAACGGCTGGGGTAATGGAGAAATCCAGAAATATACAGATAAGCCGGAAAATGTAAATGTCCACAAGGGAATCTGTACAATTACTGCACTTCGCGAAGGAAAGTCAAACCGCTGGACAAGTGCCCGCATGAAGACGGAGCACAAGGGTTTCTGGGACAGGGGATATATTGAAGTTCGTGCAAAGCTTCCTGAAGGCGTTGGAACATGGCCTGCAATATGGATGATGCCTGAAGCAAACAGGCACGGTCAGTGGCCTCGTTCCGGTGAAATTGACATTATGGAACATGTCGGTTTTGACAAGGACAGGGTTCACGCTACAGTTCATTCAAAGGCTTTCAACCACAAGCAAGGCAACCAGAAGACAAGAAGCGACATCCTTGAAGGTGCCACAAAGAAATTCCATACCTATGCCGTTTATTGGACTGACGATGTAATCCGCTGGGTTTACGACGGTGAGACATTCTATGAGACGGAAAATCCACACATGTCCTGGGAAGAATGGCCATTTGACCATCCTTTCTACCTTATCCTGAATGTTGCTATCGGCGGAACTTGGGGCGGTCAGCAGGGAATAGACAAGAAAATGACAAAGGCTGCAATGGAAGTAGACTATGTCAGGGTTTATCAGTAAGAAAATATAGATGAATTGAAAAAGATGGGCTGCCTAAAAACCTGTTTGTTGTAATCAGGTGGAGGCAGCTTTTTTTTGCGGTAAAAGAAAAAGAAGTTAGTAGCAGAGGGGAGCAGAGGGGACAGACCCCTTTTCTTCGAAAAGGGGTCAGTCCCCTCT
>JAHAZL010000040.1 GCA_018384055.1 Treponema sp.
GTTATAATATTAATATAACCTGGAAAAAGGTTTGGGTACGGCAGTTTGCTGGACATATAACAAAATACTACATTAGGAGTACTACCATGAAGACACAAATTTCAGCACAGGGCTTTACACTCGACAAGGACCAGCAGGAACTTATCAACAAGAAGCTTGAAAGAATCAGCTATGCAGAAAACCTCATCGTGGATCTTATCATTCACGTAAAGGAAGACAAGAAGTTCTACTTTGATACAACTGTAAACTATCGCTGGGGCGGAAACGCACACGTAACAGGCGATGACTTTGACTTTGCAGCAGCCCTCAATCAGATGATGGATGTTCTTGACCAGAAGGTTAAGAAGGACAAGGATAAGGTTCAGGAAAAGAAATAATTCTTTCCAGATCTATAATTGAATAAAGAAAGGACCGTCTACTCGGAGAGGTGCATTCCTGACAGACGGTCCTTTTTTATTTTTAAATCTTTTTTAAATGATTTTTACATACATTTTTAAATCATTATTAAATGGTTGAACTTATACAAACAGCATTGAATCAAACCTGATGTCAATGACCGTTATGTCATCGGGCAGCATACTCTTCCCGATATAATTGTCTACGCAATATTTTATTTCCTTTGCCACATCTCCAGTTGGCTTCGTGTAAAGGTCAATGAAAAAGTTTTTGACATTCTGGTCTTCAAAGCGGAATCCATCGTCACTGACCATGTCAGTCAAGCCATCTGAATAAAGGTCCAGGTGAATTCCCCTCTTTGCTGCCAGTGTCAAATATGGTTTCTTTTCTTCTTTTCTCGATTTATCAAGGTTTTCCTTCACTGTTCCCATACCGAAAGGAGGAAGTTTTGGCTCGATGCTGGCTACCTTTGGATTTGGATCATCCTTGCTGGAATTTGCATACACAAGATATGTTGTTGTATGTCCGCAATTGAAAACCTGGAAGTAATGTTTCTTAAGATCAATGTATACGAACACACCTGTAATAAAATTACCTACAGGAACCACATCCTGAAGGTAATCGTCAAAATCAGCAAGAATATCCACCGGATCCAACGAAATGTTAGGAATTTTTTTACGGGCTTCGAAGAATGATATGGCAGCAACAGTAAGCAGGGAAGCCGCAACATTCTTGCCAGATACATCGCAGCAGCAAATCAGTGACTGGAATTCCCCAAGCTTGAAAGTCTTATAAAAATCACCACCTAAAGTATTTGCCATCCTGTTCCAGCAGGTTATGCCAAACTGGAATTTCTCCAAATCCTCACCTGAAGGAAAAAGGGATTTCTGAATTACACTTGCCTTATCAAGATCCTGTTTCCTTATTTCATCCATTCGTTCAAGAAATTCATCCAGGGAAACGAGTCCAAAAAAATTTCTCCTGTCAAAAACAGGAAAGTAAACCATTCCAAACTTCTTGTTCAAATCGGAAATTCTTCCAAGTGTTTTTTCAATATAGTCTTTTGCCTGAAAGACAACTCCTATCTTTGTAGTCATTTCAATGATTGGTTTTGACATGAATCGCTTCAGGGCAGTACTTGTAGCATCTTCAACAGTTTTTCTGTCTATGATGCCGACAACCCTATCATACTCTTCTACAGGAAGAGCTCGCAAATCAGGGTCACTGGAAAACATTTCTATCAGGGAATCAATGGTAGCACTTCCGTTTACAGGTTCAATGTACTTTGCTATGGAGCCAATCTGCTTAGGAGAAAAATCCTTGGCAAAGTTTTCTATTCCATTTTCATCACGGATTACTTCCTTCTCGCCAGTAAATTCCATCGCATCAATGAATTCTTCTGTTTCCATTTCAGACATTCTATTCTCCCCCCATTTAAAGAACACGAATATTAAATCCGCACCCATTATCATATTAAAACATAGGGGAAAATATGAATATGGAAAAAACTGACAATCTTTAGGACATTTTTTAAAGAAATAGCAGTACGAACCTAGAATTTTCTTGTCAATTAGCATTTTTTTAATATCAAAATAATGAAGAAAATGAATTTCCGAATCACAACCCATAACACTTCATTATCAATATTCTACTATTTTCATTCTTTTCGGAGCCAACCTTTTTCAACGGCCCTTTTGATGTTTTCCTCATACCAGTTTCTGACTTCCGGAATGCACTCAAGGGCAGGTGACATCCTACGGTTTACCTGCTCAATGCTTGGATTTCCTTCCTTCCATGTATGTCCCTCCGTCAATGTATTGTGAAGGTACGGCTGGAGCCTGTCCATAGCAGCAGCATATTTTGAATCAGGGGTATCCATGGCATCGAATTCCTCCCACAAAGAGCGGAATTCCAAAGCAATTTCAGAAGGAAGCTCTGAAAAAAGTTTGTCCGCGGCAATTCTTTCCCTCTCTTCCTTACCGACATTCGCAGCATCATCATAGGCAAAAGTATCTCCCGCATAGATTTCAACAAGATCATGAACAATGCACATGCATGCTGCACGGGAAACATCACAACCTTCAGGAGCATAGTCCTTGAAAAGCATTGCCATAAGGGCTATGTGCCAAGAATGTTCGGCATCATTTTCACGGCGGCTACCGTCAATAAGCATGGTCCTACGTTTTATTGCAGTCATCTTGTCAACTTCTGCTGTAAAACGCAAAAGCTGATTAATTTTTTCGTCATCACCAGGAAAAAAATCTTTTACATCCAACATATATGGCCCCTATTATATAAATAAAAGTAGTTTTTATAGTATTTACAATCATTTGGATTGGAAATGCAAGCACATCGTCAAGAGGGGACAGACCCCTTAATCATGACCATGACCAGTTTTCAGAGGGGACAGACCCCGACCACGTTTCCCCGTTTCTGATTTCCCCGACAGGACAGAAACAGCCACAGTGCATTCATTCTATTTCAGTTCTGCAATTTTTATCTGATCACGACCATTTTCCTTTGCAAAATAGAGGGCCTTGTCGGCCCATTCAATCCACTTTTTATCGTCAAAACCTTCTTTCCATGCAGAAATTCCCGCACTGATCGTAAAGGATTCATCTGGAGCAAAATCGTAAACCTTTTCTGAAAATTCCTGCCTGATTTTTTCAACGATTTTAACTATTCTTTCCTGGTTATCGTCTTCAAACAGAAGTATGAATTCTTCACCTCCAAACCTGAATGCTTTTCTCGTAGAAACATTACTGCGCATGATATTCGCAAGGGAAACAAGCACTTCATCACCACAGATATGACCGTACCTGTCATTGACTTTTTTAAAGAAATCAATGTCCATCATTACTATGAAAGGCGAAATGTCAGAATCCTTTTTGAGGTTGATTATTCTTGAAATAGTTTCGTTAAAAGCCATCCTGTTGCAGAGTTTTGTCAACGGATCTATCCTCAATTCTTCAACAAGCTCATTTTGGCGTTCATAAATCTTGCGAATGTACTTGAGCTGATCTTTCTGAGAAATGACAACGGCCCTTGCAAAAACATAAGTAAAGGAAATGAATGCAATGGCACAGATTATAGTGAGGATTTTATAAATCGGAATGCCCGTTAGCTTGTCGCACCAGAAGGTAATAGATGCAATAAAGAAGATGGGAATTATAAGGTGCACCTGAATCTTCAGAATTCTTGTATCACCAAAAATGGAGCACAGCAAAAGGGAAATACATGTACTAAGAAGAAGTATCTGAAAGTAATTGTGAAAAACCGAAAGCACCGAACATACCATGAAAAAGCAAAATGATACCATAAAATTCTTTCTTTCAGTCTTAACTTTCCTTGATTTCAGAATAAAACTGGTGACGAGAATGGTACCGAAATTTATTCCTGACGGAATTACAATCCTTGCACAAATGTAGGTGAATTTACGGAATTCTTTTTCTGCAACAGACAACAAGGAATGGAAAGTAAAAATCTCTATTCCCAAAACTACAAAGGCAACAATAATGCTCAAATTAAGAATATTTTTCTGCCATCTTGAATAAAAGCTTTCCCTATACAGTGAAAAGGATCTTTCTAACTCCATAGTATAAATATAGCATGGTTTTTGCCTTTGCAGTAGAAATTCTTGCTCCTCAGGAAAGAGAGATACTAAAGAAATTCATCCAGCTTTGACTTGAGGAACTCATATCGAAGTTTCTTTTCTTCCTTTGAAAAATGAACTTCACGAAGCTGAACAGGATTGTTTTCATAGTTAAGTTTTTCTTCGCCGAACTGCTCGCTGGTAAGGTCAAAAATACAGTCACCTATTACATTGTAGCAGTGGTAGTTTCCCCCTTCACGAAGAACACCGTAAACTTCTCCCCCGAAAATGTCCTGGGCAAGAAACGCTGTTATCGAACACTGTCCGTAAGTTGGGTGGGAATTCTTCCAGTTGTTGCGCATTCTTGGGGCACAGGTTTCCGCACACCATATTTTCAACAGAAGATCATAAAGATGACGAGGATTTTTTATAGAACTATATTTTTCGTTTACGGGCAGCACATCAGCAGTTTGCCATCCATAAAAATTGTATGCCATGGTCAGCTTTTGCCTCCAAATTCCTCAACAAGTTCAAAACGCCACTTCTGCTTAACTTCAGGATATTTTTCGTGGTCTACTTCACTAAGGAACATTTTTTTTCACGAATCCATAGAGAATTGTCGTCATAGAGGCGACGGTAAACAACATACTCCTCTTTTGTCTCCGAATGATATGCAACATCTTCAACGATGTAGTATTTTTCCTTGAAATGGTGATAAATGCCGTGAATCTTAACGTCTCTTTCATTCATAGCGAATCAAACTCCAATTTGTCATGAATCTGTCATAAATTCCATTTTGAAGTATAATCCATTGTTTACAAAGGGGACAGACCCCTCAAAAAAAATAAACCGGCCACGATATAACATAACAATATATTATTTTAATTAAAAATTCTTAAGCAGAGGGGACCGA
>JAHAZL010000043.1 GCA_018384055.1 Treponema sp.
ATTATAATCTATTTATTTAAAATCTTCTATATACTAAAAACTTAGATTATGTTAGAATAGGTCATCTTTTTTAATATATTCAGGGGATTTTATGTACAAGAGTGTTGATCCAAAAGCAGATTTTCCAAAGCAGGAAGAAGAAGTTTTAAAGTTCTGGGAACAGAACAACACATTCAAGAAATCATTGGACCAGAGAGAAGGCTGTGAAGAATATGTATTCTTTGACGGCCCACCATTTGCAACTGGTCTTCCACACTTCGGACACTTTATTCCATCAACAATCAAAGATATTATTCCTCGCTACCAGACAATGAAAGGCAAAAAGGCTGACCGCCGTTTCGGATGGGACTGCCACGGCCTTCCAGTAGAAAATCTTATTGAAAAGGAACTTGGAATCAATTCAAAGCACGAAATCGAAGAATTCGGCATTGATAAGTTTAACGAAAAGTGCCGCGATTCAGTTTTGAAATACACAGCTGAATGGCGCAAGACAATTACCCGTATGGGCCGTTGGGTTGACTTTGACCGCGACTACAAGACAATGAATCCAGACTTCATGGAATCCATTTGGTGGGTTGCAAAGTCACTATGGGACAAAGGCCTCATCTATGAAGGTCAGTACATTCTCCCGTATTGTCCACGCTGCTCGACAGTTCTTTCTTCTCACGAACTTGCACAGGGATACAAGGACAAGCAGGATCCTGCAGTTACAATCAGATTCAAGGTAAAATCTTTGCCAGCTGCCATCGGTGACAGTGATCTTGAAAACACATATTTCATTGCGTGGACAACAACACCATGGACATTGCCATCTAACCTGGGTCTTTGTATGGGGCCAGACGTTGAATATGTTAAGCTTAAGGACAAGTCGGACGGAACAAATTATATCTTTGCAAAGGCCCGTGTTCCGGCATATTTCAAGAATGAAACTGACTATGAAATTATTTGGACACACAAGGGTAGTGAATTCGTAGGTGCAACTTACGAACCATTGTTCCCTTACTTCTCAGAGCTTGCAGATCCAAAGGTGTGTACAGAAAAGTCAGGTCAGCCTTGTTCTGCAGGTGCTTTCCGCATGTTCAACGCCGACTATGTTTCTACAGAAGACGGTACAGGTATCGTTCATATTGCACCTGCCTTCGGTGAAGAAGACAACAAGGTGTTCGCAGGCAGTGGCGTTCCAAATGTCCAGCCATTGGACGCAGAATGTAAGTTTACAAAGGAAGTTACTGACTATCAGGGAATCTTCGTTAAGGACGCAGACAAAGACATCATGGATCGCCTCAAGAAGGAAGGCAAGCTTGTTAAGCGCGAGACTGTAAACCACCAGTATCCACACTGCTGGAGATGTGGTTCACCTCTCATTTACCGTGGTATCGGTTCATGGTTCGTAAAGGTAGCTGACCATCACGATTCACTTCTTAAGGCTAACAGCCAGATCAAGTGGCAGCCGGGTCACATCAAGGAAGGTCGCTTCGGTAAGTGGCTTGCAGGTAGCCGTGACTGGGCAGTAAGCCGCAACCGCTATTGGGGTAATCCAATTCCAATCTGGAAGTGTGATGATCCAGAATGTAACCACCGCCTCTGCGTTGGAAGCCGCCAGGAACTCAAGGATCTTAGCGGAACATATCCAGAAGACCTTCACAAGCAGTTCGTAGACAAGATCACTTTCAAGTGTCCAAAATGCAACAGGGGCACAATGAAGCGCATTCCTGAAGTTTTCGACTGCTGGTTTGAATCAGGTTCAATGCCTTACGGACAGCAGCACTATCCGTTTGAAAACAAGGAATTCTTTGAAAGCCATTTCCCTGCAAACTTCATTTCCGAAGGCCTCGATCAGACACGCGGATGGTTCTATACGCTTACAATTCTTGCAAGCCATCTATTTGATAAGCCTGCATTCCAGAACTGTATTGTAAACGGTCTTGTTCTTGCTTCAGACGGGCGCAAGATGTCCAAGTCCCTCAAGAACTATACAGACCCGGTTGAAGCCATCAACATGTTTGGAGCCGACGCTCTCCGCCTGTTCCTCATGCATTCTGCAGTCGTAAAGGCCGATGACCTTAAGTACAGCGATGACGGTGTTCGTGAAGTTATCAAGGCAATCATCCTTCCGTTGTGGAACTCATATTCGTTCTTCGTTCAGTACGCAAATATTGACGGCGTTACTTGTACAGGCCATGAATTTGACAGCAAGCTTCCGGACAATCCTCTTGACCGCTGGATTCTTTCAGTGGCACAGAAGATGGTAAAGGATGTTACTGCAGCCCTTGATGACTATGACTTGAGTGCTGCAATTGACCCAATGCTTTCTTTCATTGACTCAATCAATAACTGGTACATCCGCCGCAACCGACGCCGTTTCTGGAAGTCTGGAAGCGACAACGACAAGATGGAAGCATACGGAGCTCTTTACAGTGCCCTCAAGACATTTGCTCTTGTTGCAGCTCCATTCGTTCCATTCATTACGGAAGAAATCTGGCAGAATCTTAAGACTTCTGAAGACAAGGATTCCGTTCACCTTTCTGACTATCCTGTTTACAACGAAAAGTTCCGTGACGAAACACTGGAATTCCAGATGGCTTCAGTACAGAAGGCTGTTTCAATGGGTCGTTCACTCCGCAACACATTCAACCTTAAGAACCGTCAGCCTCTTGCAAGCGTAGCACTCGTTACACGCAATGCAGAAGAAAGGAAGGTTCTTGACAGCATGCGCGATACAATTGCAGAAGAGCTCAATGTCAAGGAAGTAATCTTCCACGAGAAGGAAGACGAGCTCGTTGAATACAGCGCAAAGGCAAACTTCCGCGTTCTTGGAAAACTCCTTGGCGGGAACATGAAGCTTGCCGCAGCAGAAATCACAAAGCTTACAGGCGAACAGATTGCTTCAATGCTCAACGGTTCTAAGCTTGTAATCAATGTTGCAGGTGCTGATGTAGAACTTACAGAAGAAAACCTCATTGTTGAACGCAAGGAAAAGGAAGACCTTAAGGTAATCAACGAAGGAACCCTTACAGTTGGTCTTGATACAAAGATTACTGATGAACTTAAGAAAGAAGGTTATGCCCGTGACTTGGTTCGCGGAATTCAGAACCTCAGAAAGGAAAGCGGATTCGAAATCACAGACAGAATCAATCTTTCTGTTGGCGGTGATGCTTCCCTCAAGGATGCCTTTGAAATGTTCAGGGACTTCATTGCAGGTGAAACACTTTCAGCAAGCGCACAGTGGGTTGACGGCCTTAAGGGTACAGAAATCGACTGTGAAGATGCAAAGTGGACAATGAGCGTAGTTAAGGCTTAATTGACCTTTAATATATAGGAGGGTGTCATGAAAAGAATTAAGGTTTTGACTTGTATTTCGGTTTTCGTACTTGCCTTTATGGTCGGCTGTAAGTCTACCAAGGTTGAAGAACCGGAAATTCCCGAAACTTACATGCATCCTCTTGCAATGCTCTCTGACGATTTGAGCATTTACATGAGTGTTCCTGTAAAAGAACACAAAGAACTAGTAACAAATGTTGTTACTTCCATGATATATGGAATGACAGCAGAGAACGCTGCAAAAATTTGTGATCGCACGGAAACTTTATATTCAGGACTTGGAACTGTAAAAGACAGATCTCATCTTGAAACTGCATCTTGGACATCCGTTCCAAAAATTGCCGTCAGCTCTCTAATGACACAAAAGAACGGTTTCAAGAAGCAAATCGTTCAGTTTGATGAAGTCTCATTGGCAAAATATTATAATGCCCAGAGCGGTTTTGAAATTGCGTTCCCGTCAACAAAAATCGTTTGCTTTTCAAGAACCCTTAATCCTATGCTTGAAAAGTTTGCAAGAGTTGAACCTATTGCAGACACTGAATACAACAAATGGATCAACAGGGAATCTAATGACATTCTTTTCTACATAACAAGACCCGGGCAGTATCTTAGAAACCTTATCGGTCAGAGCATTTCCATCGGTACCGACAAGATATATGGAAGCCTGTCCTACAAGCCTGATCCAAAAAGACCGGGACATTATTCCGGAACATACAATCTTTCATTCTACATTCACCTTACAAATAAAAAGGCTGCTTCTGCTTTGCGTGGGCTTCTTTCTCTTTCGTTCTCGATGATGGGAGGAAGTGTTGAACAGACTGATGCTGAAACACTTTTCCTCTCTGGAGTTGAAGTAACAGACAAACAGATTAAGGATCTTTTTATGCGTGATCCTATTACCGGCAAACATTACAAGGTTGTAGGTGATGAAGTTATTGAAGAATCAGTGAGAAATAAATAGCACTTTATGAAGATTCCTTTTTCCATTGCAATTGGCTTTATTTCGTCTGCCTTAATTTCCTGCGGAACATTTGAAATTATTGTTCCCGGTGAAAGCAAGGTTGTTGAGAGGAATATCAGCGAAGAGTATTTTGCGATTGCTGAAGTCTATAAAGGTCAATGCAATTACACCAAGGCCATTGAATATTATACTCTTGCCCTTAAAAACAAGGAGCTTCATGATTCAGCCTACTACCAGATAGCTTTGTGTCAGGTTTACAATAGGAAGTGGATGGATGCAAGAAAGGCATTCGTTAGGCTACTTAAAAGAGATCCTGATAATGCCACGTTGAAAATGTCTCTTGCTTATATAGAAGCTATGTGTGGTAACCTTAAAAAAGCTTCCCGGATGTATGAGGTGATCTGTACCGAAAGACCAGATGATTCTGAACCTCTTGTAAATTATATAAATGTACTTATCGCTGATGAGAAATATCTTGAAGCAAAAGAAAAACTAAATCTTCTTGAAACTAAATTTCCTGATGAAGAGCATATTGATTCTTTGAAAAAGAAGATCTCTGAACTTGTTGAAGATGTTGCAGATACAAAAAAAGAAGTGGAGCCAAACAGTTCTCCTGAAGGTGAAGCAACACCCGAAGAAGACCTGTTTGGTCTTGATGAAGAGATTAAAGAAGATTAAATCTTAAGTTCTTCGTCAATCTCAAAATCTTCCGAATCATTCAAATTCTCAGATTCTTCCTGTTCTGCAGGTGGCTCGGGAATAGATTCAAGGAATTTTTCATCCTCAGACTTTTCTACAGGCCTGTCTTCCTCCTGAAAGGATTCTGATGCAAGGAAATCTTTATAACGTTCTGGATTTACCCTAAAAGCAATGATTGGAGAATCTGGATCCGCCATTGCACGGTTAAGTGCTTCGATGCTTTCGTTGGCAAGTCTTGCACCTGAAATAAGTCTGAGTGAGCGACTTGAGATACCTATGAAAATTGACAGTCCGGAATTTGCTTCGGCAAGAACCTTTGCAAGTGTTCCACGAAGGGCTTCTGCAGTAACCAAAGCCTGGTCTGTGTTCTGGTTCTGTACGATTCCGCTAAGTCCGTCGCTGCCATAATTGAATACAAGATCATTGAACTTGAATTTTTCAAGGATAATCTTACTGATTGTTTTTCCAACTTCCGATGTCCAGTCAATGTCAGGAATCCTGATGGAGAAGAGGGAAAGATCCTGATCGCTTGAAGCAGAACGCAGAAGTTCGCTGTCAAGTCGAGTGAGCATGTATTCTTCCCAGCCAAATCCTGTGTCAGGACAGAATAGTCCCTTGGGTTCATCTTCTACTGTTTTGCTTTCGTTATTTCCTGTAGATGCATTATCTGTTTCTCCTGGTTCTTCCTTTTTTTCCTCGTTAAGGAAAGCAAGAACATCTTCTTCTTCTTCTTCTTCCTCTTCTTTATTTGTTTCAGTAGTTTCGAGTTCAGTTTTAATGTCATCAATGGATACTGATGAATCTTCAGATGACGAATTTTCTTCCGGGTTTTCTTCCATGTCGGATTCACTGAGAGAAGAAAGCTGGCTGTTTATTTCGCTTGTTTCTTCTGCAGTAAGGTCGTAGGTTGAAACATCAGGATATTCTATTTCGTCTTCGTCAAGGTCATCATTTTCAGCTTCTGTTGGGAATGATCCGTTCCTGACATAGACTATAAGGTAGACGCCAGTAACAATTGTGGCTGCAAGAATTACAATGAAAGCAATTCTTCCCTTGTAGAAAATTGATGATGGCTTAAGTTTATAGATTGAAGCGTGAATGTTTACAGGAATTCCATTAGATGCAAAAACCTTTGTTGTTCTTGAAGCAACCAGATATCCCTTGATGTTGTTCAAGTCCTTCATGTCTTTAGGGTATGAAAGAATGAGCTCGTTTCCGTATGTAAGCTGAATGCCGGCAATGTCCGAAACATTTCCTAGACTTACAAGGATTTCTTCATAAAACTTCTGAGTTCTAGGAAGGTTTGCCAGGCTGATTCTACTTACATCCCTTGTTATGTCATTGAATCTTTCGGAAGCTTTTTCCTCTCCCTGTCTATATTCAACAAAGAGTGAAGCAATGTAGAGCACTACTGTTAGAATGTATACTGAAATAATTGCGACAGTAAACGCAGTATTTTTTTTTGTTTTCATATTATAAATTATAGTATAGCAATAATTGTAATGCAAGACTAATATCTTCTGTTATTGTTTCTTTTCCAGATGCTGCAAAAAGCGGAAGCAGGGAGATGAGTTCCCTTGAACCCAAAATTTCCTTTACGGTATGTGAAAGGGAAATTTCGTCCATTCTGGCGGCAAGGGACTGAACCTTTTCAATATAAGATGAAATAAATGCTTTGAAATCAAATGCCGACGGTGTTGGCGTATTTGAATTTATGGGAGAAGAGATGGCCGTAAATACACTTCCATTTTGTTTTAGATTGTGCTTCGAGGCCCATTGAAGGAGCGTTGACCCGTAGGAGGCAAGAATTTTGTTTGTAAATGCTGATTTTCCAAGTTTCCCTAAAAGTCCCTTTTCTGTTTTCTCAAGGTCTGTCCGGAACATCAGTGTTGAATATTTTTCTTCTGATGAAGAGATTCTGCTGGATGAACTGTAGAATTTTTTTTCAAGATATGTTCCTCGACAGTAAGGTTTGCCGTCTGAGTAGGCAAAGTCTGCCCCAAAGAATTCAATTTGCCTGAATTTTTGCTGTCTTGCCCAATCGGCTGCTGCAATAGTTACTGTGCCTGAACCGCTTTCAGTGTAAGGAATAGCAGCCTTGTCTGCTATAAGACTTGCAAGAGGATGGTTGCTTCTTATAAAGAAGATTTTGTTTCCCTTTTCAGATACCGTACGAACCGTTTCTGGATTGGAAGAAATGTCAAAAATAAAAACAGTCCGGCATTTTGTAATACCAAGAAAGTGTTCCGATGAAACCTGCTGAGCATCTACAGAAACTACAGCATCAGGGACGATATGGTAATTCAGCAATGTACCGTAGGCAGTGTCTGTAGATACGATGTAGGTGCATTCTTTCTCCCATTTTAATTGTTCAATTGAATTGTCCAGTGTAGGCCCCGCTGCTATGATTGCGGCCTTTGTTTTCCCTTCAGGAATTTTTACAGGGGTATTGATGAAACCGGATTGGCTCATGTGTTTAAGGTTTGAAAGAATGTTTATATGCCAGTGCTTTCCAAAATGAGCCTGGACAGAAATATCTGCAGAAATTGAATCAAGGCATTTATTTAGAAGTTCATTAACCCTTGCATCTGCATCAGGCAGTTCATCATGCCATGAACGGAGAAATAAAGTTGAAAGTTTTTTATGTAGAGAAGGAATGTAATTTTCTTTTGTGCATTGGCAGAAATTTTCCATGGTACATAATGCAACCCTTTCATTTTTCGAAAGTTCCTTTACAGTCTCAAGAGAAAGGCAGAAATCAAGGCTTTCATTATCAGATTCTACGGCGATTACTTTAAAGATATTTTCATTGGCAAGAAGGTTCTTTATGTGGAAGCCCCCTGCAATTCCAAAGACAATGATGCATCCAAAAAAATCTTCGGCAATTGAAAGCCTTTCTCCCGTAGGGTTGTATTTTGAATGGGCAGGTTTTCCACTTTTGTATGTTGGAATAAGATGCCCTGTTTTTGCTTCTATGGTTCCAGAATAAATCATTTTTCAATAGCCCTTGTAATGTCCTGCAGAAATTTTTTCATTCCTTCTTCCACAATGTTTTTTGCTTCATCGTAGGATGCCGTCCCCTGACTTCTTTCCATTACAACTGCTTCCGACGGAACAGCATTGTGTATCCATTCCCTGTTCATGGAGTTTTTCAGGCATATTTCCTTTAGCTTTTTTATTTTGTCAGTTTTTATATTTTCGGCTTCAGTTTCAATAATCCCTGGTTTTATCTTGCTTTCGAAATCTTTTGTTTTAGTTTCAAAATCATTCCAGTCAATGTCAGGAATTTCCCCAAGGTCATATTCGTAACTGAACTTGTTGCTAAGCCTAAAAACCCTGCCATGAAAATCTGTTGAACAGAACCAGGATCTGTAAATGTCTATGGAGCCCTTGTTAAGTACGGCAGAAGAAATTCTTGTCTCTGTTGTTCTTAACCTGCAGTCAAACCTAGCATCGTTTTTTTCCAGTTCGTTTGGCTGTGTGTGTACGAATCCCTTTGAGAATGCAAGGTCAAGGCCACAGTAGTATATGTTTCCGGTCGTTAGATTCATTGCAAGGTAAATGGCAGTCCCAGATACGCTACCGTTTCGTACTGCCTTAAGTCCTTTGAATCCTGATTCCATCAAAATATCTTCTGATGTACCGTCTCCATAGTAAAGAGGTACTATTGTAGTGCTGTCAATTATTGAGGCATAGGAACTTCCTTCTCCAGGTAAGGCAAGGGGAATGTTGCTTCTGTTTAAGGCAAAGGAAATGTGTTTTTTTGCATAATATCCCCCATCTGTTGAAATGCAGAGGTCCGGAACAATTCCGTTATGAATCAGCGGGGTCAATGCGGAAGATACGGCAACAAGGAAAAATCTTTTCCTGTATTTTTTTATAAAACTAATGGAAGAATATAAACTTGGACCGCTTGCACAAATCAATATGTCGCTGGTTCCCTTGTTTATGGTTGCGGTTTTCTTCGTGAAAAGAGAAAAGCGGAGGGCATTTTTTGTCCATCTTGTGGCAAAATAATTCCTGGTTCCAAGGACGGAACGGCTTTTGAGTACAGCCTTTTTTATCTGGTCCCAGGCATAGTTTGAAGTTTCAGGAAAGGCCTGGTCGGATGCTTTCCAGGAAAGGAAAAGACAGGATGCAATCCCTTCTTCTCCCATGGTTGAAAATATTTCTTCTGAAAGATTTTTGTTTGGTGTTCCGTCATTTGATTCTGCATAAAAGACTTTGTTCCATTTTGAATTGGATTGTTCAAAGCCTTTCGTAAACCTGATGCAAAAAAGTTTTGCGTTTGGAAATCTTTTTTTTAGGAATGGAACGCAGTAAGACAAGGCAGGTTCCGTAACAAGAATGAAGGAAGGACTAAACTGACATTCTGCAGTTTCAGCAAACCTTTCAGCCTCTTTTGAGGGGTTGTAAAAAGAATGGAGCCGGACATTATTGCATGAACAGGCCTGTTCTCCGTTTGGTGTATCTTTGAAAATAATGTCCATTTCGGCTCCATAAAATAAAAGCCATATTTCCTTTTAGAAACATGGCTTTCCCTGTATTGTTAAATTCAACTTATGCTCAAGACAATCCGAGTTCTGCAAAAAGTTTCTTGTAAGTTTCAAACTGTTCAGACTGTGCAAATTCTGCAATCTTGTCTTCTGGAAGGTTTTCAAGAAGCTGATCCATGTATGAAAGAACAGACTTGATTTCTTCCTTCATGCTTGCAGGGATTTCGTTTGAATCTGAAACATCTGGTGCAGAGATTTCCATGTCGCTTACAGAAGTTTCTTCAATAATTGGTTCTTCAATTACAGGTTCTTCAATAACTGGAGCTTCAATAACAGGTTCTTCTGGTTCGGTAGCGGCATCCCAGCTGTTGAATACAGTATCAACTGGATGTTCGCTAATTCCTGTTTCAAGGGTTTCATCTTCTTCCGAAAGTTCTGCATTGTCATCCTTAAGGTAGTCTATGTTGGCATCTGTAAGTTCTTCTTCCTGTTCGTAAGGAGGAAGATCAAGGGATTCAAGGGTAGGTGAAGGAATGTCTTCATCAGAGATTTCTGAAAGTTCTTCATTTCCTTCGTCTGCAGTTGAAATTGTGTTGTCCATAAAATCTGTAGAAGAAGATTCCACGAGAACATCGTCTACAGTTGGAACTGAAATTTCTTCGTCTTCTTCTGATTCTGAAAGGCCAATTTCTGTATCGTTGAATACTGGTTCTTCAAGTTCTTCGTTCTCAAAGTCCATCTTGAGCCCTTCGTCAAGACTTTCTTCTGGCTTTGATGTGAATTCTGCTGTGCTGAGGATGTTGCTCAATTCATCGCCGCTGAGTGCGATTGTATCATCTTCATCAGTTTCATTGAAGAATCCGGTGTCTTCATCTGGAGACGGCATTTCAACAGATCCTGGCATTTCATCAGCAACTGAATCGGTTTCTTCGTAAAGGCTGTCTTCAGACTGAATTCCATTCTTTTTGATCTCTTCAAACTCAGATTTCAAATCCTTGATTTCTGTTCTGAGAGAAGCGAGCTCTTCTGAAATTTTTGAAAGCACTGAAGAACTGTCAAATGAGTCCATTGTTTCCTCCGCTGAAACTGTTGCGTCATCTGCAACTGTCTCGTCTCTTTGTATGTCATTGTCTTCCGATACGGTTCCGACAACTTCTGCCTTTCCTGAAGAAGACTCTGTTTTTATGAATACACTGTAAGTATCAACCTGATCCTGAATGGCTTCTGATTCTTCAATCGAAGTTTCTTCTATTACAGGTTCTTCAATAACTGAAGGTTCTGTAGAAGTTTCAGGATATTCCTTGATGTTTTCAAAGTCATCGAGAGTGAGGGTCACACCTGTCATGTCAAATTCAGGCTTTTTGTCTGCAAATGCACTGATGTTAGAGTAGTCAGGTTCATTGTTGATTTCGTTTGCTTCTGTAATTTCACTCATAGATTCACTTTCATCCGATTCAGTTAAGGCTGGTTCTTCCATTTTATCAGAATTTTCAGATTCTTCAAAGTCTGAAGAAACATTATCTGTTTCTTCCTGCTCTGGTTCTTCTTCTGTTTCCTGTGGTGTACTAGAAGCAATCGAATCGTAGCCCAGTACTCCAGGTCCACCATCGGTAAATCCTTCTTCACCCATGAAGTCATCCAGTGAAATGTCAGAATCCTCTGTCACTTCTTTTTCATTATAAACCATTTCTTCAGAAGTTTCCACAGGTGTTTCTTCTGCAGCCTCTGTCATTGGTTCCTCAATTTCAAAATCAGAAATAGAGTTAAAGTTTGGTTCTTCTGAAACTGAATCGCTGATTGCAGATTCTTTGAATGACTGTTCTTCTGTTTTTAAATCAGCAGTATCTGCTGCTTCAGTTTCTTCTGTTTCCTGTGTGCTTTCTGAGGCAACTGTATCGTATCCCTGAACACCAGGACCTCCGTCTGTAAAGCCTTCTTCTCCCATGAAATCTACAAGGTCAATGGAAGCTTCTTCCGGAGTTTCTGCAGAAACCGTTGAATCAAGTGTTTGTTCTTCCACAGAAGTTTCTTCAATGACAGGTTCCTCAACTACAGGCTCTTCAAAAACTGGTTCATCCTGAGTAATTTCTGTTGTTTCAGTAAAAGCGTTTTCTAATGTTGGATCGTCAAATACAGGAATGTCAATTTCTTTTTCGTCAGTTGCAGTTTCTTCCGCTTCAAAGTTTTCAACAGATTCTTCTACAGAAGTTTCTTCTACAACGGGTTCTTCAATAACAAATGGTTCTTCTATTGCTGGTTTTTCAGAAGTCTCTCCAAAATCAGGTTCCTGTGATTCCTGAAACATAGGCTTGCTATCTGTAACCTCTTCAAATGGGGCAGACGGCTTTTCTACTGTTGTTTCCACGGGTGCTGCCGGTGTGTCGTTGCCTCCAAAAGAAACTATTTCTCCGCTTTCATCTTCGATGTTGTCAAAGATTGAATCAATGTCAAAGCTGTCGTCTGGAGAAGAAAGGTCTGTTTCCTGTTCTTTCTGAACTGAAGTTTCGTTGTCCTGTGAGATGTCTACTTCGATGTCGTCTGAATTGTCGTTTTCTTCCTGTTCTTCAACCTTGTTTTCTTGTGCAACAACTGTATCTGAAGGCGAATCTTCGTCGTCAACATTCATCTCGTAGTCGACAGGTCCTTTTCTCTTTGGTTCCGATGAGCCGTCGCCAAGGATAGGGTTCTGGTTGTCGGAATCGTCGTCAAATCCAAAGTCTGAAAGGTCGATTTCTTCTGTGTTTCCTGTCATCTCCAGATCAGGCTTAGATGCTTCAGTTGGCATCTGATTTTGTGGTGTTTCGTCTACGATATCGTCGAAAAGTGCATCAAAATCTTCTATTTCTGTAGTTTCAGACATGGAAGAGAATGATGGTGTCTGTTCTATGCCTGAAATGTCACCGTTGGCTTCAGCATCCTGAAGTTCGAGGTCTTCGTTTTCTTCAAAGTCAAGGTCTATGTCCAGTGGATCAGTATCTTCGATTTCTTCCTGTTCCTGCTTGTCGGATGCAAAACCTTCGCTTCCCATAAAGGCTTCGAGGTCAATGTCTCCGTTCCCGAAGTCAGGCGTGCTTCCACTGTCACCCATAAATGCGCTTAAATCAACTTCACCGTCCCCTCCTGGGGCAGAGGTGTCGTCCATAAATGAACTCAAGTCTACTTCTCCGTCTGGAGTTGACGTATCATCATTCATGAATGCATCGAGGTTAATTTCACCGTCTTCAAAAGAAACCTCTTCTGTTGCAGGGGATTCCGGTTCCGAAGCTTTTTCTTCCACTTCGTCAGTGGTAAAAGTCATAGGGCCGTTGTCTTCGTTAATCGAGTCGATGGAAAAATCGTCAAGGGAAAGTTCGTCGGTTGATACGGAAGTTTCATCTGTACCCTGTGGTTCTGCAACGGGTGCTGTTTCTTCCATAAAATCCTCTGTGTTGAAAGAATCTGGAGCAGATTCTATGGCAAAATCTTCTGGTACCGATTCTGTTGTAGAATTATCTTCGGGAAATTCTTCTGCAATTGTTTCTTCAGCGCCAGGTTCTTCTACGGAAGTATCGTCAATTACTGGTTCTTCGATTACAGAAGTTTCTGCAAGGGAATGGATGTCAGAATCAGCTAGGTCCTGCTCGATTTCAAAATCTGTAGCTGCCGACTGTGCAATGAAAGAAGCGTCTACGACAGGTTCTTCAACTGGTGGGACTTCTTTTTCTTCGTTGGCTGTGGTGGTTTTCTTTACCCAAACGCCGTACTTGTCAAGTTCACTGCTGTTATCTGAAAAATCGCTCATTTATGTCCCCTGAAAATAATAAAACTAAGTGGTTGCGGTTGGGAAAATACTTCCCCGATTTCATTATCGGCAAATTCAACGAAAATCACCATATTTATTTTATTACAGATATTGAAATAAAACAATTAAATTACGGGTGGTAAATGCCGAAAATATACACATCATGGTAAAGTTAAGGTTGTTGGTGGCCGTATTTGTCGGCACCTTGTTTTATACATTGATTTCAGTTGCTGGCGGAAGGGATGGGCTTTGGGCTACTTCCCAGATGCAGGAACAGAAACAGACTTTGAGTGCTCACACTGCAAAAATCGAAAAGACAAACGGTGAACTTTCCCTTGAAAAAATTGCCCTTGAAAAGGATCTTGATGTAATTGCATCCTATGCAAAAAAACTTGGCTATGTTTCGGAAGGCGAAAAGCTGGTTAAACTCAGCGGTCTTGCCGCCCGTGAAGTTCATATTTTTGATCCGGGAACTGTTGAACGCCATCACGAAGTTTCCTATATCCCTGAATGGATCTGTAAATTCATTTCGTTCCTTGTTGTTGTTCTGGTTTATCTTGTGCTTTTCCTTCTAGATGTTCAGAGCGGCAATGTTCGTCTTCCTTCACGCAGGAAAAGAATCAAGAGTGTAGGTGGTATACAGGTTTATGACATTCAGCAAATCTGACGAAAACATTGATAGTATAGTAGAAATCCTAAAATCCGGTGGAGTTGCAGTAGTTCCAACTGATACTGTTTATGGTTTTAGTGGCATTGTTGACCTGACAGGAAATCTTGCTTTTAATACTGATGATAAAATCAGGAAAATTAAGGGTAGGGATGAAAAGAAGCCTTTGATTCAGCTAATTTCAAAACCCGAGGAAGTTTATCTTTTTACTGACAAAAAAATTCCAGAAAACATCATCAAGTTTTGGCCGGGTCCCCTTACAGTGATAGTTCCTGTTAAGGATGGAAGTCCCCTTGGAGAAAAGTGTCCGACAGTTGCTTTCAGATGCCCTGGAGATGAATGGCTCCGAACTGTCATTGAAAGATGTGGTGCTCCCCTTTATAGTACGAGCGTAAATAGGAGCGGTAGTCCGGTCCTTGAAACTTTTGACGAAATTAAGGCTGAATTTGAGGAAGAAGCCGATGTTATTGTCGATGACGGGGATAAGAAAGGTTCTTTGCCTTCAACCCTGATTCTTCTTGAAGAAGACGGTTTTAAAATCCTTAGGCAGGGTGCCGTTAAAATCTAATGCACTTTTGTCCAGGTTGCATTTACATTTCCTTCCGAAACCCCTGTTGAAGATTTTTTATCTGAAACAAGGGTTTTTTTGATTCCGGTAAGGGTCTTTCCTTCAAGCTTGAAATTCCACTCGATTGGACTGGCGGAAGCTGCGTTTTTAAGGGCATCCTGTCTTGGTAGACTTGGATAGAAGGATGCGTTGGGTTTTCCTTTCTGCTTTATGGTAACGTCCGATCCTTCTACGGAAACGGAAATGTTCATTGTTGCACCGTTTTTGAAAATTATGAACCCTCTGCCGCCCCTAAGGATGAGTATCTTGTCTGTAAGTTCTTCCCCTTCCCAGGTTCCCGCAATAGTGTCCATTATAGGATTGTGTTTTCTGACATTTGGCCTTGCTGGTCCATCCTCATTTTCTCTAGAAACTGTTTCGGAAGATTCCTGACCAGGGATGACAATGTTTCCGGAAAGATTGAGCATGAAGTTTTCCAGGGAAGCCTTTGCGTCCATGAGTATTTTATAGTAGGAGTCGTATTCTTTTGTTGAACTGAAGGCAGCCTCGCCTTTGAAGGCATTGAGGGTGCAAGTCCAGGAGCCGGAACTTTCTTCCTGAATTTCCGTATAGAAGGAAATATTCTGGGATTTGTTTACCGGATTGTAGTTTTCGTTTCTTCTATCGATTACTGTGTAGCCGTCCATGGTCTGAAGCTGGGTGTAGAGAATGTCCGTGCTCATTTTAATCATTCCGGCGTCGGTAGATGTTGAAACCGTAGCATAGAAATCTATAGTTTCGGCAAAAACCCATGCCCAAGATGTGAGAACATAAATTGCTGCAGCAATTAGTCTTCTGATCAAATGTATCCTCTCAGGGCTTTCTAGCCATCCTGCCGGTTTCTGAATTCACGTGCAATTTCACGCTTTATATCCCTGTCCTTGATGTCAGCGCGCTTGTCGAATTCTTTTTTACCCTTACAGAGTCCAAGCTTGACCTTTACAAGTCCATGCTTAAGATAGAAGTCTAGGGGAACAAGAGTAAATCCCTTTTCATCAACCTTTCTCTGGAGCCTTTTGATTTCTTCCCTGTGGAGAAGGAGTTTCTTCTTTCTGTCCGGGTCGTGATTGAAAACTGAAGAAAAAGCATACTCGGAGATGTGCAGGTTCTGTACCCAGACTTCACCATTTTCAATGAGGGCAAAACTGTCTACAAAGGAAATGTTTCCGCCCTTTACGGACTTTACTTCAGTTCCTTCAAGTACAATTCCACATTCAAAGGTGTCTGTCACGGTGTAGTTGAATCGTGCTTTTCTGTTTGTTGCAATAATCTTTACAGCTTCTTCCATAACCACATAAATATAACGTAATTGCTTCTTTTTAGCAAATACGAAGGAGAATATCTTTGTTTTGTAATCCTCATTAAAATAATAAACGGGGAGGATGAAAATTACAGCAATTCGATTAGAAATTTATTAAGAAATATTAATCCTTGTGAATTCAGGGAGAAGGTAGTGGAGCCATCGGATTCCTTTTTTTCAGAAGTTAATTTTTCCATGCTGAACTTGTTCCATATTCCATTGTTTTTACCAAGACGAAGTGAAAGATTTCCGTTCCATGGAGATACGTCAGAAAAAAGTTTTTCGTATCTGGCGGAATTTATCCCCCTTGTGGTTCTGAGTCCCATCATTATGAATTCAAATTCTCTGGTTTCAAGGTTGATGCTTTCCAGTTCCCTTGGTGCATTTTTTAAATCATGGTTCTTTTCATTTGTCCAAAAAGCGGTGTGTTTTTCAATGTCCCTTGTGTTGCTCCACCTTATGGTTTCATTGCCGTAAATGGTTCCTGAAGCTCCGGCTCCAACACCAACATAATCTTCCTGCATCCAGTAGGTCAGGTTGTGGCGGCTTTCTTTCTTTGGCTTAGAAAAATTGGAAACCTCATACTGCAGGTATCCTGAGGATTCAAGGAGTTCCCTTCCTTTAAGCCATTGTTCGTCGGCTTCGTCAAAATTGAATTCAACTTTTTTGTCTTCAATTTTTTTATGCAGGGGAGTTCCTTCTTCAATGGTGAGTGTATACATGGAAATGTGGTCCGGATTGTAAGAGATTATTTCCTTAAGGCTTGAAAGGAATTCATCCTGGCTTTGTTCCGGCAAACCCGCAATTGCATCCAGATTTAATTGGCCTTTCCATATTTCCTTTATGAGTTTAAGACTTTCCTTTGCTTTTGTTGAAGAACAGTGCCTGTTTACGGATTTGAGAGCCCTGTCATTTAGACTTTGAATCCCAAGGGAAAGTCTTGTGATTCCTGAGGTCTGTGCCGCAAGAAGTTTATCTTTCGTCACGGATTCAGGATTCATCTCCATGGTAATTTCTGAAGTTTCTGAGGTTATGCGGGAAGAAAGCTTTTCAAGGATAAAAGAAATTTGCCGGGCAGAAAGAATTCCCGGAGTTCCGCCCCCAAAGTAAATTGTTTTCCAGCAGTTGATTCCGTATTTGCAGGCATAGAATTCTGCTTCGTTGATAATTGCCTCTACATAAGCATCGGGAATTTTTCCTGAATGTGGTTTTGAAAAAAAATCACAGTAGTCGCATTTTTGCAGACAGAAAGGAATGTGAATGTAGAGGGATGAAATCATCTTTTAAAAAAACTTCATCTTGTTGAAAGGAAATACTTGCCAGATAAGGCGGCCTTCGATTCTTTCTGCTTTAATTGCACCGTATACACGGGAATCAATACCTTCAATGCGGTTGTCTGCAAGGACAAAGTATTCATCGTTGGCAAGGGTAGTTTCTGGAAGATTACCGGCACAACCCATACCGTCCCATTCAACTGGAACAGAATAGATTCTTATGTTGTAAGGCTTTGTTGCAAGTTCAAATTCCGTAAGGTAGAAATTCTGTCCTGCAGGTTTTACATAGAGAACATAATCTTTCATGTAGTAGCTGTCTCCAGGAAGGGCAACAACACGACGAATGGAATGTTTGCCCGTCATGGAATTTGTGCTTCCGAAAGGCCTGTATTTCTGAAGCGCAAAAAAGCTGATTATGAGGTTCACTGCTGATTTGTAAACAGGAAGCTTTTCTTCATCCAGTGGAGAAATGTAAACGACCTGGCCTCTGGAGGGCTTCTTCAAAAATGGACAGACAAAGGAAACTCCGTCGTTTGAAATGTCAGTTTCCATTGAAGACGAATTTGTATATACGGCAAAGAGAATGTAATTCAAAAAAAGGGTAAGGCAAAGGAACACTGATACAACAAGAATTGCTGCGTTCTGAATGACCTTCTGTTTCTTCTTTTTATATTCAAATGAATAGTCGGCTACATTTTGTTTCATAGAGTAAAAATATCAAATAAAAGGACAATTGTAAACCAAGCCGATAAACAGAAAAGGGGGTGGGCTTTATTTATGGTTTAATTTACAGAGAAAACTACTTTTGATGTTTTTTTAGATTCCCTTGACATGTTTTCTTAAAAATAAGATAATATGAGAACTTAAATTTAAGGAGTTCTACTCATGCCTTGTGGTAAGAAAAGAAAGCGCGCAAAGATTGCGACTCATAAGCGTAAGAAGAAGCTTAGAAAAAATCGCCATAAGAGCAAGTAAGCGGTCATATATTTCTTAAAGGAAATGTGTGGGGCGCTTAAGTGCGAAGGGCCTTTTTGGATGAAGACCGCGGTTACATTTCTGACTGCGGTCTTTTTTTTCTTCACTTGTTTTTCTTAAAATCTGGAAGCGGGAGTATGGTATTTTGATTTTACATAACATTCATTCACCTAAAGATTTGAAGGTCTTGCCAAAAAAATCCCTCCCGTCCCTTGCATCAGAAATCCGTTCGAAAATTATCGAAGTCGTAGGCAATAATGGTGGACACTTGGCCAGCAACCTTGGTGTTGTTGAACTTACCATTGCCCTCCACAGAGTATTTAACAGCCCTGAAGATTCCATTGTATGGGATGTGAGCCACCAGTGTTATCCCCACAAACTTTTGACAGGAAGGGCTGAAGACTTTCCTTCCATGCGTTTGAAGGACGGAATTTCCGGCTTTACTAAAATCCGCGAAAGCAATCACGATTATTTTGATGCAGGTCATGCATCTTCTTCAATTTCATCGGCACTTGGTCTTCTTACAGCGTGGAAGATTCAGGGAAGAAATGACAAGGTGGTTGCCGTTATCGGTGACGGTGCTTTGACTGGCGGAATGGCATTTGAAGGCTTGAGTCATGCAGGACAGCTTGCGGAAAATCTAATTGTTGTTGTTAACGACAATCAGATGTCCATTGATCATAATGTTGGCAGCTTTTCCAGTTATCTTTCAAGACTTACTTTTACCAGCACTTATCAGGGATTCCGTCATAGGGTGGATCACATTGTTGACCGCATACCTTATTTCAACAGGCATCTTGGTAAACTGATTTTCAGGTTTAAGAGGGGAATAAAAGGGCTCTTCCTTACAAACAATCTTTTTGTTGACCTTGGCTTTGAATATGTTGGTCCACTTGATGGACATGACATGGAGGCCATGATCCGTGTTTTTGAAAAGGCAAAGAGAATTCCTCGCCCGGTAGTCATTCATGTGGTTACGAAAAAAGGCAAGGGATATTCTCCTGCAGAAAATAATCCTTCGGCATTCCATGGCGTTGGACCATTCAATACAAGCGACGGAAAGGTTGAAAAATTTGACAGTCTGAGTTTTACGGAATGCTTTTCCAACAAGCTTCTTGAACTTGGTGAAAAGAACGATAAGATTGCAGCTGTAACCGCGGCCATGTCCAAGGGAACCGGACTTGATGCTTTTTCAAGAAAATTTCCAAACCGTTTTTTTGATGTTGGCATTGCCGAAGAGCATGCCGTTACTTTTGCCGGGGGTTTAAGTGCAGGCGGAATGATTCCCATTGTGGCCATTTATTCTACCTTCATTCAGAGGTCTGTTGATCAGATTATCGAAGACATAGCTTTGCAGAACAGGCACTGCATCATTGTCCTTGACCGCGCAGGAGCTGTTCCCAATGACGGTGAAACTCATCAGGGCATATTCGACATTGGACTTTTGCGTCCTGTTCCAAATGTTAAATTTCTTTCACCTGCTACAAAAAGGGATATGGAATTGTGTCTTGATTACGGAGTCAATCAATGCAATTGTCCTGTTGTAATCAGATGGCCAAAAGCATCCTGTCCTACGGAAACTGAAAGTTTTTCTTCTGCACCAATTGAAGGTCGAGGTGTTTTTGTATCCTGCGATGAATATGCACCTTCCATTGGGGTTCAGTATTCGGAAGTAAAGAGACGCAGGATGAAGAAGGTGCTTTTTGTTTGTACCGGCAGCATTTTCTCTGAAACCCTTACAGCTGCAAGGTCTTTGCTTCTTGACGGCATTGTTGCAGACATTTATACCCTTAGGTTCCTCAAGCCTTTTGATGAAAAGCATTTCATTGAACTTGCACGTAACTATGACGGAATCGTTATAATTGAGGATGCCGTAAAAATTGGTGGCGTTGCCGAATACATTGAAGGTCTTGTAAATAAAAGTGAAGATGGAAATAAGCCCAAGGTAAAAGTCATTGCTTTCCCGGACAGGTTTGTTTCTAACGGCAACAGAAGTCAGATTCTTGAATCTGCAGGGCTTTCAATAAATGATATCTGCAATAGTGCAAGGGACAGCCTTAAATGAAAGAACTTATTCTGCGCGATAGGACAGTGACCACTGAAAATCCTGCTTTTGTAATGGCAATTGTTAATGCAACTCCCGACAGTTTTTTTTCAGAAAGCCGTGGTAGTCTGGACCGTGCCCTTAGAATGATTGACGAGGGTGCGGACCTCCTTGATATTGGCGGAGAGTCTACACGACCTGGTTCTGTCTATGTTGACGAAAAGGAAGAACTTAGCCGTGTTGTTCCTTTGGTAAGGGAAATCAGGAAGCACAGCAATATTCCGATTTCAATTGATACAAGAAAAAAATCAGTCATGGAAGCCGCCTTTGATGCAGGTGCGGACATCCTTAATGATGTTTCTGCCATGGAAGATGATGATTTTATGGCGAATTTCTGTGCTGATTCCCGCATTCCCGTAATACTCATGCATAAAAGGGGAATCCCCGGAAATATGCAGGGCAACACGGAATACGGAAATGTCTTTGAAGAAGTTAGTTCCTATCTTGAGTCCCGTGCTGAGTATGCAATCTCAAAGGGAATCTTAAAGGAAAAGATCATTGTTGATCCAGGCGTTGGTTTTGGAAAAGACCTTGACGGAAATGTTCAGCTTATAAAGAACTGCGGAGAACTTTGCGGGGGAAAATATCCTGTCCTTATGGCTCTTTCCAGAAAAACCTGCATCGGTCAGATGACTGGCAGGGATGTGGATGAAAGGCTTTATGGTACCCTTGCGGCCGATATAATCTCTGTTCTTAATGGTGCCTTTATGGTTCGCGTTCACGACTGTGCTCCTTGCGTTGATACTTTTGCTGTGTTAAAATCTCTTCTATAAAGTATGAACCAATTTTCAATTCTCCTAAAAATATATGACGGCATAAGGCCTTTGCTTGACATTGGCATCCTGACATTTCTTCTCTATAAAGTTTATAAAATCATAAACCAGACTAATGCGGTTCAGATCATCAAGTCTGCCATTATCGTTGTAATTGCTTACGCTGTAACCTACATATTCCAGCTCAAGACCATGATGTGGATTTTCTCTGTTCTGGCACCGGGGCTTGTACTTATGTTTGCCATTGTCTTCCAGCCTGAATTGAGGAAAGTCTTTCTCAAACTTGGACAGGGAAGATGGTTTACAATCGGTTCAAGGGCAAAGCATACTTATGTGGATTCAGTTCTTATTGCAGCTGACCTTCTTTCAAAACAGAAGAGAGGTATGCTTGTATGCTTTATTCGCCACACGAAGGTCGATAACTTTCTTGAAACCGGAACACTGATGAATGCAGACCTTTCATCAAATCTCCTTGTAACAATTTTTGGACATAATACTCCTTTGCATGACGGAGCTTGCTTTATCAAAGGCAATAAGATTCTTGCTGCAGGCTGCTTTCTTCCTGTCAGCGAACAGTACGACATTAAGAAAACTTTCGGAACAAGACATAGGGCAGCCCTTGGTTTGAGTGAAGTCACTGACTGTGTAATTCTTATTGTCAGTGAAGAAACAGGGGCTTTTTCTTTGGCTTATGATTCTAAACTCCATTATGACCTTACGGCAGATCAGGTAACGAAGATTCTTGAGCGTCAGCTTGACATCACACCTGACCAGCAGATTATTGAGGATACTATCGATGAACATAAAACACTTTCTGGAAAAACTGACAGATAATTGGCCGGTAAAAGCCCTGTGCTTTGTTTTATCCTGCGTAATATATTTTTTCCACCAGGTTTCTCTTCTTGAAACAAAAACTTTTTCCGTTCCCCTTGAAGTAAGAAAGGAAGGAAATATGATTCCTGTAAGTGGACTTGAAAAGGAAAAATTCATCAAAGTTAAGGTGCGCACAAAAAGAGAACAGATACCTCTCATTTCGGAAAAAGATTTTTCTGCCTATGTGGATATTTCTTCAAAGACAAAAGAGGGAAGCTGGACATTCCCTGTAAGCGTAAGCATTTCAGAGAAAATGATTGAGCTTGATTTGGATCCACTTGAAATTACGGCAACTCCAGACAACCTTAAATTTGACATTCAGAAAAAGAGCCTCAAGCAGGTTCCTGTAGTCTCTAAGGTTTACGGAATTCCTGCCCATGGATACAAGGCCCTTTCCGTTCACCTTGAGCCATCCCATGTTTTCCTCGTTGGCCCTCAGTTTATGCTTGACGAGATAAATGAAATAAACGTCGGTTCTGTGAATATCGAAAATTCGGATATTCCTGTTTCCAAAATTCTTAAAGCCGTTAATACAAACGCCTACATTTCAATTCTTGACGATCCTCACATCAAGGCTTATGTTCCGATTGTTTCTGAAGCTATGGTTAAGGAATTGCCTGATGTTGAAATAAAATTCAATTCGCTTCCTGATGAATTTGCTGTTTCTGGAGATGCAATGAAAATTAGCCTTACCATTGAAGGTAACGTCATTGACATTGAAAAATTCCGCATGAAGAACCTTAGCGTTTATGCTGACCTTTCTTTCATTACTGAACCTGGTGTTTATACAGTTCCTGTCATCATTGAACTTTCTCCGGCCTATTCCCTTGTGCAGAGTTCTCTTGAAGAAGTTGAAATAACAGTTGTCAAAAAAGAAGAGAAAAATACCGAAAATATAAATGTCAATGCAGAGAACGGAGGTTCTGTATGATCTACGGGATCGGCTGCGACATCGTTAAGGTTTCAAGACTTGAAAAATGGGTTCGGTCTGAAGGCTCCTACATTGAACGTTTTTTCCATGAGGATGAAAGGCTTTCTGAAAGTGTTTCATTACAGAGAAAGTGCGAGTCCTATGCGGGAAAGTTTGCTGCAAAGGAAGCATTTTCCAAGGCTCTTGGAACCGGCATATCTGGTTTTAGCCTTAAGGATGTTTATGTAGTGTCCGATTCAAAGGGTAAGCCTGAATTTCATGTTACTGGTAAAGCCCTTGAGCTTGTTGAAGAATTGTGCGGAAAGAACAGCAGAATTCATGTTTCAATAAGCCATGAAAAAGAATATGCGGTTGCCTATGCCGTAATCGAAACTGGCAACTGAAAATAGAGAGGAATATATGGCAAAGAAAAATTTAAGCAAGGCGTTTGTAATGGATGAAGGTCCAAAAAAGCCTGCCATTTCATATTGGGCAAAAGAAGAGGTTATGTGCCCCGTATGTCAGAAACCTTTCAAGCAGGAAGTTATGCATCAGGGGGGAGGAAGAACTATTGCCGGAAACCTTACTGATGAACTCCACAGAAACTATGAACCTTCAAAAAAATTTGGACGCGTTTATCCTCTCATCTACGAAATTGGCGTTTGTCCAAACTGTCATACTGCCTTGTTCTGGAAAGATTTTAAGGGCATTAAGGACGGTGCCACTTTTGACCGTCTTGCTGCATCATCCGACAAAAGAATCAGAGCGGTTGAAAACATTTTCCCTCACTACAATGTAAATGATGAGCGCACTCTATTTGATGGTGCAGCCATGTATTACCTTGCACTCCTGTGCTATGAAAATGTTGACATTGCATATTCTCCAACTTTCAAAAGGGCAGAAGTTGCATTAAGGCTCGCCTGGCTATGTCAGGACATTGAGCATGTAAGTCCAGGACACAATTACGATTACATAGCCCAGGTTTTCTACAGGAAGGCATTGTTTTTCTATCAGCAGACCCTCATTAACGAAACCGGAAGGATTGAATCCATTGAGTCTGTTTCTCATTTTGGTCCTGATACTGACAAAAACTATGGTTACGATGGCATCATCTATCTTTCAGGTCTCCTTGAATACAAGTATGGTCAGAGGGAAAACCTTCAGCTTAGACTTAAGAAGCTGGAAGACAGCAAGAAAGCCATTGCCCGCATTTTCGGTTTAGGTAAATCAAGCAAGGCAAAGCCGGGACCGCTTCTTGAAGTTGCCCGTGACCTTTACGATAAAATTGCAGCTGAACTTGGTTCAAACAACATCTTCGGCGACGACGATGAATAACATACTTCTGACAGTCTCCTATGATGGAACTGATTTCTGCGGCTGGCAGAGGCAGGACAAATCCGATGGGGGAGAACCCGTAAGAACTGTTCAGGGGGAAATAGAAGCCGCCATTGAAAAAATGGTTAAGACTCCGCTTAAGCTTTATGGCAGCGGGAGAACAGACAGCGGTGTACATGCCGTTGGTCAGGCTGCAAATTTTGAATGCCCCTACGATGACATTGCTCCGGAAAATTACCTTCGTGCCTTGAACGGTCTTCTTCCTCCTGACATCAGGATAATGAAAGTTGAAAAGAAGGACATGTCTTTCAATTCAAGGTTCAACGCAACCAGCAGAAAGTACAGGTATTTCATCCAGTGCGGGAAACCTTGCTTTGCCCATGAAAGCCGTTACAGATGGTTCATTCCGAGAAAACCAGACATCAATGTTCTGAACGATATGGCTTCCTGCCTTAGGGGGGAAATCGACTGTGCGACTTTTGCGGCAAGCGGTGACCAGAGCCTTTCTACTTTCCGCTATCTTGAAAATGCCTTTTTCTATTGGGAAGATGAAGAAAGGGGACTTCTGGTTTTTGAAATTCAGGCCAATGCTTTCCTTTGGAAAATGGTTCGTTCAATTACCGGTACAATAATAGAAGCCGAAAAAAAAGGCATGTCCGGAAAAGATTTTAAGGATATTCTTGAAAGCCGTGACAGAAGCCGTGCCATGAGGACAGCCCCTGCAACAGGACTTTTCCTCTGGGAAATTTTCTTTGACGGGCCTGTTCGCCACGACAGAACATCCGGTGCTTCTTTTACATCAGATTAAGCGGATCGACATCAACTTCAATGTAGACATCTTTAAGTGGTTTGTAGCCCCAGACTAGAGCCTTTGCAGCATCCTGCAGGGGCTTTATGTTTTTCCCGCGGAGAAGTATCTGCCACCGGTAGTTTCCTGCAACCATGTTCAAGGGGCATTCAGCAGGGCCTAATATTTCCACTTCCGGTGCGGCTTTTTTCCCGAGTATTTTTACTGCGGCTTCAGCTGCTGCCTGCGATGAATTTGGTACAGCCGAGCGGAATACAAGCCTCAGAAGTCTGGTGAATGGAGGAAAGCCCATGATTCTCCTCATCTCTGTTTCTTTTCTGTAGAATCCTTCCGTATCGTTTTTTGTAGCATAGGAAATGGCATCTCTTTCGGGATTGTATGTCTGGACTATTACTTTGCCGTCTGGAAAAAATCTTCCCGCTCGCCCCGCAACCTGAGTGATGAGGGCAAAGGTTTTTTCGGAAGCCCTGAAGTCAGGCAAATGGAGTGAAGAATCTGCAAGGACCACGCCTACAAGCTTTAGCTTTGGAAAGTTGAGACCCTTTGCAACCATCTGGGTTCCAAGAAGAATGTCAGCCTCTCCCTTTTTAAAGGAATCGAATCTTTCCTGAAGTTCGCCCTTGTGATGAAGTGAATCCGTATCGGCGCGCATGACCCTTGCGTTTGGAAATTTTGACTTGATTTCTCCTTCAATGTATTCGGTGCCGAAACCTGAATATCCTATGTCCAGGGAGCCGCATTCAGGGCATTGCTGTGGTGGTGTCGTACTGTAGCCGCAGTAATGGCATCTTAGCCTGTTTTCGCTTTTGTGATATGTAAGGGCAACGGAACAGTTCCTGCACTTGAGTTCAAACCCGCAGGAAGCACACCTGAAAAAGTGAGTGAAACCACGCCTGTTCAAAAAAAGAATTGTCTGCTTGTTTTCTTTCAAGGTTGAAGAAATTTCCGCGTGAAGTTTTCTTGAAATGCAGTTCTCTCCGTTGGCCTCTGCAGAAAGGTTGATGCATTCGATTTTAGGAACGGCACCGCCTGCAAGCCTTTTTGTCAGCGTGTGCTTCAAGAGTTTTTTTTCTGCCATTGAATGCCAGGCTTCCAGTGATGGTGTTGCAGACCCCATGATCAATGGAATGTTCTGGTGCGAGCACCTTAGCATCCCAATTTGCCTTGCGTGGTATCTTGGCGATGATCCGCTTTTATAGGAAGAGTCGTGTTCTTCGTCAATGATTACAAGACCAAGGTCAGGGACTGGAGCAAAGATGGCGCTTCTTGCACCAATGACGACCCTTGCTTCCTTGTGGAGGATTCTTTTCCATTCACCAAGTCTCTGGCTTGGAGTTAGTTCTGAATGGAGTATTGCGGCCGTGTTTCCGAATCTTCCCCTTACAGCTTCCACAACCTGGGGTGTAAGGCCGATTTCAGGAACAAGGTAGATTACTCCTTTGCCTTCCTGCATGACCCGGTCTGCACAGGTAAGGAATACTTCCGTTTTGCCGCTTCCTGTAGTTCCGTAAAGATAATGGAATTTTGAGGTCGAATCAGATGAAAGGATTCCTTCCACGGCTGCCTTCTGTTCATCGCTCAGTTCCTTTTTTTCAAACCCCTTTTCATCCTGGAAGAAAGAAAATCCAGGAATGTCTGTTTCCCTTTTTCCGGAGGGAATCATTGCAAAAACACATTCGCCTATTGGAGCAATGTAGTAGCTGCTCATGAAGGATGCAATGGAAAGAAGCTCTTTTGTAAGAAGTGGTTCAGAATCTATGTATCGCAATGCACTTCTGATTTTGTCGTCCCCTACGGAACAGGTTTTTGGAATTGAATCATATACGGCTGTTACAAAGCCTGTGGTTTTCCTGTTGCCAAACTTGACTTCGACTCTGTATCCAAATGGGTCCTTGGGGAATTCTTTTTTCCCGTCATCTGCAGGCTCCCTGTAGGTGAATGCCTGATTAAGGGGTACGTTGAGGACAACATCTATGTAGCGGTTTATTGTCTCGCTCATTTCTGCGTGTAGAATATTTCTGCGTAGTCAGGCTTTTCTGCAAGAAGTTTCTCGCGGAATTTTTTAAGATCCTGCCATGCCGGAGCTTTCAATCTTTCATCGCGAAGGAGGGCACTTGGATGGTATGTCGCCATAAGCGGAATTTTTTCATTTCCAAACTGAAATTCCAGCCATTGTCCGCGAAGGGAATTTATTCCAGTGTTTGTTTTGAGAAGGTTTTGAACGGCAGTCCTTCCCATGGCAAGAATGAACTTTGGCTTGAGAAGGTGAATCTGTGCCTGGAGATATCCTGCACAGGCGGATGCTTCGTCTGGCATTGGAGTCCTGTTCATTGGGGGACGGCACTTTACGATGTTGGCAATGTAGCAGTTTGTTGTGCGGCTGAGGGCTATGGCGGCAAGCATCTTGTCCAGAAGCTGACCTGCTTTACCCACAAATGGTCTTCCGCTTTTGTCTTCGTCTTCTCCAGGTCCTTCCCCGATGACCATTACATAAGGATGTTCAACACCTTCTCCGGGAACCGTATTTGTCCTTGTATTTGCAAGTACGCAGTTGCGGCAGACTGAAATTCTTTCGTAAATTGATTCAAGGGTTATGCCGCCGTTGATTTCTTTCTTTGGCTCAGGTTGAGATTTTGACTCTGAAGAAACCGGTTGAGCAGGCATGCTGCTTTCGGTTTTTACAGGAGGCTTGGAAAATTTTTCCTTCTCTTCTGTAGTTTCAACTTCCAGTTCTGCCTTTGACTGTGCCGGTTCCACGAATTCGATTACATCGTCGTCGAATGCTGCATTGTCTCCCTGAAACTTAGGGGACTTGTATCCGTAAACCCAGCAGGAGGACAGCTTAAGGAGATTGTATATGGTTTCTTTTTCGTCTGATGTCATTTGCTAAGTTCCTCTGCAAAGGAATGTACAGAGACGGTAAGTCCGTTAATTCTTGGGTAATAAGCATCGGTGAACATCGCTATTTTCATACATTAATAATTTTACTCTATGCTTGTTTTTTCTGCAACAATCATTTAAACTCCAAAAATTATGAAATCTTCAATTAAAAGCATTAAAAAAAATTGGATAATAACAATTGGTTATCTATTTTTTTCAGTGTCAGTCTTTGCTAGAAGCAAGCAGGAAGTAATCCCTGCAGGACACTGGATTTTTGATAATCTTACCCGCGTGGTAATGGACAGCGGCAGGACCGACTTTGTTTTCTACGGTCCTATGACTCTTGCCGAAATTGACTGGCACCTCAATAAGATTGACTATGAAAGCCTTTCCGAGGATGCCGTTAGGAGTTTTGACCGGATCAAGGAATACATTTCCTATGAACCAACCATCACCTTTGGAAATGACCTCCTCAGGATGGAAGGCGAACTTGAAATGAACCTTGAAGGCTACTACAAGAATGAAGAAGATGTAGAAAGGGTTTATGATCGCTACAAGCAGAAGCCATTCGTAAGGTTCCCTGCAAAAATCGTAATGAAGGATTACTTTGCCATGTCCATGGATGTTACTGTGGAACAGACAAACGGATACCAGATCAAGCACGACAACTATACCAACGTGCCTCTTGCTCCTGATGCGGTGGACCTCAATTTCCCTCACGACTACTATTTTGCAGCAGGACATACTTTTACAGAAAAGACGGGGCTTTCCTTTGTCTTCGGAACAATGGCATCAAATTTCAATCGTTCCCTGTCAGGCAGTGTTGCACAGAGCGAGTACTTTACGGGGGCTACCAACGCAGAACTTTCAATATGGTCGGGTAATTTCCGCTACAAGATGGATGTAAGCCAGTTCAATCCGGACAGGTTCATGTATACTCATGAAATCGGAATGCTCCTGGGGTCAAAGTTCCAGTTTACAGCAAGGGAATCCCTCCTTGTATATTCTCCCTTTGAATTGCGTTTTATGGCTCCATGGAACATTTACCACGGTCTCGCTGCCTGGAAAGACTATGAGACTCGCCGTGAAGGTGGGGAAAGCAATGTCTGCGACTACATGTGCCTCAAGCTGGACTATGCACCGGTAAAGAACGCAAGGCTTTACGGGGTATTTGCAATGGACCAGTTCCAGATGCCTAATGAAGCAAACGATCCTGAAGACTGTACTCCGCGCGGCTTCGGTTTCCAGGCTGGTACAGAAGTATTCGTTCCTTTTGGCGAAGGTGCATTCCATTTGTGGCTTGAAGGAACCTATACGGATCCATACATGTACATAAAAGCAAGCCCTAATTGGTCTCTTGTAAGGTACTATCAGGATCTTATGGGTCCAATGCAGGATGACTTCTATACTGAATGGTACGGTACTCCATGGGGACCTGATACTGTGGGTGGAGAAATCGCCATAGGCTATGAAAATGCAGGCAAATGGTCCCTTACGGTGGACTATCTTTTTAAAGCCTGTGGAGAGTACAGTGGTAACAAGGTATTCCGCAACCTGGACTGGAACTGGAAAAACCGGGACAAGTCAAAGAAGGATCAGGAGATATATGACAAATGGGTATATCCTTCCAAAGACAATGACGGTAAGAAGGATTCTACGGGAAAGTCGGATGACGCCAAGAACAGGCAGAACTATAAGACTCCTCACGGAACAGTAGAATATGTAAACCGTGTTGCAATCAAGGGAACCGTGAACGTTTCAAAGACTTTTTCGTTCATGATTCAGCCGGCCTTTACCTATGTATCCAACAGCGGAAATGTTGACGGCAAGACTGAAAAGGGATTTGAAATCGCCGTATCAGTTTCAAAAAAGTTCTTTTAACGACATGGAGAAACGGAGATCGTATGATTAGGAAAAATATTGCAGGCCTTTTGTGTGCCTTGTTTTGTTCGGCAGCTCTCTTTGCACAGGTTACTGCCGACCCTCAGGATGAATTCTATTCTCTTGCGCTTAACTGGCATAACCGAGGAATCGTAAAAAAGCTTCCGCCGGTAAGGCCATACCCATACCAGAATGTAAAGTCCATTTTGGAACAGGTTCTGGAAAACGGCAATGAAAGGGATAGGGAAGATGCTTCCCGTGCCTATGAACGCTTGACTGGTAAAAAACTCTATGTTTACATGGATACAGAAGGTTTCCTCAAGTATGAAAAAGAAAGCCGAGGCGGTAAATCTGACTCTGACCTGGGAAAGAATGTATACCTTTGCCCTGGTATAGAAGGTGACCGCACCCTTTTTGAAGGGAATGACAGGGCTTCATTTGGCTACAGAATGGGTATTACTGTGGCAAAGCATCCTGATGTTGACTACAAGCCTATGGGGGCAACACCTGCACACGATGCAATCTACGACCCTTCAAAATTTGGTCCTCTTACCATGTACCTTGATGTAAATACTGCAGTAGGCTACGGAACAGAGAACCTTTACTTTCAGGGCGGAGTCTACAGAAATGGTTTTGGAAACTGGCTTAACGAAGGTCTTGCACTTAACGATGCCGGATTCCACAAGACAAATCTTTCCCTTACCTGGATGAGCGGCAAGATTTCCTATACACAGCAGCTTTCCATGCTGGGCTCGACTTCTGCCTTTAACGGAGCCATTGAATCCCTTGGTGCAGGCAAAATTCTTGGATTTCATGCAATTTCCTATGAACCTGCAGAATGGTTCGATTTTTCCTTCTACGAAGCTACAGTCATTGGAAACCGCTTTGACATTTGTACTCTTCTTCCTGTTCCATACATGATTTCGGAAGAACTTACAGGTGCCGGTGACGGTGTATTCATGGGTCTTGCCTTCAATGTAAAGCCTTTCTCCGGATTCACCTGGTCAAACGATATTATGGTTGATGATTTTCCTGTCGACGAGTTCCTCAAGGCAAATTTTGATTCAAAATATCGTCTTGCAGCAAAAACAGGGCTCATCTGGACACCGGAAGAATCTTTTGTAGAAAAGGTCGGTGTTAGTTTTGTAGCCGTAACTCCATATACTTACAGCCACTGGGAGTATGACACTCATTCAAACAAGGCAGAAATTACACCTGATCTTAACAATTATCAGAACTACACAAACAACGGAATCAAGATAGGGTCTCAGTATGAGCCAAATACCAGTGCCGTTGAATTTTCCCTTGATGTAAGGCCTGTAAACCGCCTCAAGATGAACTTGCACGGTTCTGTTGCAGTTCACGGAAACATAAGTGAATCCCTTACAGACGAGGAAGCAATAGAGTACCTTAAATCAGAATACGGTACCTATGCAACCGACGGCTCAGTATACCAGCATTCAATGTTCTCCAATTCCGACGGAAATCTTGGAAAGCATGTAGATACTGCCTGGAATCACCTTAATTTCATGAATCAGTCTCACCTTATGACTACAATCAAGTTCGGAACCCAGGCTGAATACCTGATCTTCCAGAAGAATAATGGTTCAAACGTAAGCCTCAAGGGTGGCGTTGACATTGAATACATTCACAATTACGGAGTAGGAAATGAAATGTTCCCTGGAATTGGTTTAGAAGGTTATCGTGAAGAAATAACAAAAGCTGGCAGTGAAAAGGCACTTGTTGAAAAATACCGCAAGGAATGGAAGGGCCAGCTTTGCAACAAGACAAATGTCTACTTCAACATTGGAGTTTCCATAAGGTATTAAAATGAAAAACAGGGTAAAGAAAGAAATAGATTTTTCGGTTTATACAGAAACATACCTTGGAAAGGTTGGTGAACTTACCCTCAAGGGAAGCAACATAAAGACTTTTGAAAAGCAGCTGGTAAACAACCTGCGTACAGCCCTTGAAACGGCAGATGCAAAGGTAAAGGTGCTTACGGGGCGCCTTTATGTCCACTGCACAAAGGAAAGTTGTGGTGCCGTAGAATTTGCACTGGACCACCTTCTCGGAATCACAGGCTGGGCAAAGGTTCAGAATGTTGAAAAAAACATGGATGCCATTACGGAATCAGTTAAAGTTGAAGGCCTCAAGGCAAAGGCTGCTGGTGCCAAGACTTTCAAAATCGATGCCCGCCGCGAAGACAAGGCATTCCCTTTGAATTCCTACGAAATCTGCATTCAGGCAGCGGGAGTTCTTTTTGACGACGGAACCATGGATGTTGATGTAAAGCATCCTGACTGCGTAATCAATGTAGAAGTCCGCGACAAGGCCTATGTTTACTGTGCCCAGAAAAAGACGGGCAGAGGTCTTCCTGTAGGTGTAAGCGGCAAGGGGCTCCTTTTGCTTTCAGGCGGAATCGACAGCCCTGTTGCCGGCTACAGAATGATGCGCCGCGGCATGCGTGTTGAATGCGTTTATTTCCACAGTTATCCATACACATCAGAAGAAGCTCAGAAAAAGGTTCAGGACCTTGCAAAAAGCATCGCCATGTACGGAATGGAAACTCACCTGAATGTAGTTCCGTTTACAGAAGTGCAGATGAAAATCAAGCAGAAGGCTCCGGAAGAATACAGTACCCTTATGCTTCGCCTCTGCATGATGAAGGTTGCCAACATGATCGGAAAGCATATCGGCAGCGATGCCATCATTACGGGTGAAAGCCTTGGACAGGTTGCAAGCCAGACAAGCCAGAACCTTGCTGTTACTGAAAGTTTTGCCGAACTTCCTTTGTACCGTCCCCTCATTGGGCTTGATAAGGAAGAAATCGTTGATACAGCCCTTGAAATCGGAACCTACGCAACTTCAATTCTTCCTTACGAGGACTGCTGCGTTCTTTTCAGTCCAAAACATCCTGTTTTGCGTGCCGATGTGGAGGAATCTAGAAAAATCTATGAATCCATGGAAATCGACGATCTTGTAGCAAAGGCTTTTGAAGAACGCCAAATCATCCGATATTCTATTAGGGACGAAATTGCTTCAATGCAGGCTTCCGTCTAAGGAATTATGAAAAAACTTATTCTTTTGCTGTGTTTGTCTTTATTCTCTTTTTCTTTTGCCCAGGAAGAAACTCCCGTGCCGGAACTGTTGAAGGGTGTATGGATGAATTCCAGCCGCTACATTGTTTTTGACAGCGGTTATAGCAATGGAAAAGGTGCAGTTCCAATGATGGTGCTCAGGTCATTTTACAAGCGTTATGATGACCGTGCTGCAGAGCCTCATGCCTATACTGAAAAAAACAAAAGGCCTCTCAACAATGCAACCCAAAGGGATCTGCCGGAAGAAATCAGCATAAGGTTTATTGAACTTACACCTCAACTGGCAGGTGATAAAATTGTCCTTCAGGAAGACGGTGATGAAATTTCTGCCGACGGAATATCGAGCGGAGCCTGGACCATGCAGGTTAAGTATCCTCGCGAAAAAGAAGTTTGCAATATTCCTTTTGCCGTTATCGGAAACAAGCTTTACCTTAATTTCATTGTAAAGGAAGAGGATTCAGACAAGGTTCCCAAGGGTGCTTTCCTTGACGGAAATACCATGCAGAGCGGAAATCCCTTGAACGGATACTGGCAGGACAGTGGCAATGCTTCAGGTATACTTATAAGCCGTCCATTCAATTCCAAGGAACTCATGTCCTATTACATCAATGAAAATTCTGTTTACCACATCCGCTACTGGAGGACAGACATGGACTATGACGGCGATAAGGAAGCTGTTTTTTCCGACGGTGATGAAACCTACCGCGTTCCAAAGCATCTTCGTGTAAGCGGCCAGACCTTTACCTGCGTCAATGGAAGGGGAACAAGAATCCGCAATATTGAAAAAAGCGAAGAACTCCCTTCTGAATATGAGTTGAACTCCATCCTTGTAAAAAAACACGGGACTGATGAAAAGGGCAATGAATTTTCCTATTCCGTTAGAACTTCAACAATTTGTGCCCTTGGAAAACCCTATCTTGAACTGGTTGATGGCAAAACCATAGAGCAGATAATCAGGGAAGATTCTGAAAAGAAATATCCTGAACCAGAACCATTATTTCCACCTCACGGCGTACTTGATTTTGACTGGAGCATCCTGGAAGACCCTCCTGCCAACTGGAACATGCGCATGCTTGATCTTGGAAAGTAATTTTCCCTTCAAATTGTTTTCGGCTCTATTTACAATATAATATAAATAGATTTTATTTTTCGGATATTATTATGTTTTTATTCAAGAAAACAATGTTTGCTCTTGCAACAGCATCACTTTTTATTTTTGCAGGCTGTTCATCATCTGATGATCTTAATGTTAAGGTAGCTGAAATCGACGCTACAATTGATGGGGTTTCTTTTAATCATAAAGCTGTTGCAAAGGTTTCCAATGAAACTGCAGAAAGCGGACAGGATTTAAAGATTTCTGAAATTTTTTCTTCAAATGGTACATTGATTTATTCTCAGGATTTGGCTACAAAAGAAAAACTAATTGTAACCTACAGAGGAAAGACACCTAAAACTTATAAGACAGGTGTGGCTAGTTCGGATGAAGTGGTTACAAAATTGCTAGACTATCTTGTTTCTGAAAATACAGGAAATTTATCAGCAAATGATTTTGGTTCAGTTGATGCAAACGTTACTTACTATGATGGGAAAGATTATTGGTTTTCAACATTTTGTACAATTACAATTTCAGGTTAGTCTAACGGTGTAGCACTTTCTTTGATCAACGGCACTTTCAATTGCAACGTATACAAGAAAGGAGATAAAAATCAGAAGAAGGCTGTTTCAGGAACAATCTACAACGTAATAGGAATTTAGTAATCCAATATTCCGAATTTGTTTCAGAAACAGCATGGAATTTTTTTCATGACCCGGTAGATTGCATATTGCTTATTTATCGGGTTTTTTTGTATCCGTTTTTTGCATAGTCTTTCCCCATTTTCCTTTCTGATGACGCAGCATTTCCATTTGTTGTATAATTCTCCATCATGAATTTAGATGTATCAAGACTGAATCAATTTCCCGTATTCACCCGCATTGATGATATATGCAGTTCCCTCAAAAATTCTGAAAGCCACTGTGTTATTGTAACTGCAGAAACTGGAGCGGGAAAGTCCACTGTCTTACCATTAGGTTTCCTTGAAAATTTTTTCGGCAATATAATAATGACGGAACCACGCCGTCTTAGTGTACTTGGAACTGCGTCCAGAATGGCAGATCTTGTTGGAGAAGAGTGCGGGAAAACCATAGGCTACCGCATCCGCGCTGAAAACAGGATTTCAAAAGGCACAAGGCTTCAGGTTGTAACGGAAGCAATTCTTGTCCGCATGCTTCAGGATGATTTTGCCATTGAAAATTTCAATGTTGTTGTATTGGACGAATTCCACGAACGGTCAGTTCATCTTGATTTGATTTCTGCTTTCTTAAAGGAAGCTTTAGAGCTTAGGGATGACCTTTATGTGGTGGTAATGAGTGCTACTATTGATGCCAAAAGAATCTCCGCTTATTTTGGAAATGCTCCAATAGTAGAGGTTGAAGGAAGAACGTTTCCTGTAGAAATCGAATACAAACCAAACGATGGGATAGAATCTGCTGTAATCTCCGCTTTTAATTCATCGGAAGGCGGTAATATTCTTGTTTTTCTTCCCGGCATTTACGAAATTAAAAAATGTTCTGAAAATTTAAGCAGTCGTTTTGAAGATGAAGTTGAAGTACTGATGCTTCATTCTTCCATATCCATGGAAGAGCAAAAAAAAATCCTGAAACCTAATCCGGAAAAAAGAAGGATCATTGTTTCCTCCGCCATTGCAGAAACTTCACTTACGGTTCCTGATGTAACCTGCGTTGTTGATAGCGGTCTTTGCCGCTTGAATGTTTTCAATGGGAATGTTGGCCTTCAGAAACTGGTTACCGTAAGCGAAAGTGAATTTTCAGCCAGTCAACGGGCAGGCCGTGCAGGTAGAACAAGGAAAGGAAAATGCATTCGCCTCTGGAGTAAAAATGATGTCCGCCCAAAAGAAGTTGTCCCAGAAATCCTCAGGTCAGATTTGTCATCCCTTGTACTTGAGTGTGCGGAACGAGGAGAAATCGACATTAAAAAAATTGATTTCCTTGACAGGCCGTCAGAATCCCTTTGGAAAGAAAGGATTTATTTCCTTGAAAAGTCTGGCATGCTTGAATCTTCAAGAATTACGGAAAAGGGAAAGGCAGCTTTAAAACTTGGCATGGATGTAAGGCTTGCAGGTGTTTTGCTTGCATCCAGGGGAAACGAAAGGTTACTTGAACTTGCAAAGAAAGTTTTCATGGGGTTTGACGGCAATGGATCAAAAGAGTGGAGTGATGTGTGCAGTCGACTTGAAAAGATTTCCTATGAAAGTCCAAGGTCAATAAAGGATGATTCCCTTTTGCTTCTTGAAGGATATGCAGACCGCCTGGCTTTAAGAATTTCTGCACCTGGGGCTGAAAGAGAAGAATATCAATTTACAAACGGAAAAAAAGCTTTCCTTCATAAAACCATTAAAAGCAAGGCCCGGTGGATTGTTGCCCTGGAAGCTGATGCCGGGGACAGCAGTGCAATGATTTACAGGGCTCAGGAAATGGAAGGCGAAGAATTCGAAGCCTGGATAAAAGAAAATGCCGATCTTAGGGAAGAGTGTTTCTTTAGAGACGGTAAAATACAAAAGGAAGAACAGACATGCCTTGGAAAATTGGTTCTTTTCAAAAAAAAGTTGGCTCCCGATGCCCTTGATGTAATACCGGCCTGGAAAAATGAAATACTTGAGAAGGGATTTGATGTTCTTCCCCTTGATGACAAGTGCAGGAATTTCCTTTTGCGTGTTGAGTACTTCAGGCAACAGAAAGGTCTGGGCGGTATTTTGTCGGAAGAACTCTGCACTTCGTTTGAAGAATGGATTGCTCCTTTCCTGACTGCAGGAAAAAACATTGATTCAAAGATCATTTACGATGCCCTGTATTGGTATCTTGAGGGTTCAAAAATTGATGGGGAAGTTCCGTTGCTCCTTGAATTTCCCAACGGTAGAAAATTCAAGGTGACATACGAAAGAAATGAAAAAATCAGGCCCGTTGTGGAAGTTATTATCCAAAGGGTTTTCGGCTGCTTTACAACGCCAGAGGTTATGGGAAGGAAAGTTCTTCTCAAGCTATTGTCTCCGGCTTCAAGACCGCTTCAGATAACGGAAGATCTTGAAAATTTCTGGACTACCAGCTGGCCAGAAATCTGCAGGGAAATGAAGGGCAGGTACCCTAAGCATAACTGGGATTATCGCATTTCAGAAAAAGAATAAAAAAACACCATGCCGAGTTTTTTTCAGACATGGTGCTTTGTATTTTAGGAGAGCCGTTGAAATCTTCCTTTGATCCTAGAGGTTTGCTACGAGCCAGCTCTTGAAGCTGTCGTAATCCTTTTCCATTGGGATTGCATTGTCTGGCAATGACATAACCTTTTCAAGGCGTTCCGGCATGCTTGGTTCGCGTCCAATTGCATTGACAACTGTTGCTCCAAACTTTGCAGGATGTGCTGTTTCAAGGATGATTGCTGCGGCTTCCTTGCTTACAACCTTGTCTGCCCATGCAGGAATGTTTGCCGTAAGACCAGGCTTTGAGTAGTCACCCTTTTCGCCCTTTACGAGCTTTTCCATTTCGCCGCCGCGGATGTCGTTCCATGCCTTCCATGCAACTGCTCCGTGTGGGTCAATGATGTATCCAGTCTTTTCGTGGCACTTCTTGATGCCTTCAATTGTTCCTTGGTCGTCTGTCCAGTAAGAGGCAAACATAGAGCGAACTTCTTCGAGGGTGTAGAGGGCTTTGATTCTTTCGTAGTTGCTTGGTGCACCAACATCCATTGCGTTGCTGAGGGTTGCAATTGATGGGCGGGCATTGTATTCGCCTGTAGCAATCCAGTCTGGAACCGTGCGGTTTGCATTTGTTGCTGCAACGAAACCAGTGATAGGAGCTCCCATTTCCTTTGCGATGAGGCCAGAAGTAAGGTTTCCGAAGTTCCCGCTTGGACAAACTGCGATGATTGCAGGATCCTTAATCTGTGAATCGCGAGGGATTCTGTTCTTTACTACAATTGAAGAATACATGTAGTAGAAAGCCTGTGGAAGAAGGCGTGAAATGTTGATTGAGTTTGCAGATGAAAGGCGGAACTTTTCGCGGAGGTCCTTGTCTACGAAAGCCTTCTTGACGAGAGCCTGACAGTCATCGAATGTTCCCTTTACCTTGAGGGCGCGAACATTGCCTGTGAATGTAGAAAGCTGCTTTTCCTGAAGTGGAGAAATTTTTCCGTCTGGATAGAGGATAGTAACGTCGATTCCAGGAACATTGTGGAATGCAGAACCTACTGCAGAACCTGTGTCGCCGGATGTTGCAACCAAAATGTGAAGGTTGTCTTTTTCTCCCCGGTTGAAGTAAGACATTGTGCGTGCCATAAAGCGGGCGCCAAAGTCCTTGAATGCACATGTTGGACCGTGGAAAAGTTCAAGGACATAGGTTGTTGGGTCAATAGGAACTACCTGTGATGTAAATGGATAGCAGTCAGAGATGATTGCTTCAAGGTCATTGTCTGGGATTTCGTCCTTAACATAAGGCTTTGCCATTTCAAAAGCTACATCTCTGAAAGATGGATCTGTATTTCTGTCTGTAAATGATTTGTCGAGTTTTGGAAATTCAACAGGAATGTAGAGTCCGCCTGTTGCGGCGTTCATTCCGTTCAATACGGCTGTTCTGAAATTTACTTTTACCGAACTGTCTCTTGTGTCTGTATAAATCATTTTTTACTTCCTTTATGTCTAAAGTTATGTAGTAGAATATCAAATTACATGTATTTATGCAAATATATTCGCCTCAATGGGTTCTGGAAAGGATGCTTAAGGCAATCAGGGTCAAATTATAGATGAAATGTGCCACCGTTCCGGTCCATACAGAATTCGTCTTCCTGTAACATAACCTGAGAATTGATCCGCAGGCAAAGGCATTGATTACAGGAATCCATCCAAGGTATCTGTGGGAAAAGGCAAAAAGGGCAACGGCGATGAACTCAATTCCCCATGAAACCCATTTCTTTTCCATTTTTGTTCCAAGTAGTATCGAAGCAAGTTCCGGCACTGACTGGCGGTATACAGCTTCTTCATAAAAAGCCGCCGTAACTACAGAAAAAACAAGGAAAAACCAGCCTGAAAAGGATTTGATGGATGGCATAAGGTTTCTCGAAAGTGCTTCCCGTTCAATAAACAGTTCAAGAGTCTGCATGAGGGCAAAAATCAGCATAAGGCAGCCGAGGGTTATGCTCCACCAGAAAGCAGCCTTAAAAAGCATTCCTCTGCCTGTATTTTCTTCTTTCTTAAAATAAACTTTAAATTGTGTCTGAAGGACAATGGCAATAAAAAGCTGCATTATGACATGAGGTGAAAAACTACCTGCCTTTGAAATTCCGTCGGCCTTTGCGACAAAAAGTGGCGGGAGGATCAGAAATATGAATATAAGCAGAAATTCAAAGAGTATATATCTTTTTTTCACAACAAATGTTATAATTTATTTATAAATTTTTTTCTATATATGGGACCTTGTAAACTTTTTGTTTTTGACAGGTTTCAGTGCATCGGAGACGGGAGTTTTTAAATGTCTGTTTTGATTTCGGCTCTATTGATATGTTTGTTCGGTTTTGCCATATACAGGTTTTATTTGGCAACTAAAGATAAAGTGAAGTTTTTTGCACAGGGATTCGACTACGGATTCCACAGAAAAGATATATCAGTATTGTGGAAACTTGCTAAAGAATGTGGAATTGAAGAGCCCATGGATCTCTATGTTTCTGAAAATGCGGTTAACAAGTGCATTGCCATGGTCATTGAAAAATCAAAGATGGCTGGAAACGAAAATTCCTATCCCGTGCAGATGTTCCTGGACAAGCTCTACAGGTTCAAGACAAGGGTAGTCCTTGACCTGGACAACAAAAGGGGCCTTGAATCAACAAAGTCCCTGGATAACGGACAGAAACTCAGCATAATTTTTAAAGGACATGGCGTTTTTTATTCTCATGTCATAAACAATGGTCGTGAACTTATCATTTCCCTTCCTGTTCAGGTAAACAAGGTTACTAGAAAAATAGAACAGCTTCCAGGTGAAGATTGGGAAGGGCAGACAATTTCAGTTTATTTCTGGCGCAAGAATGACGCAGGCTATGCCTTTGATACACAGGTATTCGGTTCAGGAGCTTTCAGAAGCGATCAGGCCCTTTACCTTAAGCACAGCTACAAACTTGACCGTACTCAGAAACGACAGTCCATCCGTGTTCCTTGTGAGATTTATGGACAGATGTACATCATAAAGGATGAAGTCGTTGAGTATGACAAGATTGAAACGAATCCAGGCTACAAGTGTCTTCTTGAAGACATTAGTGAAGACGGTGCCATGATTCGTATCGGTGGAGTTGGAAAAAACAATGTTCCTATAAAAATCCAGTTCGAACTTAACGGTGCCCTCATTGTAATGTTCGGTGTAATCCGTGCAGTTGAATTCAACGAAAGCCTGAATCAGTCGAGACTTCATTTTGAATGTACTCATATTGAACAGGGCATGAAGAATTCAATACTTTCCTATGTATACAATGTAATTCCACAGGATCAGAAAGATATCAATGAAGCAATTGCTCAGGCAGAGGCCTTTGAAAATGAAGAATCAGTACCGGAAATTGTCAATCAGCCTATTGAAGCTCCCGACTATAATTCTGATTCAATTGTTCCAAAAAAATATGAGCCTGCGGAAACTCCAATTCCACAGCAGACAATATCTTCAGCCAACAGGGCTGCAGCTATTAACGATGCAGTAAATAAACAGTAAAAAGGATGTATAAATGAAAAAGATCATTGCCTTTGCATTTGGACTCTCAGCATTTCTCTTGGCTTTTGCGGAAGAAAAGAATTCCAATGTAGTAGATTTTTATCGCGGAAACATTAAAGATAAGATTTCGGTTGTAAAGAAGTCTATGGAAGCAGACGATTCTTCTGTTGCCGTAAGGGCCATAGAATTTTTGATTGATACCAATGAAGTTCTTGCAAACGATGAAGACTATAATGAGCTTGCAGAAATCAGCATCAAGTCTTTCAATTCACGCAATATTGTTGGAATTGAAAAACAGGTTTCTTCAAAGCTTTGTTCTCTTTTTAAAATGACTGAAAGTCATCGCGTAAAGATAGCAATCATGGATTTCTTCAATGTCATGCCTGGTGCAGAGGCCGTTCAGATGATCAACGATTTCTTCTACAAAAAGATGCAGAACCACAATCCTGTTGATGAATCGGTTGTAAAGGCCGTTGAATTTATGGGCAGCAAGGGAAATGCTGCTTCCTTCAACAGGCTTTTCATTGCGGACATTCTTGAAGTATGGCCAGAATTCAGCCCTAAAATTGCAGAGTGCTACGGTAATCTTGCTGAAGAAAACCGCAGGGAAATACTTCAGATGATTGTAAGCGTTCCTGCCGACAAGAAAATCGTAATTCTCAATAAAATCAATGCAAATCCGAAAATTTCAAAAAAAATTTGCGGCGAATGTGCAGAAAATGTTCTTTTAACGGTTATAAATAAAGATGAGGAAGTTAAATCCAGGGAAAAAAAGGAAGACCTGATTACACTTGAACTTCTTTGTCTAGAAACCATTGCCAATGCAAAATGGACCCGAGCTTCTGCCGCAGCAACAAAGTCCTTTGACCGTGTTCGCAGCGAATATGAAGTGAAGGACATAACCGATGAACAGTTTACGAAAGCTATTTGCAACATCGCTGCAGTTGCTGGTTCGGACACAGTTGTAGTCCTTTCATCATATCTGGATTTTCTTAACAAGAGCACTGAGTCAGGTCATGCTCCTGCTAAAGAAGTTGTTCTTTCCGTAATCAACAGTTTGGGGGAACTTGGAGACAACAGGGCCTTTGACTTCATTTATGCTGCTACTTCCCTTGAATATCCAAATGAAGTTGTAGAGGCTGCTAAGTCTGCCATCACAAAACTTAAGTGGTAGAAATTCTAAAAAAAAGACTTTTAAACCCATTGTTCATTTCGGCATTTGTTTTTGCCCTATTGATTTATAGCGGTATGCTCAAAGTTAGTGACCGTCATCCATTCAAGTCCCTTATCCCTGCCATATCTGTTACAGGTCTTAAGGGACGGATTGTTTCTAATCCCGTTCTGAATTCCAGCGGTAGGTTTTATGCTATTGATTTTTCCGTTGAAAAATCTCTTTCGGTTTTAAAGGAACAAATCTTCGAGAGCGGTTCTTCCGGCATTGTAAAATGCCTTTTGCCTTCACCAATGGTGGAGTCCATTTATCCCGGAAAATTGTTTTCCACCTTTGGGAAAAAAATGATTGTGGAAAAAGGAGAAAGACTTGTCCTTTGTGGATCTTTTTCTGATGGAATTTTCATCGTCCATGACGGAGAATATATTGAACAGAGAAATTCCATAAATGATTATATTGTTCACGCAAGGTCCATTTCAAGAATTCAATTTAAAAGACTTATGTTCAGCTGGAAAAAGGCCGGTGGCTTTATTCTTGCATTGCTATCAGGATCAAGGGAATATACCGACAAAAAACTTTCGGATGATTTCCGATCTGCTGGACTTTCTCATGTTCTTGCTTTAAGTGGAATGCATCTATCTTTTTTTTCAGGACTTGCCGGTGGTACAGGAAAAAAAATCTTCGGAAAAAAATACAGTTTCTTCCTCAGACTTTTGGGAATAATATTCTTTGTGTGGTTTGCAGGTCTTTCTCCGTCTTTATTCAGGGCCTTGCTTTGTTCACTCTTTATGCTTTTATGCTCTGCTGTATTTTCAATGGAAGTAGATTATTTTATTGTTCTTTGTTCTGTTTTCCTGCTTCATTGTTCAATAATCCCAAGGGACATTTTTTCTGCAGCCTTCATTCTTTCCTATGGAGCTCTTGCAGGGATTCTTTTGCTTGGCGAATTTCTTCATTGCCTGTTATGTCCATTTCTTCCAAAAAAAATCAGTCAGTCTGTTTCTGCTTCCATTGGAGCTCAATGTGCAACTGCACCGGCTACCATAGGCATGTTTGGATGCCTTATGCCTTGCGGTATAATTTCAAGTGTATTAGTTTCTCCAATGGCAAGCTTTTTCATTTTTGTTGGACTTGTTTCCATAGGTGTTTGCCTTGTTCTGCCTTTTCTTGCACCCGTATTTGGTTGTATAATGAACCTGCTTTATGAAGTTATTGCGGTGACGGTTCATTTCTTTGCTTTTGTGCCGCCCGTAAAATTTTAGTAATTCATTTTGAGGAATATTGATGAAGCATCCAGATTATAATTCACCTTCAGAATTAAAAAGTTTTCTTGACGAACAGGGATTTGCCATGCAGAAGAAATTCGGTCAGAATTTCATGATCAATGGGGAAGCCAGAAAGAAAATTGTCGATGTCCTTTATCCTAAAGAAGGTGAAGTCATTTGGGAAGTTGGGCCTGGACTTGGATGCATGACAGAAGAAATCATGAACAGGGGGGCAAAACTCAATGCCTTTGAAATTGACAAAGGTTTTATTGGGCTTCTCCATCAGTTTTTTGAAGAACAGGAATCAAAGGGAAAATTCAGCATTACGGAAGGAGATGTTCTAAAGACCTGGAAAAAGCAATATGAAAATTCCAGTGAAAAGCCCGTGAAACTTTTTGGGAATCTACCCTATAATATTGCTGCCACTTTCATTGCAGACACGATTGTTGAGGGACTTATTTTTGACAAGTGTGTATTTACTGTTCAGAAAGAAGTTACTGAAAGAGTAGCAGCTGCTCCAGGAACAGAAAACTATTCAGCCTTCAGTGTTTTGTGCCAGTGGGGGTATGAAGTAAAAAAGGGAATGGTTCTTTCAAGTGCAAATTTCTGGCCTCGTCCAAATGTGGCCTCCCAGGCGTTTTCCCTTGAAAAAAAGAAAGTTTCTGTTCCATGCAAGGACAACAGGCTTTTTGTAAAGGTAGTTCATGCACTTTTTGCTTCAAGAAGAAAAACCCTTTTCAATAACATTAAGCCGCTTTTGCTTCCTGGCATGAATGCAGAGGAAATCTTTGACAAAGCAGGCATAAACAAAATGGAAAGGGCGGAAAACCTCAGTGTTGAACAGTTTGCAAAGATTACCGATGTGTTGAGCGATTGTTTGTATTCTGCTAAAATCTAACCATGACAGAATCCCAGATTGCAGAAAATTTTCATAGAATCCGCGAAGAAATAAAAGCCGCCGAATTGAAATCAGGCCGAAAGGAAGGAAGTGTCAGGCTTTGTGCAGTCAGCAAATTTCATCCTGTAGATGCGGTTAAGTCTGCATTGAAAGCAAACCAGTTTCTTTTCGGCGAAAACCGTGTTCAAGAAGCGTACGGGAAATTTAACGAATTAAATGACCGCAGGGCTGAACTTCATATCATAGGACAGCTTCAGTCCAACAAGGTAAAAAAGGCTGTTGAAATTGCTTCCTGCATTCAGTCTGTAGACAGGGAATCCCTCCTTGAAGAAATTGAAAAGCAGGCAGCAAAACTTGAAAAAAACATCTGCATTTTTTTTGAATACCATACAGCAGAAGACAGTAAAAGCGGTTACGGAGATGAGGATTCATTGTTTGTTTCCCTTGAAAATTTTTCCATGGGATTGTATCCGCATATTATGCCTGTTGGTCTTATGACTATGGCACCTTTTTCTCAGGATGAAAAGCTTGTAAGGCAGTCTTTTGTAAAACTCAGAAATTTAAAGGAAACTGTAAACCAAAAGTTTTCAAACCTTCCAATTACTGAACTCAGCATGGGGATGAGCGGTGATTTTTCCCTTGCCATTGAGGAAGGCAGCACTATGGTACGCGTAGGTACGGCACTTTTTGGAGAAAGGGATTATCCTTAATCAGATGAAAAGATTTCTTTGCTTTCTGCTTTTAATTATTGTTTTCCCAACTTTTGTTCCTCAGCGGGCATATTGTGAGAATTCTTCTGAACCGGAACCTTATGAAAAGGAAGAATTTCCACAGTGGGCTTTGGATTTGAGGCGTTTTGAGATTGTTTCTCTCGGTTCAATTCCGTTTGCCATGATTGGCGTTACAATTGGTTACGGTGCCCTTGAAGTCCACAGGGGCAACATGGATTCCATTCCTAATCCCCTGAATCCGAGTTCCCTTGATGAAAGCGAACAGCTTAAAATTCTAGGCCTAACTGTATGTACTGGACTTGCCATAGGACTTGTAGACTTTACTGTAAATCAGATTATCAGGCATAATCAAAAGAAGAAACTTGAAAGAATAAATGCTGCCAAGCAGGTCAATGTTGTTCCTATCTCTGAAAATACAGAACCTGAAGAAGTTGAAAATGATATTCAGCCTTTGGAAGAAAATGAAGAGGATGCCAACTAATGTCTTATTTTTCAAACAGGGTTCCACTAGAATATGCAAAAGCCGAAAGACTGGATAAATACATTGCAAATCTTTCCAAGGGCATGAACCGAAGTAAACTTAAAAGTGGAGTAGTTGAAATTCTTGTTAACGGCAAGGCTCAAAAAGTTTCCTACAAGGTTAAGGCTGGTGATCAGATAGACATTCAATGGGAAGAAAACGTTCCGGACAATATTGAACCTCAGGATATTCCTCTTGATATTATTTACGAAGATGAAAATGTATGTGTCGTTAATAAAAGGCAGGGGATGGTAACTCACCCTGCCTGCGGTAACTGGGACGGAACTCTAGTAAACGCCTTGCTTTACCATTGGGGCAGACAGGCCATAAAGGAAATCAAGGAAGGGGAAGCCAGTGCTGACAAGATTCTTGCCAACAGAAGACCAGGCATAGTTCATCGCCTGGATAAGGAAACTTCCGGAATAATCATTACTGCAAAAAACCGTGATACGGAAGAATACCTTGCAGGACTTTTCCGTGACCATAGGAAAATCAAAAAGGAATACATCTGTATTTGCATGGGACGTCCTCAGCATCAGCATGGTGTTGTAAAGACTCAGATTGTAAGGGATTTGAGGGACAGAAAAAAATTCCGCGCTGCAGTAGATACAGAGGAGGGGAAATATGCAGAAACCCATTACAGCTGCATTGCCTGTTATGGAGAATATTCCTTGATGAGGGTTCGCATTGTAACTGGCCGTACTCATCAGATTCGCGTTCACATGAAATACCTTAACTGTCCTATCCTAGGAGATGGAGTTTATTCCAAACCGGACAGAAAATTTCCCAATGCCACCCTTATGCTGAATGCTCATAAACTTACGATTAAACTTCCAGGTGCTTCTTCCTATTCTGAGTTCAAGAATAAAACCCCAGAGAGATTCAGGGAAATAATGAAAGTGCTTCACAGGGATTTTTCAAAAGTCATTCTTCCAAAGGACAGGTAAGGTATGAATCCTTTGTATGGAAAAATAAGAATAGTTCATCTTCCATCTCATGAAGAGCCTTTTGTAATTTTAGACAAACCAAGGGGACTTCCCAGTGCTCCTTTGTTTGAAGGAGACATAAGTGCCTTGACTTTTGCCATTGGAAAATTTCCGGAGATTTCTAAGGTCAAGGGGAGAAAGGAAATTGAGTATGGTCTTGTCCATAGGATTGATACGGAAACCAAAGGACTTCTTTTGATTTGCACGGAGCAGAGTTTCTATGACAAAGTTATGTCCGAACAAACTAATGGTCGTTTTTTTAAGACTTACAAAGCTCAATGTGATTCTTTTGCTTCAGGAGAAGGTTTCCCGATCCTTGATGGCAATCTAGAAGATGTAGTTAACTGTATAAATAAATCAACTAACGAAAGTTCGTATTCTGTGATTGTAAGATCCAGATTTCGTCCCTTTGGCCTAAAAAACAGTCTGGTACGCCCAGTAAACGAAAGTGCAGGAAAAGCTGCTTTAAAGAAAGCAGGTCAAAAAGAATACGAAACTCAAATCAAATTAAAAAAATCAAGGGACGGTATTTTTGCGCGATGCAGAATAAAGGAAGGCTACAGGCATCAGGTTCGCTGTCATCTTGCCTGGCTTGGATTTCCAATCAAGGGTGATCCTCTATATAATTCTTCTAATACAAAGGGGCAGGAATTTAAGTTTGATGCTATTGGACTTGAATTCCTTGGCTATTCATTCAATATTGATAATTTGTAGCGTTTAAAAGAACAGGAATATTCTTTTACGGACAGAATCTGACTAAAACTATAAAATTGCTGTCATTTAGTCCGTAACTTGTATAACCGTAAGGATAGTTTCGAATAATAAATCCAAATAATCTGCTGTTTTTAATATTTGGATTTGTTGAAAATTTCTAAGTTATACAATATTATGTTTTTCATAATTATTTACAGAGGAAGATTATGGCAGACGAAAATACAGAATTTGATCCCAACAAGACTTTTGAAGCTGCAGTAGAACGCTCAAAGGCTCTTGAAGCTGATATTGCAGTTAATCCAAAGAAATACCGCGTTCTTACGGGAGATAGGCCAACTGGTCGCCTCCACATCGGGCATTATTTTGGATCCCTTCAGAACCGCGTTCGCATTTCAAAGATGGGTGTTCCTACAATGATTCTCATTGCAGACTATCAGGTTCTTACAGACCACGATGCTTTTGATAAAATCAGCCAGAATACAAAGCAGCTTGTAATCGATTATCTTGCAGCCGGTATTGAGCCTGGTGACGATGTCATCATCTACCCTCATTCTTACATTCCGGAATGTAACCAACTTATGCTTCCGTTCATGACACTTGTAAGCAATTCTGAGCTTAGCCGTAACCCAACAGTTAAGGAAGAAATTCAGAGTGCAGGGCTTACAAATGTTAATGCAGGAATGTATACATATCCAATCCATCAGGCCTGCGACATCCTTTTCTGCAAGGGAAATGTAGTTCCTGTAGGAAAGGATCAGCTTCCTCATATTGAACTTACACGCAGCATTGCAAAGTCCTTCAACAAGAAATTCTGCAAGGGGCGTGATCCTATTTTCCCAATGCCACAGGCTCTACTTTCAAAGACACCAAGCATCATGGGACTTGATGGAAATCAGAAGATGTCTAAGAGCCGCAACAATGCAATTTTCCTCTGCAATACGGAAGATGAAACTGCAGCCCTCATCAAGAAGGCAAAGACAGATGGCGAACGCGTAATTACTTACGATCCTGTTAATCGTCCAGAAGTTGCAAATCTTCTTTCCCTCATCGGCCTTTGCACAAAAGAAAATCCTGCTGACATTGCAGCTCGCATTGGTGACAGGGGCAGCGGAGAGCTTAAGAAGTGCCTTACAGAAGCCCTTAACGAAGAACTTCGTCTCTTGCGTGCAAAGCGTGCTGAACTTGAAAAGAACGAAGACTACATCCGTAAAGTCCTCCTTGAAGGTGTAGACAAGGCTCGTGCAATTGCTTGCCAGACTCTTGATGAAGTTCGTGAAGCAATGAACATGAAGATTTAATTTGCATTTGCTTGAATCAAGGTAAATCAATTGACAAAAAATCTTACTGAAGGAAATCCTTTAAGGCTTATCCTTTCGTTTTAGATACCAGTTCTGCTGGGGAATCTTCTCCAGCAGTTCTACAATATGGCGACACTTCCATTGTCGGCCTTTATTTAGGTTCCAATGCCCCTTTGTTGCCCTTGGTATTGCCGTTTCTACATTTGACAGTCAGAACATGGGGGCCAATAAAATTGACAGAATTAAAAAGGGGTTGTGGCAGGGTTCTTTTATAGGAGTTCTCTTTGGCATAAGTATTGGAATACTCATATTGAAATCAAACAGTTTAAATGTCTTTTGTCTGGCTCAATTACGGCATGGAGAAAGCAAGATAATTTCTTGAAATAGCATAAAAAAGTGAAGGAATAAAAATAAGGGGCTGTCCAATAAGTATGAGTCATTGCCGTGCTCGACACGGCAATCTCTTGTATTGCAATTAGATGGATTTTTTGAACTTATTGGTCATCCCCTTTTTAATATCAAGGAATCAGTAACTTACCTTGCGTCGTTGCTCTTCTTCTTGCTGCCGCCCTGAAGTGACTTGAGAAGTTCTGTTGCTCTCGTGCGAACAGGAGTTGCATATCTGTAGTTTGTTCTGATTTCTGAAATTGACTGAATCATTGGACCTTTATCCTGTACATTTGGAGCAAGCTTTTCGTAAGCATTGAGGATTTCAAGTGCAAGGGAGCTGGTAGGGTTGAGTGCTGCATATCTCTTGTGCACGAATTCAATCATGTTTACAACTTCGTCATTGTCGTTGATTCCGATGTTTCCGAGGGAACGGATGGCAGCTGTTACAACCATTGGTTCCTTGTCTTCTACGGCGATTGAAACCAAAGTGTTCTTTGATTCTTCTGTCTTTACTTCACCAAGAAGGTCACAAGCCTGAGCACGAACATCAGGGAAGTTGTTCATTACACGTCCGTTTGTTCTGGCTGTTGTCTTAATGCCTTCACCTGCAAGACGACTCAGTGAAGCAACAACTTCCGGAGAAGTTCTTCCGCCTTCTACTGCATCCTTGAGGTAGCTGAGGGCAACAAGCTTGTTGTCGTAGTCATCAGATGATGCAAGTTCACCGATGATTGTGTCTTCGGCACTTGCCATGTATTCGTCTTCTACTGTTGTTTCTGATTTTCTCTGGCTCTTTACTGTCTGTTCCTGTGCAAACAAAGTTGTTGATACTAAAACGCAGCATGCCCATGCAACAAATTTAGTAAGTTTCATATTATGGTTCCTCCTTGTGGAATCCCTTCTTTATAAAAATACAGTTTTATAAAATTATTATAGAATACAATATATAAAAAATCAATCACAAATTTTTAGTCCGGATTCTTTGGAAGTGAAAGCTTCCATTTGCCGTTGATTTTAGTGAATGTGTAGTACACTATGTCTTTATCGGCATCTACCTGTACAACATTAACTTCTGTTTCCGTGTCGTAGCGAATTTCATCTACGGTACGGCCTCTCCTTGCAGGGATGAATACGAATTTGAAGTAATCTTCAATTGTGTTGAGTCTGAGTCCTTTCTTTGGAAGTCTTTGTGACGCCTTTGAAAGGTTTGGCTTTTTTGTCCAGTAAGAATAGCTTTCCGGTGCAAGGTATGACGTCCAGCCCTTGAAATCACCGTTTTTCATGTAAAGTGCAAGGTCTTCAATAATCTGGAGGATACGGGTTTTATCTTCGACGAAAGTTTCCTTTGTGACAGTAACGTTTGTTGTTGAACGCTTGTATTCCTTGTCTTCTAGCGAAACTTCTGGCTGTGGAGCAACCTCTTCCATGACCTCTGGTTCTTCTTCAAGAACTTCTTCAGGAGGATCTTCTACCACTGGAACAGGGACTGGAGCTGGTTCTTCAACTGCTGGTTCTGCCGGAGCCGGTACAGGTTCTGTTGAGCCGCAGCCGACTAGAGTCAATGCGAATATTGTTGCTGTTATTGCTGAATGGATAATCTTTTTCATAACTACCATTTTAATACGCAAAAGCCCGTTGGTCAATTTTTTTGGGAAATAAGTTTAAAATTATTGAAAAGAAGAATTCAGTGTGAATGAATCTTGCCTTGAAAAACCCTCGTCTTTGGTCTATATTTCTAGCCATGGTAAAAGCCGTTTTCGCAGGTACATTCGATCCTCCAACCCTTGGACATTTGAATATTATAGAAAGGTCTTCAAGACTTTTTGATCAACTGGATGTTCTTGTTTCAGTTAATCCTGACAAGCATGCACTTTTTTCTGACTCTGAAAGGATGGAAATGCTCCTGGAACTTACGAAGGACTACCCCAATGTAACGGTGCACAAATGGGATTCCCTTGTGGTTGACTACTGCAAAAAGGAGAATGCCACTGTTCTGGTTAGGGGAGTTCGCAATGCCATGGATTTTGCCCACGAGTTTGACTTATCCCTCATGAACAGGCAGCTTGGCTCCGACATTGAAACACTTTTTCTTCCTACTGAACAGAAGTATTTTCTTGTAAGGTCTTCAAGCATAAAGGAAGCGGCCCGTTTTGGAGGCGACATCAGCAAGATGGTTCCGCCTTTGGTTGAAAAGGCATTGAAAGAAAAATTTGACGGAAAATAAAACTTATTTTTGCATAAAAAGGTGCATTGCAAGTGTTTTTTTATTTTCAAAATTACAAATTTTGTCAAAATGTCATAAAAAATGCGAAAAAAGAATTGACAAATATTTCCGAATGCTTGTATAATTCTTGACATTAAAAGGGAATCTGTAGTAATATCAACAACGTTATACAGATAACTTAATCATTATAGCGAGGTTATATACTATGGCAGTACCTAGATCCAAAACATCAAAGGCCGTAACAAAGAGAAGACGTGGCGTTAACATGCACTTGGATACACCTAATCTTGTTCCATGTGGCAACTGCGGAAACCTTGTTCTTCCACATCATGTATGTGGTAAGTGTGGTTTCTACAAGGGACGTCAGGTTATTACTCCAGAAGTAAACGGCTAATTAGGAGATTAAGATGGACGAACTTTTCCAGAAGATTCAGAAGCTCATTGCAGAAAAACTTGAAATTGATGCAGAAAAAGTAACACTTGAAGCATCATTCCGTGGTGACCTTGGTGCAGACAGCCTTGATACATACGAACTCGTGTATGCTATCGAAGAAGCTATGGGTGTTTCAATCCCTGATGACAAGGCTAACGAATTCGAAACAGTTAAGGATGCTTACGACTACATTAAGTCACAGCAGCAGTAATTTATACTGAATCTTTTTGCTGTAATCAGCGGAATTCGTAAAGAAGCACAGTTTATGGCTGTGCTTTTTTCTTTTTAAAAGGTATTTTGTTTTCATGAGTTTCCGTGATTTTTTTTATCCCAAAAAAGACCTCACTAGAGAAAGAAGAAGGGCCCTGGAAAGTTTCTGCAGGAATTTGGGTCTTCATTTCAAGGATTATTCCATCCTTGACCTTGCTTTTCACCACAGGTCCTATTCCAACGAAAATGCATCCCACAGGATTTACAATAATGAACGGCTTGAATTCCTTGGAGACAGCGTTCTTGGGCTTGCTACGGCTTCATTCCTGTACAATGATATGGATACAAACAGGGAAGGTGACCTGGCAAGGATCAAAAGCAATGTTGTAAGTGAACAGAGCCTTGCTCCCATAGCCCTTGAGGTAATGCACATAGACAAATACCTGATCCTTGGAAAAGGAGAAGAACTAAGCGGTGGAAGAACTAAAAAGGCAATCCTTGCCGATGCCGTTGAAGCCGTTATAGGTGCCCTTTACATTGACCAGGGGTATGAGGCGGCTGAAAAACTTGTCCTTGAACTCATCGTTCCGGAAATAAGGAAGGTTCAGTCTGATGCAGGGCACAAGGATTACAAGACTCTCCTGCAGGAATATTTCCAGAAGAAAAGCGGCAAGTGTCCTGTATATAAGCTTGAGAATACCACAGGTCCTGATCACGACAGAGTTTTTTATACAAGCGTAAGCCTCGGCAATGTGGTATATGGACCTGCTGCCGGAAAAAACAAGAAGGAATCCGAGCAGAACGTTGCAAAGGAAGCTCTGGTTGCACTGGGGCTTGCATCATCCTGAACTGATTTAAATGTTTTTTTTAATGGAAAAATCAAGAAATAGGAATCTTACGTCAGGACCTCTCCTGAAGCAGATAATTGTTTTTTCACTTCCTCTCATAGCAAGCGGAGTTTTGCAGCAGCTGTTCAATTCCTGCGATATTGTGGTTGTCGGTCGTTTTGTTGGCCCTGAAGCCCTGGCTGCCGTTGGAAGTACTTCACCGTTGATCAATCTTGTCCTTAATATTTTCATGGGCCTTAGCGTTGGGGCCAATGTGCTCATAGCATCTCTTGAAGGTCAGGGAAGATACAAATACATAGGTTCTGCAGTCCATACAATCATCTTGCTTTCCCTTATCTGCGGACTCTTCCTTATGGGAGTTGGCATAGTTTTTTCTGAAAAAATACTAAGGTGGATTGAAACTCCTGATGAAGTTCTTGAACTTGCATCAGTTTACCTAAAAATATATTTCCTTGGATTTCCTTTCATCCTGATGTACAACTTTGGTGCTGCAGTTTTGAGGGGCAGGGGCGAATCCATCAAACCTGCTTCTTTTTTGATTGCGGCTGGTGTTCTAAATGTTCTGATGAATCTTGTCTTTGTCATTTGTTTTGGTCTTGGTGCTGCCGGAGTTGGTGTTGCAACAACCCTTTCAAATGCCTTCAGTGCTGTCTGCATTCTTGTTGCCTTGTCCAGGGAAAAGAACGAATACAGGTTCAGCATCAAAAAACTTGCATTGGACAGGCATCACTGTTCCGTGATTTTTAGAATCGGAATGCCTGCTGGAATTCAGGGGATTGTGTTCAGCCTTTCAAACCTTGTAATTCAGGGTGCGCTGAATACCCTGGGACCCAAAGTAATGGCTGGAAGTGCATCTGGTGTGACTTTTGAAATTTTTGCCTATTTCATTGTTTCGGCTTTTGTACAATGCGCAGTAACCTTTACAAGTCAGAATTACGGAGCAGGAAACATTGCCAGATGCAAGAAAGCTTACTTGTACTGCATGATGCTTAGCGTAAGCCTTACGGTGGCATGTTCCATGATCTTTACCATGTTCAGGTTTTCATTGGCTGAAATGTATTCAACTGATCCAGAAACAATCAGCTATTGTGCGGAAAGAATAATGAAGGTGGAAATCGTTCAGTTCCTCATAAATTCCTATGAAATTACGGCGGGTGCCTTGAGAGGACTTGGATGTTCCTTGACTCCAGCATTGATTACAATTTTTGGTTCATGTTGTCTAAGGCTTCTTTGGATTGCAACTGTATTTTCAAGGTTCCATACCTATGAATCAATTCTCTTTGTTTATCCCGTATCCTGGACTATTACAGGTTCTGCCATGATCATTGCATACCTCATATACACAAGAAAAATTTTCAGGCAGAAGTAATGGAAACGGCTATTGAACTTAAGGATTTTGTTCTCCTGAACAGAAAGAAAAAATCCGTAATGCAATTCTTGATGCAAGTATAAAATCGTAATGATTTTTTTGTGAATAGAAAGCACACATGAAAGTAATCTGTCAGTCAAATATTTTAGTGCTGTAGACTTTTATAATTTCTTCTTTTGCGCCCAAAAAAACATCCACTAAGTCTGGATCAAAATCTGTTCCGCGGCCTTTTTCAATGATTTGGAAACATTGGTCTATGGGCATTGCATCCCGGTAGCAGCGTTTTGCAGAAACTGCATCAAAAACATCTGCAATTGACATGATTCGTGCACATAAAGGAATTATTTCGCCATCAAGACCTTCTGGATAACCTTTGCCGTTCCATTTTTCGTGGTGGTAACGGGCAACATAATATGCAGTTTTAAGGAACTCAGGATTATCAAGACGAGAGAAAGTTTCCATAATAATTTCTCCGCCTCTTGGAGCATGCTGCTTCATAATTTCATATTCTTCAGGGGTGAGTTTTCCTGGTTTTTGCAGAATAACGTCTGGAGTAGAAATTTTTCCAATATCGTGCATTGGTGCGGCATTCAGCATGTTTTTTACAAAATCCCGGCTTATAATGTTCCGGTATTTTTTTTCGTTCTGAAGCTGATTTAGAATAATTTCAACATATTGTTTTGTACGGAGAATGTGTCCGCCTGTGCTATCATCTTTATTTTCAACAAGGGTAGAAAAGCC
>JAHAZL010000050.1 GCA_018384055.1 Treponema sp.
TTTATGTATATTTCAAAAATTATTTTTGATTTTGTTTAAGAATATATTCCTTAAGTTGATTTACATAAAGTCTGTCAGTATGACCAATATGAGTTAAAATCCAGTTGTAAAGAAAAAAAACAAATTCCATGGCAGATTTATAGTTCCAGCTGTTTGAAGAAGATGAAAGTTCAAGAACTTTTCTTATAAAATCTTCATGCTGTATTTTATGCTGTGAATAAAATTCAAACCCGCATGCAAGCATAAGTTTTTCTTCAGAACTAAAATGAAACCTTACATAATCAACACAATTTTTTAGTGCAGCAGTAAGTGAATCCTGCCAGTCTGTTTTTTCTTTTCCTGCCATTAGGGCCTGATAGAAATCTTCGCATAACTGTATGAGTTTTTTGTGTTGTTCATCAATAACAGGAATTCCAATAAGAAATTTATCATCCCATTTAATTAATGTTTTATCCGTGTAATTTATTTCAGTGTTTATCAGTTTCATAATAATTTCCATTATAAAGCAAAAAAAATATAAACCATTTATTATAGATTACGGAGTTAATATTTATTAGTGCAAGCAAAAAGAATAAATCCCTATAAAGAATTAAAATCATAAATTTCAAGTTAAATCAGGTTTCAGTAATTTTTAAATGCTGTACATCCTGTAAACAGACACAAGGGGACAGACCCCAATGTTTTAAGAAATTCATTAGCATAAACCATAATAAATTTGCAATTGTATGAGGCATGTTTTTTTCTTTTTTTATGAACTGTCATGATTTTTTTGTTTAATTCCATTCTTTCTTGTTTCACTTATTTATAGAAAAAACTTTGTTTTTTGTGTATAACTTAATCATTAATTGGAGCATTTTATGTTCAGTGATACACATTTTCATTTTCATCATCTTGTGGAAAACAACAGCCAGGAATTCGGGACTGAAATCCTGGAGCAGATGGCAAAAAATAAAATTTACTTTGGCCTTGATATCGGTACCAGAGCCGATGACCTCATTTACCGTGCACAGACAATTGAAGACTGCCTTGAAGCCTTGCCTGATGTAAACATGCAGAGCAAGCTTAAGAAATCAATATATCTTTCAGCCGGAATCTGGCCGGACAAGGACAGCATAGAAGACCGCTATACTGCCATTGAAACTCTACGGGAAACCATCGAAGAATTCCGTGGAAGCGACAGTTGCTTTGCAAAACATCTTTGCGCCATCGGTGAAGGCGGAATCGATCATCACTGGAACCCTGAAGGTGCCGACCATCACTGCCGCGAAGACTACGATGATTCTGTTTTCTACGGGGAAAAGGAACTTTTTGGCATGCAGCTGGAACTTGCCCGTGAACTGGATCTTCCTTTCATCATTCACAGCCGTGATGGTTTCGATGATACAATGGATGTTCTCCGCAGTATCCGTTACAACCGCGGCATCGTTCATTGCTTCAGCTATGGAATTAACGAAGCAAAGCAGTTTCTTGATATGGGGTGGTACATTGCCCTTGGCGGTGCCCTTACATACACAAAGAAAAACCAGATGGACGACCTTAATGCCCTTCTGAACTATCTTCCAAAGGACAGGATTCTTCTGGAAACAGACAGCCCATATCTTGCACCTGTTCCAATGCGCGGGCAGGAAAACAATCCTCTCTTCATCAAATATACCTACGAATTCGTTTCAGGAAAATTGGGAATGAGTACTGACAAACTGGACAAGCTTGTAGACGAAAACTGCAAGACCCTGTTTGGGCTTAAGAGTTAGTTCGTTCTGTTTCAGTTTGTGAATTAATGAATGAAAGTTAAAGTATAGGCTTCGTTCCAAAATGCTACTTGTGGTCCATGGATTGCCACGCCCGTTCCGGGCTCGCAATGACGGTGAAATCATCGTCATTGCAAGGCGCTTTTCAAGGAAAGTAGAGTCATTGCGAGCCGCTTTGCGGCGAAGCAATCAGTGCCTGTTTTTTTCATTCATAATGAGCATCTGCAGACGGTTTTCTACATTTGCGAATGATGTATCAGGATCAAGGTCCAGAGGCAGAATCTGGATTGCAGGGAATTCTTCCTTGATCTTCTTCATGCTTCCGCGGCCTGTAATGTGGTTTGGAAGACAGCCGAATGGCTGAAGAATTACAAATGAAGTTACTCCGTCCCTTGCAAATTCACGGATTTCACCAGGAATGAGCCAGCCTTCTCCAGAAAGGAATGTGCGTTCCATGACATGGTTGTTTTCAATGGCCAATGCCGGAAGACGAACAATCTTCTTGTAGAGTGGATGAACTTCTGCAATCTTTTCGCAGGTTGTAAGGGCCACATTGATGAGTCCTTCTACAACAAAACTGAATGGTCCCTGATCAAGAGGAAACTTAACCTTGTAGTCCTTCATTTCGCAGATGCGTGAATGGAAATCCTTCCAGAAGACATTTATCATCCTTGGAAGAATTACTTCCATTCCGTTCTTTTCGAGGTATTCTTCAACATAGAAATTTGAGCCTGGATGGAAGGTAACAAGATATTCACCCGTAATGAATACGCGTGGCTTGAGGTTTGTCCTGTCGTACTTTATCTTGGTAAATTTTTCGATTGCAACCTTGAATTCCTTTACGGCCTTTGTTGTGCTTGTAACAAGGGCGGCAGAAATTCTGTCTATTGCTTCATCAAAGATTCTGTTTGTTTCGCCTGCATTGATTTCGTAAGGACGAATTTTTCTTCTGAGTTCTTCAAGAATGTCCATGATTACAACAGCCCAAACCGTTGCAATGTTGAACATGTTTCCAAGTTTGATTCCAGGGTGCATTTCCTTGTAGTCAACCGGGTCTGTTGAAACGATAGGAACCTGTGTAAATCCTGCGGCATCAAGGGCACGGCGGAGAAGGGCAGAATAATGTGTAAGGCGGCAGTCACCCTGGTACTTTGCCATACCGATGGCAACTTTGTCAGGATCGTATTTTCCGCTCTGCAATGCACTGATTGCTTCTCCGATAACTATCTGGGCTGGGAAACAGGTGTCGTTGTGAACATATTTTTTGCCAAGGCGGATTTCATTTATGCTTCCAAGTGGAAGTGGTTCAGCAATGATTCCGCTTCTTGTAAGGGTTCCGCTCAAAAGCTTGCAGAAAGCAACGGAAACATTTGGGACAAGAACAGTCTTGATTTTTCTGTCCTGTTTATAGAACTTTGCCGTGTATGCATCTGTGAGTGGTTTTGCCTCTTCTGAATTTTGGGCATTTTTGTTGCGGCGTTCTGCAATGGTTTCAATGAAAGACTTAACGCGGATATTCAGGCTGTTGCTTGCTCCTCCTTCATCCATTTTGAGGATCAAAGGTGCCTTGCTGGAAACTTCATTTGTAATGCGGATGATTTCATCTGAAAGGATAGCATCGTGTCCGCATCCAAAGCTGACGATCTGTGCAAATTCCAGTTCCGGGGATTGGGCTGAAAGAAGGGCACCGGCAAGCATTCTTGTGTGGAAGTTGTTTGTAACTTCTGCCCTTGTGTAGCGAAGGTCTGCCTTTTCGAGTCCGGAAAGAGAATCAACTGTAAGGACAGGAATTCCTTCTTTTGTGAATACGCGGGAAAGATCGTGGCTTACAAGTGGATCCGTATGATATGGACGACCTGCAAGTACAACGGCAAATTTTCCTTCTGCCTTTGCTTTTTCGCGAATCTTGTCCGCCATGGTTACAAGGGTGCTGCGGAATTCATTTATGGATGCCATACCCTGGTCAAAAGCTTTCTTTACATCTGATTTGGAAATTCCAAAGGCATTTGCCATGTATCTTTCAATCTGGTTGTATCTGTCTTTTTCAGAATACCAGTGGAACATTGGATGTTCGTAGCGAAGATTCCATCTTTCTGCAGGATTTTCCTGATTGTAGATTACAAGAGGATAGCCTTTGACAACGGCACAAACATAATTGCTTTTGCCTTCAGTATCCTTAGCAGGCATGTTCATGATCATAGGCATGAAGATGACATCAACCTTTTTGTCTGCAAGGTTCTGCATGTGGCCGTGAACAAGTTTTGCAGGGAAGCAAACCGTATCCGATGCAACAAAAGGCAAGCCTTCTTCAAACATTGGTCTGGTACTTGGATCTGAAATTACAGTTTCAAAACCAAGGGCACCAAAGAAGGTGGTCCAGAAAGGAAGGCTGTCCCAGAATTCAAGGCAGCGAGGAAAACCAACCTTAAGGTTTTTCTTTGCGCTTACTTCAGTAAACTTGTATTTCTTTGTGAGCAAAGCTTCCCTGACAAGGAAAAGATCCGGAACATTTTTTACTGCAGGTGCATTTTCTTCAAGGCTTTCGCCACGGGGACACCTGTTGCCTGTAACATATGATGAACCGTTCGGAAATTTTACGATGGTTCTGTTACAGTGGTTTGCGCAGTGAGGACAAAGATTGTTTTCTTCCTGTTCGTAAGTAAAGCCTGAAAGTTTTTCAAAGCCAATGAATTTAGAAGATTCTCCTGCATGTTTTTTTGCAAGGAGGGCAACACCGATGGCTCCCATTTCGCCTGGGAAAGGAGCACGGTTTACATTTACTCCAAGATACTGTTCGATGGCACGGAGGACTGCATCATTCTTGAAAGTGCCGCCCTGAACCATGATGTTTTTTCCAAGGCTTGATGTATCTGAAATGCGTACAACTTTTGTAAAGACATTTTCAATGATGGAACGGCAAAGGCCTGCCATAATGTCTTCTGCATTGCAGCCGTTTTTCTGTTCCGTAATGATGGTGCTGTTCATGAATACTGTACAGCGGCTTCCAAGGTTTGCAGGATGTCTGGAAGAGAAGGCCGCGTCGGCAATTTTTTCCAGCGGAATGTTCAGTGATGTTGCAAAGTTCTGCAGGAAGGAACCGCATCCAGATGAACAGGCTTCGTTCAGCGTAATGTTTGTAACGATGTCATCCTGAACCCAGATACCCTTCATGTCCTGACCACCGATGTCCAGAATGAAGCTTACATCCTTCATGTATTTTCTTGCCGCTGTGGAATGGGCTACAGTTTCTACAGTGTGGTAGTCAGCACCAAAAGCAGTTCCAAGTAAAAGTTCACCGTAGCCTGTGGTTCCAAGGCCAAGAACATTGAGGGAAACCCCCATCTTTTTGTATTTTTTATAGAGGTGACGCAAACCTTCCTTTACGATGCGGATAGGATCACCTTCGTTGTTTGCATAGAACTTATCTACGACTTCTTCGTCTTTGTTAAGGAAAACAAGTTTTGATGTTGTTGAACCTGCATCAATACCGATATAAATGTCCAGTACATCGCCTTCCTTTAATTCAGGTTCCTTTATTTCTGCCGTTTTGTGAGCCTCACGCCATTGGCGGCATTCATCTTCGTTGTCAAAGTATGGTTTTGTAGATGCATTCTTTCTTTCATCTGAAATGCCGTTGCTTGCCCTGAGCTTTGCAATGGCTTCGTTCAAATCAATTTCGTCCTTGTCAGAGTCAGAAAAAAGTTCATCCACAGCAAGGGCTGAACCAAGAGCTACGATTGTATCTGGATTTTCCGGAAGAATGAAATCTCCCTCTTTAAGGTTCAGCCTTTCGCAGAAGGCCTTTATCAAAGTAGGATTGAAATTTAATGGTCCGCCTTCAAAAATTACAGGAGCCTTAAGTTCAAGTCCCTGAGCAAGTCCACCGATGGTCTGTTTAACGATGGCATGGAAGGCTGAAAGGGCAATTTCTTCGCGGCTTACACTTTGATTTAAAAGACCCTGAATGTCTGTCTTTGCAAATACTCCGCAGCGGCCTGAAATTGAATGCACTGTTTTTCCGCGGCTTGCAAGTCCTTCAAATTCTTCAACGGGTACTTTAAGGAGGGATGCAATTTCATCTATGAAAGCACCTGTTCCGCCTGCGCAGGAACCGTTCATTCTCATGTCGCTTGTCATGAGCCGCTGCTGTTTTTCATCATAATAGAAGAAAATTATTTTTGCGTCCTGGCCGCCTAGTTCTATGGCTGTTCTTGCTTCCGGATATTTTGCACGGACTGCAGACGAGTTTGCAACAACTTCCTGAATGTAGTGTGCGCCTGTAAGTTCGGCAATGTTCTTTCCTCCGGAACCACAGATTCCAATCCTGAATTTCTGTCCAGGATAAAGGGATTCTACTTCTTCAAGCAACCGGGCTGCGGTTTTTCTCTGTTCCGCATGGTGCCGCTGATATTTATGAAAAAGAATTTCATTTTTAGTCTTGTCGTATACAACAACTTTTACAGTTGTTGATCCAATGTCGATTCCAATGCGCAGTGTGTTTGTCATAGGATTTCAGTATATCAAAAAATCAATTTGTAGAAAACAAAAAACCTTCTGACAACAAAAGTCATCAGAAGGTTTATAATTGTTTTTGTTGAAATATGTCATTGCGAACCCGGAACGGATGTGGCAATCTTCATTCATTTATGGATTGCTTCGTCGTAGAAACATACTGTTTCCACTCCTCGCAATGACGATAGTCATTCAAGAGTTTCTAAACTTACTTTATAAGCAGGTCTGCGAAAGCTTTAAGGGCACCGTCCATTTTTCCGCCGAGAACTGTCTTTGCAAGTACCTTACCGAGCTGTACTCCTTCCTGGTCGAAAGAGTTGATGTTCCAGATGAAGCCCTGGAACATTACCTTGTTTTCGAAGTGAGCAAGAAGGGCTCCGATAGATGTTGGGTTAACCTGCTTTCCGTAGATAAGGCTTGATGGGCGTTCACCGGCAAAGAACTTGTTTGGATTTTCATTGTCCTTTCCGCAGGCAAAAGCGATGATCTGTGCTGTTACGTTTGCGCAGAGTTTCTTCTGGCTTGTTGAATCTTCAATTACAACATCCTTTCCTGTCTGGTTTTCGCTGTATGCGATGAACTGGAGTGGAACGATGTCTGTTCCCTGGTGGAGCAACTGGTAGAATGAGTGCTGTCCGTTTGTTCCTGGTTCACCAAAAATTACAGGGCCTGTAACATAGCTGATCTTTTCGCCAAAGCGGTTAACTGACTTTCCGTTTGATTCCATGTCAAGCTGCTGAAGGTGTGCTGGGAATCTTGAGAGAGCCTGTGAGTATGGGAGTACTGCTGTTGAAGGGTATCCCTGAACGTTTCTTTCGTATACACCGATGAGGGCGTCGAGAAGGGCTGGGTTCTTTCTGATGTCAGCATTCTTTGCTGTTGCATCTTCTGCGGCAGCACCGTCAAGGAAGTCTGCGAAAACCTTTGGTCCGAATGCGAGTGAGAGGATTGCTCCGCCTACACCAGATGAAGAAGAGTAGCGTCCGCCAATGTAGTCATCCATGAAGAATGCTGCAAGGTAGTCCGGGCTCTTTGCAAGTGGTGATGTTTCAGAAGTAACTGCAATCATGTGCTTAGATGGGTTGCATCCAGCCTTTACGATGAAGTCCTTTACGAATGATTCGTTTGTAAGTGTTTCAAGAGTTGTTCCAGATTTTGAAACAAGGATGAAGATTGTCTTTGGAATGTCGATTGAAGAGCAAACTGCTGCTGCATCATCTGGGTCAACATTTGAGATGAACTTGGCATCCATCTTGAATGTGTTGTTTGCCTTTGCCCAGTTTTCGAGTGCAAGGTAGATTGCGCGTGGACCGAGGTCAGAACCACCGATACCGATCTGGCAAACTGTTGTAAACTTTTCACCCTTTTCGTTTAGGATTTCACCATTGTGAACCTTGGCAGCAAAATCAGCCATCTTCTTCTGTTCGTTGATGTAGAATTCGCGCTTGTTTACGCCGTCAGCCATAACATCCTTGCCAAGCTGTCCGCGGAGAAGCTGGTGAAGAACCATGCGGTTTTCTCCAGTGTTGATTACATCACCGTTGTAGAGTGCTTCGAATTTTTCAAGGAGCTGAGATTCCTTTGCAAGTTCTTCAAGAACAGAAAGAACCTGAGCGTTTACCTGTTTTGCTGCATAATTGTATGTAAGTCCGCCTGCCATAGGAATTGAATATTCTGCAACGCGCTTTGCACCGTCAGGACCAGAAAGTTCCTTTGCAACTGAAACTGAATTTTTGAGGGACTGGAGCTTCTTGAAAGATTCAAGCTTGTCCAAATTATTCCATGAAATTGCCATAAAAAACTCCTTTAATAGCAAGATTTCTATTTATTGATTGAAAACTATAGCAAATAATAGAAAACATTACAACAAATTGAGATTTATTTTGCATAAATATGCAAAATTATGTATATTTATAGAAATGAAAGACAGACATCAGAGACTAAAGACGATCAAAAAGCTCATAAAGAACAATAAAATAAAGAGCCAGGACGAATTGCTGAACCTTTTGCTTGCCGACGGTTTTGAAGTGACTCAGGCGACTCTTTCCCGTGACCTGAAGCTCATGAAGGTTGGAAAGGTTAGCGACGGAAGCAATGGCTATGTATATACAATTCAGGAAGACGAGGATCTTTCTGAAAACGACCAGATTTATGTCCGTGATTTTCTTCGCGGTTATGTAAGCATAGATTTTAGCGGTAACATGGTTGTCATCAAGACTTTTGGCGGTCATGCGGACAGTGTTTCCAATGCCCTTGATGCCATGAACCTTGATGACATTCTCGGTACCATTGCCGGTGAAAACTGCATTTTTGCCTGCCTTCGCGAAGGTGTTACGGGCCAGCAGTTCCTTTCAAGATTGAAAGAAAAAATCCCTGAACTGGAAATCTAATTCAGTTCAACATAGGTCTTGCCGCTGCCGCCTTCTTCCGGGCGTGCAAAGTGGTAGTCCTTTACCCCAGGATAGTGTGCCAGGTAGTCGTGTACGGCCTGCTGCAAAATTCCGTTTCCCTTTCCGTGTACAATCGAAAAATTCCTGAAATTCTTTATGGCGCAAAGGTCCAGCTGGTGCTCAAGGGCACGCAAGGCTTCTTCGCACCTCATGCCCAAAAGCCTGAGTTCAAACTTAGGTGCTTCGTCTTCAACACTTGAAGTTGATTCAACAAAGTAGTCTGCACGAGCATTTTCGTAAACAGGTTTTTCTGCAGGAATCATCTGACGCTGAGGAACTTCCATTTTCATGAATCCTATCTGAACCTGCCAGATTCCTTCCTTTACAAGCCTTACCAAAGTTCCCTTGCGTTTTTCTGCACCGCAAAGAACTTCCATTCCTTCCGTGTAAACGATTTTTGTCGGAGCCTGCTTTTTAGGCTGTTTCTGTCTTTTGGCAAATTCTGTCTGTCGTTCGTCAACGGTTGCTGTCTTTAGGGCTTCGGAATTTGAAAGGCGCTGCCTTGTTTTCTTTCCGTTTGTGGTGCCGTGTTCCTTTGCCTTTTTTATGCGCATGCCGTTTTCTGCAATCTTTTCTTCTTCTAACTTAAGTTTATTGATTTCTTCTTCGAGTTCTTTTTTCTTCCTTTCAAGTTCAAGTTTCTGCAGGTCAATGGATTCTTCCAGGTCGCTTATGAATTTCTTTACGCCCTGTGTCTTTTCCTTTGTGATTTCTCCTTCTCGAAGAACGCGCACAAGGTTTTCCAGCTGGCTTCTGGTTTCGCGGAGGAAGGCAAAACTCTGCTTGTTTTCAAGTTCCTTAAGTTCAATGTCCCTTTCGATGATTTTGATTTCGCGGTTATGAATCTTGAGATCCTTGTTCTGCAGGTCTGCTTCCTTTATTCTCTGCCGGCGGATGAGGTCGTCAAGTTCAGTATGTTTTGCTGTAAGTCCCTTTATCAGTGTGCTGACATCAGCCTGTTCCGTAGAAATGTAATTCTGAGCTTTTTTTACGGCTTCTTCAGGCAACCCTGAATGAAGGGCAATGTCCAGTGCATGGCTTTCTCCAGGAATTCCCATGAGAAGGTTATAGGTTGGCCTTAGAGTTTCAGTATTGAATTCTACACTTGCATTTATGCACTTTGGATTTGTGTAGCCGTAGTTCTTCAGGACACCGTGATGGGTTGTTGCAATTACAAAAGAATTCTTTTTAAGAAGAAGATCCAGGGTTGCCATGGCAATGGCGCTGCCTTCAAGAGGATCCGTTCCGCTTCCAAGTTCGTCAAGGAGAACAAGGGATCTGCCATCGGCATTGTTCAGGGCAAGGGCGATTTTTTTCATGCGGCTTGAGAAAGTTGAAAGGGATTCATCAATTGACTGTTCGTCACCAATGTCTGCAAAAATTGAACTGAACATCGGAAGCCTTGTCCCTTCTTCTGCAGGAAGTGGAAATCCAGCCTGATTCAAAAGGGCAAAGAGGGCAATGGTCTTTAATGTTACTGTTTTACCGCCGGTGTTTGGTCCCGTAATGATCAGGATATTTTTGCCGTGCATAAAGGTTATGGTTACTGGCACAGCCTTTTCGCCAAGAAGAGGATGCCGTGCCTTTGAAATGAAAGGAGGTTCCTTTTCCATATCGCAGTCTTCCGCAAAAATTCCGCTGATGGAATTCTGCCATCTTGCGGCTGCATAGGAGCAGTCCAGGAGAATCATTTTTTTCTGTGCTTCAATAAATTCCGGTTTGAACTTTCCAAGACTTTCGGTAAGTTCGCGGAAGATTTTGTTTATTTCCGACTGAAGGCGGAATTCTGCCTCCACCAGTTCGTTGTTGGATTTTACGATTTCATCAGGCTCAATGAAGAGGGTCTGTCCTGTGGCACTTACTTCGTGAACGATACCCTTGATGGCACTCTTGTGGTCTGCTCGAACTGCAAGAAGTTCCCTGTCAGCGCGGAATGCCGGTACATTGGACTGAAGGGCCTGGTTCAGACTGGTGTCGGATGTATATTTTCTTATGGCGTTTTCAATTTCTTTTTTGAGGGATGAAATTCTTGATCTGATTTCGCGGAGAACAGGAAGGTCCTTTACTTCTCCTGTTGAAATATCAAGGATTTTGAAAATCTCGTCTGCCGCCTGCCCAAGAAAAGGAATGCTGTCCATTGTCCTTGCAAGGTCGGGAATCTTAAGTTCGCTTCTTGCTCCGTTGATGGCACTTCTTGTTTTTTCTACGTAGGTTGCAAAAAGACCCAAGGCAAAAATCTGTTCCTGATTTAGGGCTGCACCTTCCACACCGAATGCAGGGAAAATTCCTTTTACCGGTGGCCAGGCAAAGAGGGCCTGTGGGTTGTCCGAGTTTAAGTATAGATGCCACTGACGGCCAAGGTTTTTATATAGGTCAATTTTTTCTTTGTCTGTTGAACTTTCTCTGGAAAGAACCTGATCCCGTCCTTCTTCGCTTTGAGCAAAGTGAGAAATCATTTCGCGGATTCTGTAGAAATCAAAATCCTCTGCTACCTGTCCCTGTAAAAAAATGTCTTTGTTCATAGTCGTTCAATTAAATTTAGAATTTCTCCCGGTTTGTCTGCAAATATTTTTGCTCCATTTTCCTCGAGAAATTTTCTGCTTCTGAATCCCCAGGTTACGCTAATGCATTTGATGCCTGCATTGCGGGCCGTTGCGACATCAACTTCAGAATCTCCGATGTAGACAACTTCCTCTTTCTCAACACCCATGATGCGGATGATTTCATTGGCAAGGTCAGGAAAAGGTTTCCTTTTGAATCCTTCCCTTTCTCCCACTGCCGTAGTTTCGTCTACAACTTCTGAAAAATAAAGCCGTGCAAGTTCCTTAACCTGTGGATCCGGCTTGTTTGAATTTATCCCGATTTTTATTCTGCGTTCTTTCAGTGCAGAAATCAAATCCATTATTCCGTCATAAGGTTTTGTCTTGTTGTGCCAGTTGGTGCTGTAATTTTTTTTCATCAGCTCAACTGAGTTTTCAAAGTCCTTGTTGTCTTTGCCCTTCGGAACTGCCTGTTCCATAAGGCGTCCAATTCCGTTGCCAACAAAACTGCGGACTTCATCCAAAGTGCGAGGTGGCATTCCAAGCTGTTCTAGGGTTTTGTTGCAGCTGTCGGCAAGGTCCTGGATTGTATCGAGCAGGGTTCCGTCCAAATCAAAAATTACTGCAGAAATCAATTTTGTCTCCTTACGATTGTGAATGCAAGGCAGCCCATGAAAAGAACTGCGTTGACGAGTACGATGGATGCACCGCTTGCCGTGTTAAACTGATAACTTAGGGCAAGTCCAAGAATTCCGCTCACAAGGGAAATGATTACGGAAAGCAATGTGTATCTTCCTGTTGAACGGCTTACAAGTCTTGATGCTGCTGCAGGCAAAACAAGGAGCGAATTGATTACAAGAAGACCAGTCCACCTGATGCTTACTGTTACGATGACCGCTGTGAGCAATGCAAAAATCTGTTCGATTAAGAATGTTTTTATTCCGCGGCTTTTGGCAAAAACTGAATGCATGGAAACAAGAAGCATCCTGTTGTAGAAAACAAACCAAACTACAAGAAGGACAATTGCCGCACAAATCAAAAGAAGAATTTCTTCTGGCTGGATGCTAAGTATGTCTCCTACAAGATACTTCTGGTATTTTGCAAAATTACCGCCTGCAGAAAGAAGAACAATTCCCAGGGCAACTGCAGTAGAAGAGAATACTCCGATGATTGTATCGCTGGAAGATTTTCCCTTTCTTTTTACGGATATGATTGCAAATCCAAGAATAAGGGAAAAGACAATCATTGAAATTGTAACGTCACGAATGCCGATGATTACGCCAAGGGCAATTCCTGTAAGGGCACTGTGACCGATGGCATCGCTGAAAAAACTCATGCGGTTGGAAACTACGGAAGTTCCAAGCATTCCAAAAAGGGGGCAGGCAATGAGGATTGCAAGGAAGGCATTCTTCATGAACATTGGAGAAAGCCATTCAAAAGGAAGTGCCGCGTCTATGAATGAATAGATCAAATTCATTATTCTTCCTCCCCCTGGTTGTGGTCGCATACTTCTGATTCTTCGTCGTCGCTGTCTTCAGGCAGTTCTATGTGTCCAAATACATCGATGAATTCCTTGTTGCCGTAAACATCTTCAACCTTGCCGATGATGGCTCCGCTGTTGTTGATGAAAACAACTCTGTCTGCGTGTCGTGCAACCAGGTCAAGATCATGGCTGATGAGAAGAACTGTAATGTCGTAGTCTCTTCTAATGGAAGAAACGAGTTCATAGAAAGATTTAAGACCGGTTCTGTCTACGCCGCTTACGGGTTCGTCCAGCAAAAGAATGTCCGGTACCGGATGGATTGCAAGGGCAAGCATTACGCGCTGAAGTTCTCCGCCGGAAAGATCGCATACACGGCGGTTCATGAGTTCATGGGCGTTGGTGGATTTTAAAATTCCAAGAACTCTTTCCTTATCCTTTTTCCTGTGAGGAAGCCATACAGGTTTTTTTGAAATGCAGGAAAGAACCATGTCCTCTACGCTTGTTGGAGTTCCTGGTTCTACAGAAAGTGACTGAGGAACATATCCGAAAACTGGTTTTGTTGTTGTGTAGGGAATTTTTTTCTGACAGGTGCAGTAGCGGTCGTGGTCGCTGGTTCTGTCTTTTCCGCAGTGACCGGCACATCTTTCACCCTCGTAAATTATGGTTCCAGTATGAGGAATTGTATTGAGCAAAGCCTTCATGAAAGTTGTCTTTCCCGCTCCGTTACGACCGACGATAGCCGTAAGTTCCCCGCAATGGATGTGAAGGTTTATATCCTTGAGAATATAGTCGTGGCGGCCTTTTACGCTTAGGCCTGCAATTCTAGTACAGCAAACATGCTGCTTACCGATCAGACATGGCATTATTTTTTTTCCGTTGTTTTATTTTGCCAGAGCTTCCTTTAGGACTTCGGCATTTTTCTTCATGGCAGTGATGTAGGAATCCTTAATGTATTCTGACTTAAGGTTTCCTGTAACGCAAGGGTCAAGTTCATAAACTTTGAGCCCTGTTTCCTTTGCGATGATTTCAGCTGCACTTGAAGAATACTGGGGTTCTGCAAAAAGTGCAATTTTATTTCCGTCAGATATGATGGAGTTGATTTCAGAAATCTGTTCCTTGAGTTCTTTTGGTCCCGGTGCTTCGCCAGGCTCCCTTTCTATTACCGATGCTATTTCCAGATTGAATTCAGATGCGAAATATGGAAAGGCTTCATGGAAAGTAACGATTTTTTTTCCAGAGTACTCGTCAAGAATAGAGTGCATGTGGTTCCTGAGGTTCTGGAGTTTCAAAAGGTAGGCGTTTCCGTTCATTACATACTTTGTTGCGTTTGAAGGGTCAAGATGAGATAGTCCTTCCACAATCCTCTGTGTCTGGTGAATTGCTCCTTCCGGTGATACCCATACATGTGAATTGTTGTCTGTAAGTTCAAAGCCTTCTGATGCAATTATGAGGGAATCCTTTTTTGTTTCAAGTATCTTTTCAATGAAATCTTCCATTCCGGCACCATTTGCCACCAGAATATTGCTGTTTTCGATTTTCTTCATGTCCTTTGTCGTAAGCTGATAGTCGTGGAGGCAACCAGTGTCTGGAGGTGCAAGAAGGGAAAGTTCGATTCCTTCGACTCCATCAGTAATGTTCAATAACGATACATAAAGAGGGTAAAATGTAGCTGTAATTTTTATAGTGTTTGTGTCGGTGTTGTTGGGCTGAACTGCCGTGGCCTTCTTTGGGGAGCAGGAAGACAGCAAAAAAATGGCTGCGGCCATGAAAAATGCAAGTTTTTTTCTATTATTTGTATTGTTCATGACCTAAATATAAACTTCTACCTGAAGTATTTCAAGAGTTTTGTATAGTAATTTCATAATTGCCTTGACGATAAGGGGATTTACAGTCATAATAACTGCGTAAAAATTCAGGAGAATTTTATGCCCAATCAGATAGCTACAAGCGCATTTTCCTTTTTTGGCAGTGGCGCTATTAAAAATTTAATGGATATCATCAAGAATCGTGATTTTCAGCGTATTCTTGTTATAACAGACGGTTCTGCTGAAGAAAGTGGAGCTGCAAAAAAAATAACTTCACTTATTGCAAAAAACAAGCTGGTTTATCAGGTTTTTGACCGTGTAAACATGGCGGCAACTGTAAACAATGTTAAGGCTGCAGTGGAAGCTGCAAAATCTTTCCGTGCAGATGTTCTTGTTGCCCTTGGATCGGGATCCGTTATGGATACTGCTAAGGCTGCTGCAGTTCTCCTGGGAAATCCTGATATCATTGATGCCCGCAAGCTTGAAGGCCGCGACAAGTCTAAGAAGCCTGCAATCCCGCTTTACCTTGTGTATTCCTCAGTTGGAAATGCCCGCGGTTTTGGCTACGATGTCATGCTTGATGATGAAGCACAGCGCAAGAAAATCGAATGTTTTGATGTTCATGCCCTTGCAGATGCAGTTGTTTGTGATTCGGATATTTTTGCATCTTCAAAGGATTTTGCAGTTTCTTCCATGGCTCTCATTGCTTCTTCTGTAGAAGCTCTTGTTTGCAAGGAAGCTTGGCTCATGACAGACATTAATGCCGTAGAGTCAATCAAGATCATTGCAGAAAACGTTAAGGATGCCGTTAAGGGAACGGCCGCTGCCAATGCGGCAAAGGAACAGATTCTTTACGGCCAGTACCTTGCAGGTCTTGCAGTTTCAAACAGCAGCGCAGGCCTTGCAACTGCAATGGCAAATGCCCTTGAAGCTGCCAACGGAGTTCCTGCAAAACTTACATCTGCACTTTTGCTTTCAGGCGTAATGCAGCACAATGCCGCAGCTAGCGGAACCAAGTATAAGGATATTGCCCTTGCCCTTGGAGCAAAGATTTCTGCTGCAGCAAAGCCAGATGCATACAGAAAGGCTGCCGTTGCTGCAGTTGAAAAACTTGCAAAGGACCTTAAGCTTCCAAAAGTAATCGAAGGCCTTGAACTTACAAAAGACGATTTGGAATTCCTTGCAGACAATGTAATGAAGAGCACATTCGTTGAATCAAATCCTAAGGCTGTTACAAAAAAGAAGATAATTGACCTTTACAAGACTCTTGTAAAGTAAAATCAGGTTTATTGAATAGAGGATCCCGCACGGTGTTTTATTGCATTGGTGCGGGATTTTTTTTGTCTTCACACTTATTTTATGCCTGAGACATTCCTCAGTTGACCTTCAAGATCGTAGTATAGCTTTGTATCCTTGAATCCGTTTTCCTGCATTATTTTTTCTGTTTCTTCTGCGTTGTATTCGCCTGTTTCAAGGATGAGCATTCCGCCTGGAATCAGGAACCTGTAGGCCTGTGGAATAAGATTTCTGATAAGGGCAAGACCGTCGTTGGTTCCGCTTGGCTTTCCTTCAAGGGTAACATCACCGTCCAGTGCAAGGCGTGGTTCGCTTCTTCCGTCTTTTAAAAGTTCTGTTGTTTCCGATGCCGGAACATAAGGTGGGTTTGAAACTATGATGTCGTAAATGCCGGCCTTTGCATGGCCAAGGTTGTCAAAAAGATTTGTCTGCACAAAATTGAATTTCTGTCTTTGAACTTCTGAAAGGAGTCTGTCGGCATTTCCTTTTGCAACGGCAAGGGCTGCAGAACTTATGTCGCACATGGTAAATCCAGGCAAGTGTTCCCCTGCAATTGTTGAGTCTGACTCGCTAAGGAATTTCATCAGGCTGATTCCAACGCAACCGCTGCCGGTACACATGTCGCAAACATTGAATGTTCCTGGCTGCATTGAGTATTCGTCAATGATCCAGTTGGCGGCATTTTCAACAAGAACTTCAGTATCCGGTTTTGGAATTAGTACATCAGTAGTAACATGAAAATCATATCCGAAAAATTCTTTTGTTCCCGTTATGTATGCAACTGGCAATCCTGTCCTTCTTTTTTCAACTGCAGCAGAAAGTTTGTCTTCCTGTTCTTCTGTAAGTTCAAGTTCCCTGTTAAATAAAATAAAAGTCTTGTCCTTCTGTAAAATCCACTGGAGCAAAACATCTGCGTCAAGGGCAGGGGAAGGGGATGAGGAAAGTTTTTCTATTGCCGTTTGCTTGAACTGCTGGATTGTCATGGTTTGTTTTGGAAAATCATTTATAAAAAAAGCAGCAGATGTTTTTACCTGCTGCCTTTGAAACTATTTGTCCAGTTCGTTGAACTGTTCTTCCTTTGCGTAAACATTGAGGGCATCAAGCATGTCGTCCATGTTGCCCATCATGAAGCCTGGAAGGTTGTGCACGCTCATGTTGATGCGGTGGTCAGTGATGCGGTCCTGCGGATAGTTGTAGGTTCTGATTTTTTCAGAGCGGTCACCGTTTCCAACCATCAGCTTGCGGGCTGTTGAGCGTTCTTTGTCCAATTCTCCCTGCTTAAGATCAAAGAGACGGGCACGCAAAACCTGCCATGCCTTTTCCTTGTTCTTGATCTGGCTCTTCTGGTCCTGCTGAATAACAACGATACCTGTTGGAATATGTGTCAAACGAACGGCAGAGTCTGTTGTGTTGACGCACTGTCCGCCTGGTCCACCTGCGCGCATAACATCTACGCGAACATCGCCAGGATTGATTGTAATGTCTGCTTCTTCTGCTTCCGGAAGAACTGCAACTGTAACTGTGGAAGTCTGCAGGCGGCCCTGGCTTTCTGTTGCAGGAACACGTTGAACGCGGTGAACTCCGGATTCCCATCGCAATGTTCCATATACGAATTTTCCGCTGATTGAAGTAACGATCTTGTTGAAACCGCCGACTTCAGTTTCCTGGGCTTCCATTGTTTCTGTCTTCCAGCCTTTTCGTTCTGCAAGGTGAATGTACATTTCCCAAACATCGCGAACGAAAAGTGATGCTTCGTCTCCACCTGCTGCGGAACGGATTTCAAGGATGATGTTCTTTTCATCAAGGGGATCAGGTGGAATGAGCTTGAGCTTTATCTGTTCTTCCATCTGAGGCTTCTTTTCTTCAAGAGCCTTCAATTCTTCACGGGCCATTTCCTTCATTTCAACATCGTCTTCCATAGTAATCATTTCTGTGGAATCCTTGATGCCCTGGAGAATTTTCTTATATTCGGCATAAAGTTCGCAAACTTCCGTAAGGTAGCCGTTTTCTCTCATTGTATCCTTGTATTTCTTCTGGTCCTTGACAAGATCAGGATCCATAATAAGTTCCTGCACTTCCTTTAAGCGTGCTTCACATTCATCGAGTTTTTTGATTAAATCCATAGAAAAAAAATATATAGGTTTTAGGGTAAAAAATCAATGAAGTGGGATGGATGGAACCTTATGCCTGTGCCTTTTTGTTTTTTCAACCGATTATTATTATGCAGTTTTTAACCTTCCAGTCGAAGGTGCTTTTCTGGGCTTCCTGAAGGAATAATTCTTTGAAACTGTTGAAATTTTCCCTGCCCGCCTTTTCTGAAATGAATCTGCCGTAAGCTGAATTTTCTTCATCAAACCATTTGCTGCAGTCTGCTTCTGTAATGCGGCGTTTTTCTGTCTGCACGAAAGGAATGCACTTGCATTCAAATCCTTTGGCACTGAA
>JAHAZL010000058.1 GCA_018384055.1 Treponema sp.
TTATATTATAGATAAAAACAATTTGCAAAAAAACTATGGAATTTTTATTGTAAAAAAGGGCATTTTGCAGTTATTTCTTCTGGCAGCCCCACTGGATTCTGAGGAAATTTCAGTTTGTAGGCATGTAGGAAGAACATTTTGTTTTTTAATTGTTTTCCTCCGTAAGCCACATCTCCTAAAAGGGGATGTCCGTGACTTGCAGACTGAGCTCTGATCTGGTGCTTCCTGCCTGTTTCTATTGTAAAGGAAACAAGGTTGCAAAGGTTACGCTGAATTTCAATTTTTTTAAGGAATTGGGCTTTTGTAACAGCTTTTTTACCGGATTCTTTCCCGACGATTACTGTTCCGTAGGAATTTTCACTGTTTTCAGGAACATAAATAAAGTCTTCGTAGAGTTCTTCCTCTTTTTTGTATTCTCCCTGGGCAATTCCAAGGTATTCCTTTCCTATGGCATGGGTTGCAATGTTTTCCGTAAACCATTTTGCTCCTTCAAGGCTTTGTGAAAAAGCAACGAGACCGCTGGTGTATCTGTCGATTCTATGTAATGGTCCTGGTCTGAAGGAAATGGATTTGCTGCCGTTTTTCCTGAAATCGTCTTCTATGAGGTCACACAGGCAGAAATCACAGTCTTTGGCAGGCTGAACATTTATTCCGGAAGGCTTGTTCACTATGAGAAGGTGCTGGTTTCTGAAAACCGTTATTTCTTCAAGGCAAAAAGGAAATTCCTTTGATTCTATCTTTGAGGATTCTTCAGAATTTTCAAAGAGGAATTCTGCAACGAGGATTGAGTCTCCTTCGCTTACCCTGTATTCGCCTGATGATTTTTTCCCGTTGACTTTAATCAGTCCTTTCCTGATGAGGGGGAAGATTCCCCTGGAAATTCCCTGGGCTTCAAATATGCGGCTGACAACCTTATCAAGCCTTCTGCCGGAGTCGTCTTTTGCTGCAATGAAATTTCTGAAGTCCATTGGCTCCATAGTAACTTTCACACAAAGTTTATGCAAGGTCCAAAAGTTCTGCAAAAACATGTGCTTTCGAAAAATTCCATTGGAAAGGGTAACTTATAGAACATTTCCTTATAATATTGTATAATATTGCCCATGGATTTTAAAAGTCAGCTTCATTCATTATTTACTCAACCAGCAATCATAGCATGTATTTACAGCTGGCTTTCTGCACAGTTTTTAAAAACCCTCATAAAGCTTTTTTCAGGAAAAGTTCACAGCCTTAAGGAACTTGTTGAACTCCTTCTTTGGAGGACCGGCAGCATGCCATCAAGTCATTCTGCTTTGGTAACAACCCTTTGTACAATGATTGCATTCCATTCAGGAATCGACAGCGATGTATTCATTCTTTCATTGGGATTTTTCCTGGTAACAATCAGGGATGCCGTTGGTGTAAGACGCGCAAACGGACTTCAGGCAGCCTTGCTCAATATGGTTGGAAGATCCCTTGCTGAAAAAGGCATCATAGAATTCAAGCCAATTAAGGAAGTGCAGGGACATACCCCGACAGAAGTTCTTATGGGAGTTCTTCTCGGGTTTGTCATCGGTCTGGCATTCAGCGTGTTGAAGTAAATGAAATTTAACAAGACTGCCGTAATTTCACTTGCCGTAATAGTTGTCACATTTATTCTCTGCATTGCATTGAGGGCTGTTCCCGTTTCAAGAATCTGGAACAGTTATTCTGTTGCCTATGTAGAAAAATCCCTTCCGGAAGAAACTGTACTCTCTTATTTCAGAAAGTATTCCGTAGAAAATGTTATAAGTCTTGGTGGACAGAAGGTTCCTTTCGTTTCAGATTTTACACCTGTATTGCCACAGAGGGATTCCACTTATTTGAGTGACCGACTTTCTTATTTCTTGGACCTTTCGGATTCCTATTGTCTTTATTATATTCCAAAGAGAAACGATTCTTCTTGCGTTAAAGCTCTTGAAGAAATAGTAAGAAATACAAATACACCTTGCGGAATTGACGGCAAGCAGCAGTATCCATGGCTTGTTCCGCTCATTGTTCTTGCCGTTTACATTGCTTTCATTTTTCTTTCCAGCAAGAAAAAAGTTTTTGCATTTTCCGCAGCAAGCATTCTCCTTTTGTCTTTCTCGCAGGTTTTTTATCCTGTTGCCGCCGCTGCAATTCTTTATATGCTCAGCTGCTACCTTTCTTCAAGAATCTGGGGAAGAAGAAAAGCCATGTCGGTTCTTAAGAAAAGTCTTTATGCAATCATTCCTATTGTTGTTTCTGTTCTTTCCATTATGGCACTTTCCGTCAGTTGTGCTGTTCTTGTTTTACTTTGTTGTGCTTCATCCGTATGTGCCCTTGTTCTTCTTGATTCCTATGAAAAATACAGGGATTCAAAATCATCCTTCAAATTTGTAAGGATTTTTGGAGCACCACAGATGCCACTTATGTATCCAAATACTGCAAAGCACACCTTGTTTTGCCTTGTTCCTTTGTTTGTTCTTCTTGTAATCTTTCTTCTTTCAAGTAGAATTTCTGCAAAGGCAGAAACCGACATTTCAATTCCAGTGCCAGTTCACAATGCAGTAATAAAGGAAGATGAAAAGGTGCTTCCTGGTCTCAAGGAATTTTACGGTTGGTTCTGGAATTCAAAATCCTATCCATACAAAAACCTAAATGAAATTTCATCTGGCGGAGAACCTGCTGAAGGTGAAACAGTTACGGTTCCCCGTTATGAAATTGTTGGTGACAAGATTGTTGAATCAGAATCCCTTGTCATGGTTTACGATGAAAATTTCCGTAATGGCGTTGACAAGGAAATTGATGAGCTTGAATATGACGCAGTTGAAAAATTGATGAAAAAACAGGGACCTGATGTCTCTGTAGTCTATAGAAACAGCGGTGAATCACGCGGACAGACAGACGGTCTTGGGCTTATCCTCATACTAGTCTGCATTTTTGTTCCCGTATTTCTCCTTCTCATTTACGTTTTGAAATCAGGCAGGAAATCCAGATGAAAGCAATAAATAATTTTATCTCTCCCGACCATCTAATGTTTGAAACTTCTATCAGGGCTTTTTTGCCACGGAGCATAATTGTCCCTTTCTGTCAGGCAGATGGTGTTGAATATGAGTGTTCCATGTCGGTAGGTGACAAGGTTCGCGAAGGTCAGGTCATTGCATCTCCAAAGGGAATCATTTCTGCAAACGGTGCATGCATCCATTCTTCCGTTCCAGGAAAAATCGAATCCATTGTTCAGTGTTCGCTTCCAAACGGAAACCTTTCCTATGCTGCCAAAATAAATACAGAAGGTGAATTCACATTTCTTGGAAAAAAACAGAAGTCTGCTGACTGGAATATTTTTTCTCCGTCAACTCTCATTGAAGAATTCAAGTCCAAGGGAATTGTAAACACTTTCGGAAACAAACCTGCATCCCTTGCAACTCAGATAAGGGAATGTACCCTCAAGAAACACAGGTTTGTAATCGTCCGTATGTTTGACGAAGACCCAAGCCGTTATACGGATTCTTTTGTTGCTTCTCATTTTACGGATAAAGTTGTAGAAGGTGCAAAGATTGTTGCAAAGGCTTTTGAAGCTGAAGGTCTTGCATTTGTCCTTCCCAAAAAATGTGATTTTACAATCAGCGACGATTTAATAAAGGGAGACTATTGCGTAACGGCAACTGCAGACAATACAAAATACCCTGCTGGATTTATCCATTGTCTCATGCGTGCCGTAAGAAAGACTTCTAAAATTCCAGAATATGAAAAATTCAATTCTGTGAATCATAAGTGTCTTTTCCTTGATCCTGAAACTTGTCTTTCAATTTACCATGCAATTGTTCTAGGCGTTCCTGTTGTTGAAAAATTTGTTCATATCACTGGTTCCTGCCTAAAGTCAGCAGGCATGTTCAAGGTTAGGGTTGGAACTACAATAAGGGAACTTGTAGAGCAGTGTGGCGGTTTCAATACTAGTCCTGCCAAAATCGTTGTCAACGGTCTTGTTAGGGGGAACGGAATCCCGAACCTGGATATTCCTGTTACTAAAATGGTCAAATCCATAGAGTTTCTTCCTTCAAAGGAACTTTGCGTCCAGAAATCAACATCCTGCATAAGATGCGGAAGATGCCGTGCAATTTGCCCTGAACACCTTGTACCGGATTTGCTTTACAAGATGGCTTCGGAAAACTACATCCTTCCAAGGGACATTGCTGCAACTGCAAAAATCTGCGGACAATGTGCACTTTGCAACAGCGTATGTCCTGCAAGACTTTCACTCTGCCAGACAATTTTGCTTTTGAAAAAGACAGGAGGAAATAATGCCTAATTTTGAACTCAACAAATCCTGCAGAAAAATCAGCCTCAATCCTTTCAGGTTTGCCTTCTGGTCTCTTGATACGGTTTCTACAGTTACCATCGGATTGCTTTTGATACAGGTTTTCATGCTTGTCATTACAGGAAGCATGGCATCCCTTGCAGTTCTTCTCTGTGCTCTTTTGGCATCAGTGCTTTCAGAATTAATTTACAGAACATTGTTTGTAAAGGATATGTACTCTCATTCCTGGAGAATTTCAATTATCCAGGGGCTTTTGACTGGACTTTTGCTTCCTTCAACTTACAATCCTGTGGCGGTATTCTTCATCCTTATTTTTGCAATGTCCATTTTCAGATGGGCTTTCGGAGAATTTGCTGAGGCCTGGGCTAATATTGTTGCAGTCTGCGTTATAGTTTTGTACTTGATCAATTCTTCTTGTTTTCCGCCTTCTGTTTTGTCTTCATCGGATTTACAGTCAAGAAATGCGGCGTTGATTTTGATTCAGAATGGAGCAGTGGCACCAATTGCATCTGATAGCGCCATTACAGATTTCCTTAACAGAACAATTTTCAAGCTTGTAGGAATTTCAATTCCTGATGGTTATGTAAGCCTTCTTTGGGATAACGGTTCAGTTATTCCTGCCTTCAGGTTCAATGCAATCACTTTGATTTCATCTCTTGTTTTGTTCTCCCTTGATTTCATTGATTTCCTCATTCCGACTTTGTTCCTCTTTGTTTATACAATCCTCATTCGTTTTGTGAGTCCACTTATTCTTGGTGGCATTCCTATGCAGGGGGACATCATCCTTGCCTTGCTTACAAGTGGAACGCTTTTCTCAACCCTTTACATTCTTCAATGGTATGGAACAACTCCAATCAACCTTTGGGGTAAAATCATTTACGGCATTCTGTCAGGAATCTTTGGATTCCTCATCATAGGCTTTGGACTTTCTTCTGTTGGTTATGTGTTTACGGTTCTCGTAATGAACCTCATTTCACCTTGCATCCAAATAATTGAAGACAAGAGAAAATTTTCAAGCATCAGAAAGAAGGTGATTCCAAGACTCAAGAAAATGAAGGAGTTTGAAAATGCTTAATCAGGAATTCGAAGATTATTCTCAGGTTAATTCCGAAAAGAAAACATTCTATAAAAACATGTCCATTAAGGCGGGTATTTTCTGCGGAATCCTTGCTGTATTTTTTGCCATTCTTGTTGCTTTCTCACTTTTGGGAAGAAAATCCTGGAGAGTTGGATTAAGCAACGAAATTGAAAAGGTCTTTGAAGAAAAATCCTATTCCGAATATTCTGTCGGGGAATATGTAAAGCTCAATTCCATAATGTCCGTAAACTGTGCAGTATTCAAGGCTCTGCCATTTACAAAAAAAGACTTTGATTCCTATGCAGTCATTATCCGTACTCCGACTTTATATGGACCTGTTGCTGCAGTTTATGTTTATGAAACAAAAAGATCAGAAGCAACCTTCATCGGTTTTGCTCGAATAAACGAAAGAATTGACGGTTCCATAAGGAATGCCGCTCTGAATTCTCAAGTCAGGTATTGGGCTGGAAAGATTCCTGAAATCATCGCAAAGAAAAAGGAAGGTAAATGAAATGAAGAAAAACGAACTATATGTTTATTCAGCACTTTCTCTTGCAGTTCTCATTCCTTTGCCTGGTAGGTTTGCATACGGAATAATCGTTGTGCTGATGCTCTATTTTTTCACAATCCTTGGAATTCTTTTTAGAAAACTTTCATCCATGTTTTTTGAATATGGACTTCACAGTGTTCTTATTGTGGTAATGCTCATTTCCACATCTATCCTCATAAGGCAAATCCTTATATTGATTTCTCCTTTTATGGCTTTCGTCATTGGTGTAAATGTGTATGCACCTGCCTTGTCTGCTTTCATTCTTGGTAACCTTTACAGGAAAACAGGATTGTCCCTTAAAGATTCCCTAAACCTTGGACTTGTAAAGTGCAATGCCTTTTCTGTGTTTGCAATTGTGTTCTTCTTGATCAGAGATGTCCTCGGTTACGGTACTATTACTTTGCCAGGCGGTAAAGGACTTTTAGAAATTGTTGTATTAAAAGATAATCCTATTTCCTTCCTTGGTACTTTCTGGTGCTCTCTTCCAGGAGGAGTAGCACTTCTTGCTGTTCTTCTTGCTGTCATCGCAGAGACTATGAAGAGACTGGAAATTCTTGGAACTTCAAGGGGGTTTAAGAAATGATAAGCACAATTCTTTATTATGTTTTCTTCAGTTCCATTGTTTTTGTCTATGGAATTGGAATTGAACGTTCCATAGTTTTAAGTAAGAAACAGCATGACATAATGCTCAAGGCACTTAAGATGATGATCTGTGTTTCATCAACTACAGCCCTGTCCTATATGGTTGTTTGTTGGCTTTTGGTACCTGTAGATCTTGCAGAACTTTATCCTTTTGTAGTCATTTTGTTTTTTCTTGCAATTTCTGTTTTTGTTGAAGCCATCATCCGCATCACTGCAAAAATCAGTGCAGTTGAATCTGTCATAACCCTTATGTTTATTTTCATTGGCCTTTCGGAATCCAATTCCTTTGGAGAAAGCGTTTTCATTTCTATTCTTTGTGTCTTTGCTTTCTTCATGATAATTCCTTTTGTAATTGCAATTACGAGAAGAAATGAACTTAACGGAAGAAAACAGGAATACGAAAAAAATGGTTTCCTTTTGATTTCGATTGTAATTGTTATGTTCATCCTGTTATCATGGAACGTTACCTGGCTTAACAGAGGAGTGTCCCTATGATTTTTACAATTTTTATGATGCTTCTTTTTCTTGTACTTATGTCGATTGTTTTTGCGTTCATTTTTGAACTTCTTGTTCCGTCATTGAGGGCTCAGAACATTTCCTTCAACAAGCCTATCTTTTCTGAAAATGAAATCCGTGTAAGGCCATCTCTAATGGAAACTTTCAAGGAGGCCAAGGATACAAAAGCTGTTGTCATGTGTTCTTCCAGGAAAAAGTGTGGCGATTTCCGTTTTGAATATGACGGTCCAAAGAGCTGCACCCTTTATCTTTCAATATGTGATACTGAACATGATTGCAAATATGGATGCATTGGATTCGGTGACTGCGTAAAGTTCTGTACTAGAAAGGCAATCAGCATTGAAAACAGGACTGCAGTCATTAATAACCTTTGTAATGGCTGCGGCAAATGCCTTGAATTCTGTCCAAAGGGAATCATTAAGCTTGTTCCTGTAACTACAGAAAGGACTGTGTTTTGTTCAGCGCCATTTTCAGAGAAAACAAAATGCTCTGACAATCTTAAGGAAACTGACATCAACTATGGCACTAAAGACTTCAAATTGTCAAAAAAGTTGTATAAACTGATATCAAAGGGAAGTGATTGATGAATCAGCTTAATGTCTGCCTTGAACTTTCTGCCGACATTTCTTCCGGAAAGGACCCTGTTCTTTTAGAAGAAAACTATCAGAAAGTTTTTAAGGGAACTTTGACATTTCTATATTCTCACCCGGATTGTTACCTGTCCATTGCTTTTACAGGCCCTCAATTGGATTACTATGAAAGAAAGCATCCGGAATCCATTGAACTTTTGAAGGATCTTCTTTCAAGAAAGCAGATTGAAATCATTGGCGGCGGTTACTATGCACCAATCTTTCCGTTGATATATCCAAGCGACAGGGCAGGACAGATTGAAAAGATGTCCAATTCCATAAGGCAGACTCTTGGAAAAAGACCTCTTGGACTTTATCTTTTTGGTAGCATCTGGGATCCAATGCTCATTACTAATTTTCATTCCTGTGAAATGTCCTTCATGTTTTTGGACAGTACTCTTGTTTCACAGAAGTACCTTAAGTGTCTCCCTTTGATTACTAGTGAACAGGGGAAGAGCATCAAGGTTTTTCCAACATATAAAAATCTTCTTCCTGAAGAAAATGAAAACAAAAAAGACTGGACAAAGAAACTTCTGAAATTCTATGACAGGAACAGGAATGACGATTCTGAAAATCATGTAATTTCCATTTCCTTAGAGTTTGAATATTTTGCAAAACTTCTTGGTTGCGGTTTCTTGAATGAACTTTTTGACTTTAACCTTGATTCCAACTTTCAGGAAAAGGCAATCAACTATACATTGCCTCATGAATATTTGTCTAAGGCTGAAGATTATCTTTCTGCATACATACCTGCCGGCATGGAATGGAATATTGCACAGTGGTCTTCCGTACCATACAAGAAGACTGAAAATTCAAGTCACTTTCCTCTTTCAATTCATGATTACCTGAATACGTATCCTCAGAATAATCGCCTCTACCAAAGAATGATGTACATCAGTATGCTTATATTCCAGACAAAAGGTGGGGACAAAATGAGGAAGGCAAGTGCTACCCAAAGTCTGTGGCAGGCACAAAGCGGTACTAATTTCATTTGCTATCCTGAAGGTGTTCCGGCCACTGCAGAAAATAGACAGTCTGCCTACAGGAACCTTAACGAAGCCGAAAGGTTTGTCCGTGATGGCGCAAAACAGTGCAAGGAATCCCTTACTAAATATGATTACAATGGCGACGGTCTTAACGAATATATTGCCTTTTTGGAACGCTACAATGCAGTTGTTTCCCTTAAGGGGGGGCAGATTACAGATTTTAATCTGATAAAAAGCAGTTCAAACTATGCGGCGAGCATTTCTGCCATAGAAGAAGTCGATGGATTTAGCGATGGATATGCAAGGGGCCTCTTTGTTGAGCACCTTGGGGAAAAGTCTGACCTTAAGAAATATCTGGACAATAACCAGATTTCTTCGCCAATGTTTTCAAAGGCCCTTTTTAGGGAAAGAAAACTTGAAAATAAAAGGAAAGAAATTCAGCTTGAAGGTAAGGGATTATTTTCAGAACAAAAGCTCCCTGTGACTTTAAGGAAAAACATTACCTTTACTCAGTCCGGTATCAATGTTCAATACATTCTCAGAAATGAAAGCAAAGAAGAATTGAACGGATTTTTTGCCGTTGAACTGAATTTTGCCCAGACTCGTTTTGACAAAAATTATGCCAACGGTGACCAATATACTACGGAAATTGTCCATAATGAAGAATTGAAGCAGTTTGATTACAAGAAGAAATTTTCTTTCAATAATGGAGTTTCTTTCATCCACATTACGGATCAGGCAGACAAAAGAGTATTTGTTATTGAACCAAATGAACTGGCCGGATATTCCTGCTCGCTTTTGGCTTTTAAGAGACCTGTAAAGTCAGAATCCCCTGAAGAAACTTCAAAAACCCTTGTTTCAAGTATGTTTTGGGAAATCAATATAGCTCCAGGAATGGAAAAGGAAAAATCAATTTTTCTTAACATTATTCCTGTTAAAAAATAAGTGCATAAAGGAAAAAGCCACTGATTTGTTCAGTGGCTTTTTCCTTTGTTTAATCAACACTTAGGATTAAACCTTGAATTCTTGATGAACTTTTCGAGGCTTTCTTCCCAAGATGGAATCTTGATTTTTAAACCAGCTTTGATTTTTTCCTTGCTCAGTACAGAGTAGGCAGGACGCTTTGCGGCTGTCGGATAGTCTTCTGTAAGGCATGGTTCAATAACACAATCGCTTGTAATTGTTCCGTATTTTTTTCCGTATTCGTAGATTTTAGAACAGAATTCAAACCAGGTTGTTTCACCCTGGTTTGTGAAATGATAGATTCCGTAAGGAAGGGCAGACTTCTTTCCAAAAAGGAAAGGTGCTTTTTCAGAAGAATCAATGATCTTTACGATAACTTCAGCCAAATCAACTGCACAGGTAGGGGTTCCTTTCTGGTCATTGACAACTTTTACAGAATCCTTTTCATTCATTGCCTTTGTCATTGTGTAAACAAAGTTTTTTCCGTCAAAACCGTAAAGCCAGGCAGTACGAAGAATGTAATAGAGGGTCATTTCCTTTTCAATCTCGCGTTCACCTTCTGCCTTTGTTTTTCCGTATACGCCTGAAGGATTTTTAGGATCTTCCTCTGTATAGGGAACATTTCCCTTGCCGTCAAAGACATAATCCGTAGAAATATGAATTAATTTTGCACCGATTTCCCTTGCAACGCGGGCAATGTTTAGGGCACCTTCTGCATTCAATGCTTCTGCAAGTTCTGGTTCTGATTCAGCCTTGTCTACGGCTGTGTATGCTGCACAGTTAATGATCCACGTGATTTTTTCAGGAATCCTTCTTTTTCTAACGGAAAGTCCTGTTGTGTTTGCGGCAGGACCGTGGCTGGTTGCAAATTTCCTGAGTTCTGCAGAATTTGTAATATCTACTTCGCGGTCACTTCCGAACCACTGAATTTTGTTTTCTGTAAGTTGTCTTGAAACTTCACTGCCAAGCATGCCTTTATCCCCTATAAGCCATACCATGATTGTGCCTCCCGTTTCATCAATTTATTTTAATGGCATCATTATATAGAAAATTGGGCATTGCCTCAACAAGACTTTTGTTGAAGAAAGTGCTGATTTCCTATATCATTTTAAAGTATGAATATGGAAGCTTTTGTTTTGGGCTGCGGTGGGATGATGCCGCTTCCTTACCGTCATTTAACTTCAGTGCTATTGCGCCGCGACGGTGATCTTTTTTTGTTTGATGGAGGAGAAGGTACCCAAGTTTCACTCCGCAGGTTAAACCTTAAATGGAAGAAAATCAACGCTATTTTCGTCTCACATACACATGCTGACCATGTAACTGGTCTTCCCGGGATCCTCATGCTATCTGCACAGGTTGACAGAAATGAGCCTCTTTATATTTTTGGACCTCCAAAAATCGCAGAGTATATTGAATCTAGCCGCAAGGTTCTGGACATGTACATAAATTATCCGATTGTCGTAAAGGAAATTACAGCCCCCTGCGATGTATATGAAGGCGATGGTTTTAAGGTAAGGGCTTTTCCCCTTGAACATACAAAAACCTGCGTAGGTTATACCCTTGAAGAATATGACAGACCAGGAGAATTCAATCCTGAAGAAGCTCTAAAACTAAAAGTACCTAGAGGACCATTGTGGGGAATGCTTCAGCACGGACAGTCCGTTAAAAATGAAGACGGAGTCGAAGTAAAACCAGAGCAGGTTGTAGGGCTGGCAAGAAAAGGCCGCAAATTCAGTTTTGTTACGGATACAATGTATCTTCCTACAATTGCTCCGGAAGTAAAAGACAGTGATTTGCTTATCTGTGAAGGAATGTTTGCCGATGACTGTGCGGACCAGGCAAAGGAAAAGAAGCACATGACTTCTCGTCAAGCCGCAACCATTGCCCGTGATGCAAATGCAAAGAGAATGGCATTGATTCATTACAGTCCCCGCTACAATGACAAGGATTTGGAACTGTTGCTGAAGCAGGCAAGGGAAGTGTATCCAAATGCCCAACTTTCAAAAGACAGAATGCATGTAGAGATTCCTTATGTCGAATAATGCTGTAAAGCTTGAATCTTTTACAAAAAAGTACGCAGAAAAAATTGCCTGCAGCTCCATTGATTTTACTGCAGGTGAATGTTCCGTAACTGGACTCCTCGGTCCCAATGGGGCAGGTAAAAGCACAATTCTTAAAGCAATTTGCGGTGAAATATACCCAACGACAGGTTTTGTATCGGTCTGCGGTTTTTCAAAGCCTGAAGACATAAAAAAAATTATAGGTTATGTCCCTGAAATTCCAGAATTGGAAGAAAACCTTACAGTAAAAGAAACTCTTGTTCTGGAAGCAGGATTATATTCCGTAAAGGATGCTGTAGATAGAATAAAGGAAGCGCTTTCCATTTGTCAGTTGACGGATGTAGTATCCTGCAAGATAAAAAATCTTTCCAAGGGCTACAGACAGAGAGTCAGTCTTGCAAAGGCCTTGTGCTCGGATCCGAAGGTTCTTGTTCTTGATGAATTTTCTGCAGGCCTTGATCCAGTCCAGACTGTTCAGCTAAGGAAAAATATCAAGGAACTTTCTGAAAAGATTACTGTAATTTTTTCTACACATCACATAGAAGAAGCTGTTTCACTGTGCAAAGATATTTATATTTTAAAAAGAGGAGTCATCGCTGCTCATGGAACAGCAGAATCAATTGCAAAGGATAATGGCTGTCATAATCTTGAAGAAGCTTTCCTTAAAGTTACAGGTGAAGGAATAATCCATGAATAAACTTATGTTCCGTTTCCTTTATAGGATTTCTCATTCTTTTCCTTCGTACATTGCCCATGGGATTTTCATATCCTATATAGCCTTGCAGTGGTTCATCGGACAAAGGTTCTTTACGGTCAGCGGAAATACAGATTTGCATAGATTTTTTGCAGCCTTTCCTTTTGCATTTATTCTTTATGTACCTCTTCTGGTTTCTTCCGCTAGAATAAAGAAACAGTGGTCATTTCCTTATTCGACCTTTGAAATTTCCGTTTCTGCAATTCTGTCTGTTTTTTGCGTTTGCCTCGCTGCTACTTTCCTTACAATGACCGTACCTTTTGCAATATGTATTTTTGGAAATGTAGAATGGTCTCAGTTCTTCTGCGGATATCTTGGAATTATCCTTTTTTCTTTCTGTGCCGTTTCTTTTTCTTTTCTTGTCTTTACTCTAATTGAAAATACGGCGGCAGCCTTTGTTACTTCGGCAATATGCCTTTTAGCCTGCAACTCAATCCATAACATTCCACTGTATGCAGATACTGGAATCTTAGTTTCTTTTTTGATAAAGTCCATTTCCTTTGCCTGGAATTTTGATGCCTTTGCCAAGGGAATTCTTTCTTTGAAGCAGCTTATCTATTTCCTTCTTGCATCAGTATTTTTTATTTTCCTTACTGTAGTGAAAGTCGAAGGATTGAAAGGAAATTGCAATGAAAGTTTCAGGAAGATTACGAGGCTTTTTCTTGTTACCTTTGTTCTTCTTTGTTCTGCATGTTCCTTCATCAATATTAAAATAGATTTGACTCATTCCAGAAAATTTTCAATTACGGAATATTCAAAAAAAATCATTTCAAACATTTCTGAACCGGTGAGCATTACCTATTATCTTTCTTCCAGCCTGAAAAACCTTTATCCTCAGGTTAAGGATGTTTCTGATTATCTTGAAACTTTTTCTTCTGCCTCGGATGAAATTTCCTTTAGAATTGTTAATCCCTCTAATCAGGATTTGCAGAAGAAACTGGAAGACTATGGAATAAACGGTCAGCCCATTAGGACTAATTCTGTTTCCTCTTCTACGGTTACAAATGTGTATTCTGCAGTTGTAATAGATTATCTCGGCATGACAGAAACAATTCCTTTTGTTCTTTCTGCAGCAACTCTGGAATTTGACCTTGCCCAAAAAATAAATTCACTCATTGAAGAAAAGAAACCTCTTGTTCAGATTGTATGTGCCAACAGCCTTTCCGTAGAAAATGATTACAGCTATTTGTTTCCTTATTTAAAATCTTTGGGATATATTCCTTTCGTAAGTGAACTGCCATCTAAAGCAAGTGTCCAGAACAAAAGTTTTTCTGAGTTCACGGAAGTTCCCCTTATTGTTTTGGGATGTGAAAATTTTACAAGGGAAGACACAAAGATTCTTGAAGAATTCCTTCTTGATGGAGGACGAGCCTTTGTTGCAACTCAGCCATATTCCGTAAACCTTAAGGATGACTGGTCCGTAAGCCAAAGCAATAATCAGCTATATTTTGCAAGGATGCTTTTTACCTTTGGCATTTATTTTAAGTCTACCATGACTGCCGACATTTCAAATTTCAGAATTACTATGGTCAGCGATTCTAACACTAATGGAAATGCTGCAGATAAAAAAACGGAATACCTTAACTATTCTCTTTGGCCGGTTTTAAGACCGCAAACTTTTGCTCCCGACGGAATGACTACCTTCTGGCCATGTGCTTTTGATGTGGACAATGAAGTTGCAGAGATGGAAAATTTTTATGCAGTGCCAATGCTGGCAACAAGTACCGCTGCCTGGCAGATGGATAAGACTGATGGAAAATTTATTACAAGCCCATTTGCCTGTCCTGCTGCACCGGAAGGAATGGAACAGAAAGGGCAGTTCAACATAGGAGCCGTTGTAGCAAAAAGAGACAATGCAGATGACATACGACTCATTGTTTTTGGCGACCAGTATGCTTTTTCAACACCAATGATAGCCTACAGCTCAAGCGAAGCAATGGATTTCCGCTCTTTGGAATACCTTGGAAACAGTCTTCTGCTGTTGGATGGGAAAAAAGAACTGCTGGAACTAAAAAACAAAGCAACTTTCAACCACAGCCTTTATAAAATTTCTGAAACCGAGTTTCCGGATGCAGTAAGGAAAACCTTCCTTGTTTGCCTTTTGCTGCCGATGGTTTTAATTATTTCCACTGGATTCTATTTTAGTTGGAGAAGGAGAATATTATTAAATGAAAAAGTTGACTGCAAATAAAGCCTACCTTGTTTTCTATGCCTTTGATATTGTGCTTCTCATTGTTGTTGCAGTATTTTTGCTGCCTTTTTCAAAAAATAACAATTCACCGAATTCAAAGAATGCAGCTTTTATAGAAGCAGAACAGCTGAAAGATATTACGGAAATCAGAATCTTGGATAAGAATGCCAAATGCAGGGTGTCCATGCATAGAATTGGCGGACAATGGATGGGAACCGATTCTTTTTCCAACGATTCTCTTTATTGGCCTGCTGACAATAAGACCGTTGAGAATTTCCTTGTACAAATGTCCACTGAAATTCCATGGACCAAGAAAGCTTCCAATGTAACTTCCTGGAAAAAACTTGGGGTTGATGCATCCAATGCCGTTGAAGTAGACCTTCGAATTGATTCAAAAACTGCAGCTTCCCTGTTTTTTGGCTACGCAGATGACCTTAACGGAGAAATTTACTTCAGAACATCAAAGGAAAGTACTGTCTGGCAGGCAAAGACCGATGTCGAAAACTTTGTTTATGAAAAGAATGCTTCTTTTTGGGCAGATCCATTCCTTATACCCTTGTGCATCAGGACCAAAGCTGAAAACCGTGATTCCGGCCTTAGAAGGGGTGAACTTGCTTACATAAAACCTGCAGAACATGTAAAACCAATCAAAATACTTAAGAAATCCTTTGACTCAGGATATACGGGAGTATATTCTTTCTATGAAAAAGATGATCAGATTGTTGTAATACCAGAGTTTTCAGGTAATGATTATGCTGAACTTATAAGCTACAGGTATACCATCAGCAAATGGACCTACGAAAAATTCGTTGCCCAATTAGAGGAAAATAAATAAAAATGAGAGTAAACAAATCGGCCATAGGTGTCTTTGAAGAATTTGCAGAAGACTACCTTAATTTTGAAAAAAAACCGAAGAAAAACATCTTTTGGCTGGATACAATGGAATTCCTATGCAACAGGTTCGGCAATCCTGAGCTAGCATGTCCAAGCTTTCATGTAGCGGGATCAAAGGGAAAAGGATCTGTATCCATGATGATTGCAACCATTCTGAATGAAGCAGGGTACAGAACTGGCCTCTATTCTTCGCCACACATCCTGGATTTCATAGAAAGAATAGGAACCTGCAACGGGCCTTTTCAGGAAGAAGTGTACGAAAAATCGGTAAAGGAACTCATTGATTTTGTAAGTTCCGTTAAAACCGAAGACCTGCCGGGCGAACGCCCCATAACATGGTTTGAACTTGTAACCCTCCTTGGAATCCTTTCCTTTGCCAATGCAAAATGCGACTACAGCGTATATGAAGTTGGGCTTGGTGGAAGGCTTGATGCTACAAATGTCCTTAAACCAGCCGTTTGCTGCATAAACCAGATAGAACTTGAACACACTGAATTTCTTGGCAACACCGTAGAAAAAATAGCAGCTGAAAAGGGCGGCATAATAAAGGAAAACACCCCTGTTTTTGTAGCAGAACAGACAGAAAGCGTAAAGGAAGTTTTCCGTAAGATTGCAAAGGACAGATCCGCACCAATTTATTTCGTTGATGAAATCTCGAAAATATCTGAAATTGTATACAAAAATAGACGGATGCATTGCAAAATCGAGTCAGATTTTTTCAAAAGGCCTCTTCAAATCGCTTTAAGGATGCCCGGAGACTTCCAGGCAAGAAATGCAGCCCTTGCTGCTTTGGCCGTTAAGCAGGTTCTTCCTGAAATTGATGAGGTAACCATTGAAAAAGGACTTGAAAAAGCCGCATTGCCAGGAAGATTTGAAATAGACGGGAACATTATCTTTGACGGTGCCCATACTGTAAAAAGCATCGGCTATACAATGGATACGCTTGAAAAAATTTTTGAAGGCGAAGGTCCTGCAAATCTCCATCTGCTTTTTGGCTGTGCTGCAGACAAGGAAGTTGAAAAGATGGCAGAGTGCTTTAAAGGCAGGTTTTCAATGGTTACCGTAACTAAACCTGGATCCGTAAAGGAATCTGACCTGGAAAGAATGAAAAAGGCCTTTGACATGGCTGGAATAGAGTATTTTTCATGCGGGGATCACCTTAAGGCAATTCCCTATGCCCTGGAAAAAGCCCGCGAGGAGAACGCAAGGCTCCTTGTAACGGGAAGCTTTTACCTGGTTTCAGAGGTGAAAAAATACCTTTTAAGTCAGAAATGCTTAGGAAAATAACCGGTAGCTTTAGTTTACATAAACTCTAGGAACTCGTTTTGAAATGCCGCAAAGTATTTCGTATGGAATTGTACCGGTAAGGTTTGCAATGTCGTCAGCTGTCTGAAGGGCACCGTCTTCAGAGCATCCAAAAAGAATGGCTTTGTCCCAGCGCTTTACCTTGTGGTCTGTTCCAAGTTCTACCATGCACTGATCCATGCAAATTCTGCCGCGAACAGGATAGCTGACCCCGTTAATGGTGACAGTTACGCCCTTTGCACTGAATCTCCTGAACCATCCGTCGTCATATCCAACTGGCAAAACGGCAATGTCCGTATCTTTTTCTGCAACCCATGTGCAGCCGTATCCTACGGATTTGCCTTTTTCAAAATGCCTGATGGCACAAACGGAGGTTTCTACTGTCATTACAGGTTTAAGGTCAATCTTCATCTTTTTGGAAGCAAGGAAATCCCTTGAAACTTCGTCACAATAGTATCCGTAGGCTATGATTCCAGGGCGAACCATGTCATAGTGATATTCAGGATTGTTTAATGTGGCCGCAGAATTAGAGCAATGGCAGATTCCCGGATCAATGCCCATCTTTTTGATGGCTTTTATGGCTGTCTTGAATTCTTCTGCCTGTCGCTTCGTGTATTTCACGGCATTCTTGGAAGTTCCGTCGCTCAAGGCAAAATGAGTTCCAGTACCAGCAAGGGAAAGAACGCCTGTATTTACGATTTCCCTGGCAAATTTACCGGCCTGTTTTGGAAGGCAACCGATTCTGCCCATGCCTGTATCTACTGCAAGGTGAACTGGAAAATCTTTTATTCCAACGCTTTTGCAGACACCCGCAAAAAGCTGGATATATTCGCTGTCAAAGACAAAAGGGGTAAGTCCATAGCGAACAGCATCAGGAATTTCCTCTGGAGAACAGAGGCTGAGCAAAAGAAGGGGAACCTTGATTCCGTTTGTGCGGAGTTCAATGCCTTCATCTACTGTTGCTATTGCAAGATAGTCGGCACCTGCCTCTACAGCAACTTTAGCACAGGGAACTGCCCCATGTCCATAAGCATCTGCCTTTATGGCAACGCACATCTTTATTCCTTTCTTAAGAGTAGACTTTATTGAAGCAACATTGTGCCTTAAATTTTCAAGATGAATTATCGCTTTTGTGGTTCTCATTTTTATCCCCAGGTTATCTTCATTCTAGTTTATTGTATAAAATGTTTAAAGTATATTATTATGAATTGTGAATCTGATGCACTGTATGCTTGTGTTTTAATGGGAGATGCAATGGACAAAATAAGAAGGCATATAATATTTTACGGAAGGGTTCAGGGGGTAGGATTCCGATGGCACTGCAAGAACTTTGCCAATGCAAAAGGGCTTACAGGATGGGTGCAGAATCTGCCTGATGGAACCGTTGAAATGGAAGTTCAGGGCACAGAAGAAAAAGTAAGCGCCCTGATAGGATACATGGAAGAGCGGCCTTATGTGGAAATAGACAGGTTCGATTCAGAAATCATTGATCTTGTTGACGGTGATTTTGGATTTTATACAAAGGAAAGCTGGTAAAAAGAAAATCATGCCCAGAAGGGGACTTGAACCCCTACGAAGTTTCCCTCTCTAGTACCTGAAACTAGCGTGTCTACCAATTCCACCACCTGGGCAATAGATACATTAAATATATAGAATATAATTTTATGTGTCAATTATGACTAATAGGTGCAGCGCTTGAAGAAAATGATGCATATAACGATGAGGACCGCTATGCTTGCTATAAAAAGCCAGCCTGGAACATCATCTCCAAAGCCTGCATTTTCATGCTTTCTGAAAGCTACTTTGATCATTTTCTTAGATTTTTTTGAAAGTTTATGCTTTCTGCCGTCCAAAGTCTTTGATTCCGGTTCACCATAAATTTCTTCATGACTCATGGCATAATGGCAGCTTGGACATCCGTGAAGGAAATCCCTTACCGTACCTATGTGACCGCAGTTTGGGCATCGTACGGCAGCAAAAAATTTTCCGCATTTAGGGCAGAATTTTGCGTTGGAAGCAACTTCAGAGCCGCACCCCTCGCAAAAATACTTAGCCTTCTTTTTCTGTTCAGCCATTATTCAGTTCCAAGATTATCAACTGTGTAGTCGTAAATCTGCCAGATGCCATCGCGCTGGCGAACATAGTATGTATAGCGCTTTCTTTCCTGGTATTTGTCGTTCTTAAACCATTCAAGAACCTTTACAGTGCCTTCAGTCTGTGAATATGTAGTTGTTTCGATGTAGAACTTTGAAGGAATTGCAACGATATCATAGTCAATTCTCTGAAGCATAAGGTCTGCACGGAAGGCTCGTAGCATGTCGGCCCTTTCATCAGCACTTACCGAATTGAATTTTCTGCTTCTCGCAGGATCACGCTTCAGCATTTCTTCAAGATCCATATAGAGGAAGAACTGGTCCCACAAAGACTTCTGGCGTGCAATGATAGTCTGTTCGATAACCTTGTCTGGACTGATGTCTTCAGGCTGAAGGACTACAGCACTCTTTGATTCAACAGGAATTGCATTTGAAGCTGCTGCTGATGGACTAGGGCGGATTTCAAGGCTCAGTCTGTTTGAAGCCATGTACTTGCTCTTGTTCCTGTAGAGTTCTGGATAGAATCTAAGTTCAACGTAATAAATTGAAGGGTCTTTGATTTCAAGATAATCCTTAAGGTTTTCGCGGAAAGAATATTCTTCGCCAGGTTCAAGGGTAATTTCACGGAAATATACAGTCTGATTTGTAGTTCTCTTCCTGATGAGCCCCTGTGTAGACGGAAGTTGGGTTTTCTTTACATTAAAACCGATGAAATCGACTGAAAACATCTTGTCATCGGCAATCTTGAACCTCATTGTTTCTGCTGTTGGGTTGGAAACAGTTATGTAAACATATACAGGATTGCTTTCGGAGTCTCCCGGATAATACATGGTTCTGTCATAGAATTTTATGGAAACCTCTGCCTTGTCCTTTGTCTCTGCAAATACTGAGTGGGCAAAAACCATTAATATTGCTATAATTGAAAGTAATGTACGTTTAGCGTTCACAGAAATACTCCCTGGGGCTTAAAGGCCTCTTTTTGTATTTTAAATTTAATTCTGCGTTTATTATCGGATGTTTATGAAAAATTCATTATTAAAATCGCTGTTACCTTTGATGTCTTCCTGCAAAAACCTTCATCAGTGCGTTACGGAATGTGCCGATGCTGCGGAAGGACTTTTCCCAAGTCAGGTTTCAGGGTTGAAGGGAAGTCTCAATGGCTTTTTTATAGGCCAGTTTATAGAGAGGGTTGCCCTTAACGAAATTCATGCCATGCAGTATGAGCAAAAGCACAGCCAGTGGCAGAAGGATTATGTCATTGTTGTTGCCACACAAAAAGATGCTGATGAATGTGAAAGCGACCTTAATACCATACTTGGTGATGATGTTGAAGTCTACAAGCTTCCGTGGTGGGGGACAATTCCCTATAGGCCTATAAATACAGGCACTGCAATTTTTGGCGAAAGGGCGGGTGTTCTTGCAAGAATGGCAAACAAAAATCCTGCCAACTGTAAACCAAGGGTATTCATTTTGACACAGAGGTCCCTTCTGACTCCAGTTCCACCTGCGGATTATGTAAAAAATCTTTCAATAGTATTGAGAAAAGGTCAGGAAGCTGACATTGAACACCTTGCAGAAAAACTTTCGGAATACAATTACCTTCGCGTTCCAAAAGTTAATCAGAAAGGTGAATTCGCAGTCCGTGGTGAAGTTCTTGATGTCTTCATCAGCGGTGAAAACATGCCGGTGCGCATTCAGTTTGATTTTGACGAAATCATGCAGATAAGGACCTTTGATGTTGAAAGCCAGAACACAAAGGACAAAATTGATCGCCTTATAATTTATCCTATGAAGGAAGTTGTCTGGACTGATGAACTTGTTGACCGCCTGGAAGCTGCCTTTGAAGAAGAGGATAAGGGTGGCATTAAAAATGATTTTGCCGAATTTGACAGAGCCCGTCGCAGTGGGAATTACAGAGAAAAAGCCGATGCATCATTAGAAATTGAAGATGAATATATTCATTCAATAAACAGTCCGGATTTTAAGGTGCAGACAGTTCATCTTGCCCTTACAAATGAAGCCCAAAGGGAAAGGGAAAGAATTCTTACGGAACTCAGCGTGCAAAAGGAATCAATGGGGGAAGAACTGTTCTACGGGATACTTTGGGAAAAGCAAAACTGCGTCCTTGATTACTTTCCGAAAGATACTCCCGTATTCTTCTACGATTGGGATCGCCTCATAAATGCAAAAAAACTTTTGGACAACGAATTTTCAGTTTCCTACAGGACTGCAAGACAGAAACTTCCTGTTTTCCTGCCTTCTGTAATGCAACTGGATTTTTATACACTTGTTCATTCGGTTGAAAGACTTTTTGCCTTCAGGTCTCTTGATACTCTCAGCAATAATGGAGAAGAAGACCAGAGGTTTTCGGAATTCACTTTTAGCTTTAATTCCTCTCATTCCATTGAATGCGAAGCATCCCAGAGCTATTTTGGAAACATAAAGTACTTCAAGGAACAGATTGAACACTACCAGAAGGAAAAGTGGCATGTATTCATTTTTGCCGACAATGCCAACCAGTCTGTCCGTGTTAATGAACTCATAAAGGAATTTACAGAAACTGAAGATAACAGTGTTTTCCCCGTAACGGTTCTTCCGTGTGCAATTACAAACGGATTCATCATTACTGATGAAAAGCTTCTTGTCATTCAGGAAAATGAAATTTTCGGACGCAAGAAGAATCAGCCTAAATCAACAAGAAAGGTTCGCTCCGAAGCCATCAACAGTTTTGTAGACCTTACTCCCGGAGACTATGTTGTACATGTTACCTACGGTATCGGGCGTTTCCTTAAGATAGAGCGCAAAAAAGTAAACGGCATGGAAAAGGACTACATCAAGATTGAATATGCCGACGGTGACATCATCTTCATCCCTATAGAACAAGTAAACATGGTTCAGCGATACATAGGAAGCGAAAGTGAACATCCTCGCCTTGATACAATCGGTTCTAAAAGCTGGAGTGCAAGAAAGGCCCGGGTTCAGAAACAGGTTGAAGAAATGGCAGAGCGCTTGATTGATCTTTATTCAAAGCGTAAGGCAAGCCGCGGATTTCCTTTCCCAAAGGACGGAGAATGGTCAGTTGCCTTTGAAGCAGCATTTCCATACGAAGATACTCCAGACCAGTGGACTGCAACCCAGGACATTAAGGCAGATATGGAATCTTCTGTTCCTATGGACCGACTTGTCTGCGGTGATGTAGGCTACGGAAAGACAGAAATAGCCATGAGGGCAGCTTTCAAGGCTGTAATGGGCGGAAAACAGGTTGCCTTCCTTGCACCAACAACCATCCTTGCAGAACAGCACTACGAAAACTGTCTTGAAAGATTCAAGAACTTTCCCGTTTCCATTGCACACATGTCACGCTTTGTTAGCCCTTCAGAACAGAAAAAGATTCTCAAGAAGGTAGAGGAACATCAGGTGGACATTCTCATTGGAACCCACAGAATCATTCAGAAGGATGTAAAGTTTGCAGATCTTGGACTCATGATCATCGACGAAGAACAGAGGTTTGGTGTAAAGGATAAGGAAAGGCTTAAGGAAATGAAAACCAACATAGACAGCCTTGCCTTGAGTGCAACTCCGATTCCAAGAACCTTGCACATGAGCCTTCTTAAAATCCGCGACATGTCTCTTTTGACAACACCTCCTCAAAACAGACAGCCTGTAGAAACTGTCATAGAAGAATACAATGCAGACAAGGTTGCATCAGCTATCAGGCGTGAAGTTGAACGTGGCGGCCAGGTTTTCTTCCTCCACAATAGGGTTGAAAGTCTTATGGAAACAAAGATAAAGCTTGAGCGCATTGTTCCTGAAATGCTCATTGAAGTAGCTCACGGGCAAATGACCAGTGACGAACTTGACGACATTTTCAGAAGGTTCAAAATGGGTGGTTTTCATGTTCTTGTTTCTACAACCATCATTGAAAACGGCATAGACATTCCTAATGTAAATACCATCATAATAGATCGAGCAGACATCTACGGCGTAAGCCAGCTATATCAGCTTAGGGGACGTGTTGGCCGCTCCGACAGAAAAGCTTATGCATACCTTTTCTATCCGGAGAACAAGGTACTTAATGAAGTTGCCCTCAAACGATTGCAGGTCATCAGTGACTTTACGGAGCTTGGAAGCGGATTCAAGATTGCCATGAAGGATCTGGAGATTCGAGGTGCCGGAAATCTTCTTGGACGTGACCAGAGCGGTGAAGTGTGTGCCGTAGGTTTTGAAATGTACCTGCAGTTGCTCAATGCGGCAATTGAAAGGCTTTCTAGCAGCAACTGGCATGCAAATGAAGATGTTCTTCTTGAACTTGAATATACGGGATTCATTCCTGATTCCTATGTAAGCGATGCCCAGACAAAGATGGAACTATACAAGAAAATTGCTTCAATAAATACTAACGACCATTTGTCAGCCGTTTCGGAAGAAATGGAAGACCGTTTTGGACCTGTTCCGGAAGAAGTGCAGAGCCTTTTGAGCCTGGCAAAAATAAGGATCATCTGCAACAAACTATCGATCAGTAGTCTAAAAGAAAAGCAGGGTATGGCCATGATAGAATTCAGCAAGGTTGCGGAAGTAAGCATGGACAAGCTGATGAAACTTATCCGTACCAACAGTGACAGGGTAAAGCTTGATCCAATGAAACCAAATTTCCTTATGCTCAAGACAGGTTCCATAGACCTTAAGAGCAAGGCTGAATTCATTCAGGAAAAGCTTGAAGCATTGCTGTAGCTGTCGGTTATTCGAAGGAAAGACTATCCCAGCGTTAGGATTTTAATTTCAGGCAAAATTCCAGGTTTTCTGAAACTGAAAATTCAACGGGGGAACTTTCAAAAATTCCTGCCATCAACGAAGCCATTACAATGGTCCAGTAGAGTGGGAAGGCAACGGATTTTTTATTCCATACCATTGCCTTTTCATTTTGAAGTGAAATTTCATCTTTAGTAGAAAAGGAATCCAGTGCACAGGTTTTTACAAGACCATAAGCTTCTCCAATCGATTCAGGTTTCTTAATGCCGAAGTTCTTCCCTTCATTGAAGAAATATTTCTTAAGGACTGAATCAAAACCTTCCCCAAGTTCCATAATTTTTTCCGATGCAAGTTCAAGTCGTTTCATTACCATACCGGAATAAAGTTCAAGGAACTGCATGGGAGCCCCCTGATCTATGACCTTTTCATATTCACCGTCTGGCATGGCACCGCAATTCATGTCCACATAATCAAAAAATTCCGGTCCGTACTTTTGTGCTGCAAATGCAACGATGTCTTTAGCCATAAAATTAAAGAGCCTGATTCTGTCAAAAAAACTGCGGCATTCCAGTTCATCCATGATCATCTTCCTGCAAGTATTTCTTCTTTATTGAATATATAATTTTTTTAAATATATAATCAGAAGCCTAAATTCAGCCCTTGTTTTCAAGGTTGATCTTAAACCTTTCAACGGCTTCCCTAAGGCTGTTTGCTTCTGCCTTAAGGCTGAACCAGAAGTGAACTTTTTCCTTCCTTTCTTCATGTATTGCACGAAGCTGGTGCTGGATGTTTTCAATCCTAAGGATAATTCCGCTTTCCTTGGCTGCCTTACGCAACTTGTTCATTATATTCATTGTGTAGCTGAAATCGCTTATAAGGAGTCCAAAGAAAAGCCCTACGACAAAACTGAACCCTAGGTGATTTGTAAACCAATAGAGCCAGTTTTGTACCCGTGGATGAATGAGAAAATAGTAGGCTGCGCTCAAAAGGTACCAGAAGAAGCTGTAAAGGGGACAGATTATACCTTGAAAATTTCCCCAGCATCTTGAATAATCCCAAAGCTTGATTTTCATTCCCCTTATGAATATAAGGCCTGCAATGTATTCAAAAATCGTTATGGATAATGCCATAATTATAAAGAGTACAGTTTTCTGAAGCCAAAGTTTTTCTATGAAACTTACGTCAATAAGGCTAAGGAAAAACATTATGGTCAGGCTAAATCCGTACAGCGGAAGGTAAGGTCCAGTCAAATATCCTGGATTAATCCATTTTCGTTCAGGATTATTGCTTGAAAAAAATCTTCTCCATACAAGTTCTATAAGCCAACCGCCAATGCTTCCTGCAAAAAACAGGAAGGTGACAACTAGAAAAAGGTTCATCTTCTACTCCAAATGCTGCAGTTCAATTGCAATTTCTTCCATTTCTTTATCGGTCATGGCAATGTTTTCTGCCACTCGTTTAAGTTCACGTCGGACGCTTTCCGGAACACTTGTTGTAGTCTTGTAGCGAAGTTCATGTTCAAGGGTAGCCCAGAAATCCATGGCAATTGTTCTAAGCTGAATTTCAACCTTTACGTTGTGGGTGGATTCTGAAAGGTAAACGGGGATTTCTACTACAAGGTGAAGACTTCTGTAGCCACTTTCTTTTGGGTCTTTTATGTAATCCTTTTCTTCAATAAGAGTAATGTCCGGATGCTTTAAAAGCATGTTTTTTATATTGTAGATGTCTGAGATGTAGGGGCAGATGACTCTTATACCGGCTATGTCATTAAGATTTTCCATCATTGAAGTGAAGGAAATTGGAAGACCTTTCTTTTCAAGTTTTTCAATGATGCTTTGTGGGGTTTTTATACGGGATTTTACGGTTTCAATTGAATTTCTTCTGCCTGCAATCTTGTTTTCCTTGTTCAGGATGTCGAGTTTTGTTTCAATCTGCTTAATGCCGCTCTCATATACCATTATCATTTGCTGGAACTGCATTGCCAGCTTATAGAAGTTAGTTTGGGAGGATACTGAATTCTTGATTATTGAAGGAAGGGGTGAGGGTACATGAATGTTAGATTTTTCCATTTAATTTTAAATCTCCTTTTATTAATATAATCAAAAGCGCTGAAAGTTACAAATTTTTAAGGTGGCAGATGGGATGTTTAAGGGGACAGATTTATAAAAATGCTGATGACAAAAAATTAGCCGGTTTTAACGACCCGACCGGCTAAAGGAGTATTTATTAATTAAGGCTTACTTTCTGGTATAAATCTTAAAGTAAACGGATTCCTGATGCAATGCCTGATAATAGTCTTTCTGGTCCTTGAGGAAGGTTCTCTTAAGGTAAATGTTATCCTGAACACCGATGGAAACTTTCTTTGTGATGGCAATTTCTCCGCCTACCTTGATCAAAGACACAAATGCCCAGCCTTCTCCTGAATCTTCTCTTGTAGCACCAAATTTGTCCTGGGCCAGGCGGTAGTAGGTAGGATTATTGATGTCATAGAAAGCATAGTTATGGGCATTAAAGAAGAAATTACTGTTGTTTTCAGTTATATACTTGAATTTAAGTATGTTTTCAGCACCAAAGCAATAATGGTAGTCAATTCCCAGTTCAGTCTGCTTTGTAATATCCCTGAAATAGTAAAGGTCGTCGTTTCCGCCAAGTACAATTCCGTTTGCATGAACCTGCCATTCAATCTTTGAACCGTTATCCCTTCTGATGCGCTGCTTGAAGGCAAAACCTGGTGCGCATGTAGAAATAAGATATGCATCATTGATTTCAAAATCGTATACGAATTCAAAGGCAACAGTTGTATCAATATTGTCTCCAAAATCTGGGGCGCGGGAAAGAATTACACCATCCGAGAAAATTGAATAGTTCTGAAGAAAACCGTTATATGAGAAATCCCATGGGGAAACCCCTACAGAAAGCTCAAGTTCAAACTGTGAATATGGAATGTTTGAGTCGTGTCCGTAAGGATCGTTGTAGGCAACATAAGCTATAGGAGAAGCGAAGAGTGGACAATTCTCAATCTGTGTGTACCTGTATTCAGTGTTATCTAGAATTTTCTTGTAATTTGAATAAGTTCCCATTGAAAACTGAATTCCAAGTTCAAAAACATTGCTCAACTGTCCCTGTGGTTTCTGTCTGAGGAAAGTTTGTGACCAAAGTCTTGCAGGGTTGAGACAAAGTCCAAGAAGCCCTGAAAACTGGTCTGCTTCAAGAGAAAGCCTATGGAGGATTTCACCAACGGCAATGGCACCCAAAGGGGAATAGATGAAGTCGTTCCTTGAAGGAAGTTCTGTTTCTCCAAAGTATTCCCAAATAAAAGAGTTTATTGTTGCGTAAGCGAGGGCTTCGTAGAAGTTAAGGTTTGAAGCTCTGGCTCCAAGAAAAACCATTCCTTCCTGAACCGGATGAAGAAGAAGGTTTGTCTGGAAATTGTCGATATCCCATTCTGTATCCTTTCTCCAGACATATTTCCAATCATCAAAAGTAATCTGTGCCCATTCCTGAACATTTATGTAACGAGAAAAACCAAGGATACAGAAATCCCAGAACAAGGCACCTGCAGCAGGGCTTAAATAGTGCTTTTTCCCATCGTTTTCGTGAAGCCAACCATTCCAGTTATAGCCAAATCCTATGTCTGAAGACTGAATGGCAGAAATTTCAGTTCCAGATGTAATGTTACCTGTCGGATTATCCTGAGCAGAAACAGAAAATGAAGCAATAAATAAAACAAGCATTGATGATAATATAAACTTCCTCATAATGCCTGCCATTTTAGTTTAAAATAACAATATATTGAAGTATTTTAATATTTTTTTATGAAAATGTTTCCGGCTTCATCCTTAGGTTCCTGAAATATTTGTGGAAGAAAACAACACAGATAAAGATTGAAAGAGCAGTATTTATTGAATTATCTTGATTGTCCGGATTTGTTCGTTGATAAACTCCATTGCCTGTGCGCAGGATATTCCTCGACTCTAGTAGACAGAATACACATTATAGAAAGTTATATAATTCCCAGCAATTAGGTGCCCTTTTTATTTTCATCTTGAAATAGTTTTTCCTGTTCTTCATGGGCTGCTAGAGTTTTAATTGAAGGTGCATGATTATAGGCAGGCACCTTCAAAACGGCTGAGTCAAGGCCTTGAGGATTACTAACCTAAACTAAGGTTCAGCAACTCCCGGCTTTTAAACAATGAACCAATTCTTTGTAGATTTAAGCATCCACACTCCTAAATAATTTTGTCATGCTGAATCATTCAGCATTAATTATTGTA
>JAHAZL010000051.1 GCA_018384055.1 Treponema sp.
ATAAGCCGCTGTAGCTCAGCTGGTAGAGCGCGTGATTTGTAATCTCGAGGTCCTGGGTCCGAATCCCTGCGGCGGCTTTATCCCAATAGGGGAATGGAGAGTTTCCCGAGTGGTCAAAGGGGGCAGACTGTAAATCTGTTGGTTTTCCTTCGTAGGTCCGAATCCTACACTCTCCACATCAAGTTTCTGTAAACCACAGAAACTTTTTTTTATTTTAAACCAGTGGAGTAAAAACATTATTCGGAGCGGAACGAACGCCGAGCAGGTGCGAGGGAGAAGTGAGTGTAGCCGGACCCGAATCCTACACTCTCCACATCAAGTTTCTGTAAATCACAGAAACTTTTTTTTATTTTAAACCAGTGGAGTAGGATGACCAATTAGTTCAAAAAGTGTCATTTTCGGGCTTGAATCGAAAATCCATTTAACTGCAATACAAGAGATTGCCGTGTCGAGCACGGGAATGACTCATACTTATTGGACAGCCCCCTTTTTTTATTTTAAACCACTAAATTGACCTTTGTTTTTCTCTAAAAATTATTTTTCTTTTCATTTAATTATTCCTTTTCTTGTGGTATAATAGTTTCGATATAAATCAACTATCGGAGCATATCATGCCAATTTCAAATAACATAAAAGAAACCATGACCAGCAAGGGTGCAGGTGTAATCCGCAAGATGTTTGAGGAAGGAATCAAACTTAAGGCACAGTACGGAAACGACAAGGTTTTTGACTTCAGCATCGGAAATCCTGATCTTGAACCTCCTGTGGAAGTAAAGGCTTCCATGGAAAAGAATGTGGCTCTCTGCCGCGAAAAGAATTTCCACGGTTATATGCCTAATGCCGGTTTCCAGTTCTGCCGCGATGCCATGGCAGAAAAGACAAGCCTTGAACAGGGGGTTAAGGTTACTGGTGACTGCGTTATCATGTCTGTAGGTGCTGCAAGTGCCCTCAATGCCCTTTTTAAGGCTATCCTCAACGAAGGTGACAATGTAGTTGTTCCGGCTCCTTATTTTACTGAATACAAGCATTATGTTAAAAACCACGGCGGTGAACTTGTTGAAGTAAAGACAAAGCCTGACTTCAGCCTTGATGTAGAAGCAATAAAAGCAGCCCTCAATGAAAAGACAGCTGCCGTTCTCATCAACAGCCCTAATAATCCTACTGGTCGTGTATATACAAAGGCAGAAATTGAAGCCCTTGCAAAAGTTCTTGAAGAACATGGTGCAAAGTGCGGCAGAAAGCCTTACCTTGTTTGCGATGAACCGTACCGTGCCATCGTTTATGACGGAAAGGAAGTTCCTGGTGCATTCCCTATCTATGACAGTTCAATTGTCGTAACTTCTTTTGCAAAGAATCTTTCTCTTCCTGGCGAAAGAATCGGTTATATCTGCGTAAATCCTGCATGTCCAGACAAGGATGAAGTTGTTGCAGCCTGTATTTTTACAACCCGTGTCCTGGGCTATGTAAATGCTCCTGCCTTCTTCCAGCGCGTTGTTGCAGAAACTTGGAATGCAAAGGTTGACTATAGCCTTTACGAAACAAGGCGCAATATGGTTATGGAAGTTCTTGATGCTGCCGGAATCGAACACATTGTTCCTGAAGGAGCATTCTACATGTGGTGCAAGGCTCCAGACTGCTTCAATGGCGATGACATGGCATTCTGCGATTACCTTAAGAAATACCTTATCCTTACAGCCCCTGGAAGCGGTTTCGGTGGAAAGGGATGGGTCAGAATGGCATATTGCGTAAGTGCAGATTCCATCAAGAATTCTAAAGAGGCCTTTGTAAAAGCAATGGCAGACCTTAAAAAATAAAACTTTAGGAAGGAGCTATTTATGAAAATTTTAATGGTAACAGCTGAAACAGTACCTTTTGCAAAGACAGGTGGCCTTGCCGACATGGTAAGTGCTCTTGCCATTCAGCTTACAAAAATGGGGCATGATGTAAAAATCGTAATGCCTCGTTACTATAAAATCGACAGAAGCAAGTTGACTTTGCTTGAAGGCCCTATGGCCATTGCAGCAGGCCAGAGTGAAACATGGTCTGCTGTTTACACAACAACAATGCCTGGCTGTGACAAGCTTTCCGTATATTTTATTGACCACGAGCAGTGTTTTGGTCGCGATGGTATTTATGGTGTTCCTTCTGAAACAGACTTCCACGACAATCCATATCGCTTTGCCGTCCTGAATCACGGTGCATTCCAGCTTTGCCGAAAATTGAACTGGTATCCTGATGTAATCCACTGCCATGACTGGTCAGCATGTCTTGCACCTGCAATCCTAAAGCATGTATGCCGATACTGCGGATTTGAAAAGACTGCTTCAGTCCTTACGATCCACAATCAGGGATATCAGGGACAGTACTCCAAGGAATCCTTTACATCCCTTGGTATTGACTGGGGTCTTTATTATGGAGCTGGGTTTGAACACAACGGAGGCATAAATTTCCTTCAGGCTGGCGTTACAACAGCAGACATGATTACAACCGTTTCCCCAACTTATGCAAAGGAAATTCAGACTCCAGAAGGTGGATTCGGAATGGATGGACTTTTGCGTGTTCGCAGTGAAGTAGTCCGCGGAATCCTCAATGGAGCAGACCTTAAGGAATGGAGTCCAGAAGTAGACAAGAAGATTCCCGCAAAATATTCCGCAAAGGATATGAAAGGTAAGGCTGTATGTAAGGAAGAACTCCAGAAGAAGATGGGGCTTGAAATCAACCCGGACATTCCTGTAATCGGTATTGTAACCCGTCTTGCAGATCAGAAGGGTATTGCAGAAATTTTTGCACCATCTTATGGTTCAATCTATCAGATCTGCAATGACATGAAAGTTCAGGTTGTAGTTCTTGGTAGCGGCGAAGCCTGGTGCGAAAACGAAATCCGCAACCTTCAGTCAAAGCTTCCTAATTTCCGTGCTTACATTGGCTATGACGATGCATTGAGCCACCTTATTGAAGCAGGTTCTGACTTCTTCCTTATGCCTTCCAAGTATGAGCCATGTGGTCTCAATCAGATCTATTCCATGCTTTACGGAACACTTCCTATTGTTCGTAAGACTGGTGGACTTGCAGATACAGTTGACAATTACAATCAGGAAACCGGTGAAGGAACAGGATTTGTATTTGAACATCTTACACCTCGTGCAATCTACGACACTGTGGGATGGGCAGTATGGGCCTACTACAACAAGAAAGACCACATTAAGAAAATGCAGCAGACTGGCATGAAGAAAACCTTCGGCTGGGATGAAGCTGCAAAAAAGTACATTGAAATCTACAACGAGGCAATCTTCCGCGGTTGCTGATATCTAAAAATGAAAAAGACTGGCTCCTTCAAAAGCTGGGAGTCAGTCCTTAAAATCAGCCTGGTATAAGTGTCCGGTAACTAAGGGCTACCTATAAAAAGGCCTTTTTTATTCTTATAGATTTTATTCAATCAGTTTACAAGGTCAAACCATTCGCCGTCAGTTGTAAGAACCCAGTCAGCTATGAGGACCTGAGAACCTGCATTGTACCAGGAAATGCTTCCGTTGCGGTTAAGAATGGCAACCTTGTTTCCTGCAGCAGCTGCCTTGATTGGCATTGAGGCAGAACGCTTATAAACTGTTGTCTTTCTTGTTCCTGTGTTGCAGGCCCTTACTGTATTCTTTCCGATGTTTGTGAAGATAAGAGGCAACTTAATTGAAGTAAAGGCAGTGCTGTCTTCTGCAGAAAGGCTGAAAAGTGAACTCTGCACATTGTTTCGCGGATTGTATGAAAATACTTCAGTTCTTACTCCGTTTGCAGAATTGATTCTGATTCCGTAGAGGTTGGAATTTTCGTTGCCATAATCAAAACTAAGGGAGAAGGCAACATCACCGTTGAACTTTAGTGGAACTGTTTCGCCTGTCTGAAGGTTTACATTAATGAGAGCACTGTCTCCACGACCTGTTCCTGTTTTTGCAACATAAAGTGTATTTTCATCGATCAGAACTGCATCCTGGACTGAAGTTCCGGTGTATACCTCGTTGTTTGAACCGTCCTCAAAATTGTAGATGTATACGGAATTAGTTCCAGAAACATAGATGATTCTGTTTCCGGCGACCCTAAGGGCTCTTATCTGATTAGATGGATTAAAGAGGGATTCCAGGTTTTCACTTCCGTCAAGTGACATGGTCTGAACTGTTTTTGCAGTGTTCCTTGACCACAAGATGATTCTGCCGTTGGATTTTATGAGGTTATTGTGGCTTGGGTTGCTTCCGATCCTGCTCATGACTCTTGAATCGAAAGATGTTTTATAAATACTGTTGTTTGTAAGGAAGTAGAATTCATTGTCGCTGGCATCAATGTCATAAATCTTTTGGTACATGTTTTCTGTAATTGCAAAGAGACTGTAAAGTTCGGATTCCGGAATGTCAGTCATTGTATAGATGTTGCCAGATTGTGTTCCAAGCATGATTGAGCCTGCATTTTTTGAAGCACAGGTAAAGGCATCACGGCTTTTAAGGCCTGTAAAATTCTTTACAATTAGTGGAGAAGGAACATTAAACCCTGTAAGGAGTTTCTTAAGGTTTTCTGCATTTATAAGGCGGAGGGACCAGGTTCTTCCTGATTCCGAGGTAAAGTAAAGTCCCTGCTTGTCTCCCTGATCATATTCCGATGCAAAAATAAGTCCATTGTTTGCAGGATATGTTGAAAGGGTTTTACCGTCAGCAGCATCAATGATATATACCATATTGTCCTTGATTCCTGCAAAAAGCCTGTTGTTGAGTTTTCCGGTTCCAAAAATAATAGGCTGTTCAAGGGCTGGAACTGTTGAAAACTTCTTTTCTGCTTTGTGAGTCTGCATGTTGTAATAGATGAGGGCACCTGTCCTAGAATAAAGGACGGCCTTCTTTTCTGATGCCCCTGTTTTTGCCATGGATATGATTCCAGGTACATCGTTTATTTTCTTTGCTACATTTCCTGTTCTTGCATTAAGAATATAGCATCCGTTTACTGCATTTGTTCCAACCAATAGATAATTCCCTTTTGAAGAGAAGGTAATTGATGCAATTGAATCTGAAAATCTCTTTGAAAATCTCTTCCCAAAAGTCCTTGGGTCGATGACTGTAACACGATGAACGGAAATACCGTCTGTTTCATAAACGGCAACATCCCCTGTAGAAGGGTTTCTTGCAACTTTCTGAATCTGTAGGTCAGAAACCTGGTAGTGTTCTCCCATGCCGTCAGAAGACCACTTTACAAGAAAGCCGTCGCTGCCTGCTGAATAAAAGCTGCTGTCAAAATTTGCTGCAGTTTCAAGAGGCTGTATGAAATTTACTTTTCCTTCATGGGATTGTGTTGAAACATAAGCCTGACCAAATGCTGCGGTTCCAATAAATAACATCAAAGTGTATAAAATTCTATTCATTTTCATAATGCTTCTCCGTTTTCACTTTTTTATGAAGTACATGAAATCTCCAAAAAGAGCGAATACCATCAATGCTGCTATTATAGCAATTCCTGCCAATTGGATATAGTACAGGACTTTTGGCGAAAGTTTTTTTCCAGAAACCCATTCAATGAAGGCAAAAAGAATTAATCCCCCGTCAAGAATGGGAACAGGAAGGAGGTTTGTCATGAAAAGGGAAATGGAAATTATTGCAAGGAATTCTAGGGTACTTACAATACCTGCCCTAAAACCTGCCTTGAAACCGTTTTGTATTGTGTCTCCAAGCATGGAGGTTATCCTTGCAGGACCCGAAACTGCATTCTGGACGTTTACACCTTTGAACAGTATCCTGACACTTTTTATGGTCATGGTTATGACTTTTATGGATTCCGCAAAACCTTCTTTTACAGAACCTGTAAAATTCTTTCCTTTTCGCTCTTTCTGAACGATTGATGAACTGTCCGAGACAATGCCCATTTTACCGCTTCCTGTTTCTTTATCAAGATCTGTATGGACGATAAACTCAAGTGGTGTTCCATTACGGTCAACTGAAACCAAAATATCTTCATCAGGCCTTGATGCAACGTAGGATGCTATTTCGGAAAAATCTTCAACCGATGTTCCGTTCATGGAAAGGATGGTGTCCCCGGTTTTCATACCAGCTTCATGTGCTGCCGAATGAAGTTCAGGATAGATTTCATCTGCCATGGAAACTTTATTTCCTGCGGTGTAATAAATGTATCCGATGCCTGCAATAAGTGAAAGAAAAATAAAACCAAGGAAGAAGTTGAAAAAAGGACCTGCAAAAGCAATGAAAAGTCTTTTCAAAGGATGAACTCCGTAAAAAGAATCCTTGCTTGCTTCAATTGCCGCAAGGTTTTCTTCAAGGGCTTTTTTGAAATCAGATTCACCTTTCATGGCACAGTATCCGCCAAGTGGAATGAGGGATAATCGGTAATCCGTGCCTTTGTAAGAATGATGAAGAATGACAGGCCCCATTCCAACGGAGAATGCTTCAACTTTAACACCGGAAATTCTTGCAGCAATGAAATGTCCAAGTTCATGGAAAAAAACAAGAATGCCGAGTCCCAAAATTCCGAGTACAAAAGTCAATTTCTGTCTCCTGCCTAAAGGGCAATCAGTGATGAAAGTATTTCTTCTGCAGTTTTTCTTGCTGCCCTGTCAGATTCATAAACTTTTTCCAAGGTGTCCGGAATCATCGACCAGTCCTTTTCAAGGGTTTTAGAAACTATTTCTGCAATTTGAAGAAAAGAACATTTTTTAGCGATGAATGCTGCAACTGCAATTTCGTTGGCGGCATTGAAAGCTATGGTATAGGAATTGCTTTTTCTTGCACATTCATAGGCAAGGGACAGCAATGGGAATGAATCCAATCTTGGCGGAAAGAATGTCATCTCTCCGCAGGTGGCAAGGTCAAATGGTTCAAGGTAAGTTTCCCGATACTCAGGCCATACGAGGGCTCCGTAAATAGGGTGCCTCATGTCTGGATTGGAAATCTGTGCGTAAAGGACACCGTCTTTGGTGCGGACTAAAGAATGAATCAGGCTTTGTGGATGAACCACAACCTTAACTTTATCCGGGGAAAAGTCAAAAAGGCGAACGGCTTCGATTACTTCAAGCCCTTTGTTTGCAAGGGAAGCGCTGTCAATTGTAATTTTAGGTCCCATGTTCCAGGTTGGATGTTTCAATGCATCTTCAACAGTAACCTTTTTCAATTCTTCATCTGAAAGTTTTCTGAAAGGACCTCCGCTTGCAGTTATTACAATTTCCGAAATGTTTTCAGTTCCGATTTTCTGAGTAAGGTTGAATATTGCGCTGTGTTCGCTGTCTACAGGAACTATATGGCATTTGTTTTTTGAGGCAAGATCTTTTACAACATGCCAGGCCATAACGACAGTTTCCTTGTTCGCAAGGGCAAGGTCTATTCCGTTTTTTAGGACGAGAACACTTGGCTCAAGTCCGGAAGCACCAGCTATGCCGTTTACTGCAATGTCTGCCTTTGATTTTTTTATAAGGTCCTCGATGCCCTTGATGCCATCTCGGGAAAAAACAGTTCCTTCGCAGTTGAATTCCTTGCAAAGTTCAGCAACTGCCTCTTCATTTTTACCGGCTGCAACACCACAAACTTCAAAAGCTTCTGGCATGTTGCGACAGATGTCTAAAGTCTGCTTGCCTATGGAACCCGTACAGCCAAGAACTAAAACTCTCTTTTTCATCAGTTGAAAGGTCCAAAGAAAATGGAGAAAAGAATGTAGAAAATGGGTGCGGACATAACAATGGAGTCAAGAGAGTCCAGCATTCCGCCGCGTCCAGGGATAATGTTTCCGCTGTCCTTTATTCCTGCAGAACGCTTGAATACAGATTCTGCTAGGTCGCCAACAATGGAAGAGAATGCGATGAGTATGCCTGTAATGATAAGTTTTACGAGTCCACCTTCAAAAAGATCCTGCCAGATGAAGTATCCTAAAACACCTGCAGCTGATGCACCGAGCAAACCACCCATAAAGCCTACAAGACTTTTGTTTGGACTTGCTTTAACGAAGCCACGGGTGCTTTTGCCAAAAAGAACGCCGAAGAACCAAGCAACACTGTCTGTAAAGAATACCATGATGAGGAAAATGCTAATGCATGGAGTTGTTATGCTGGTTCCGTACATCTGCCATACTGTCATTCTGGAAATGAAAGTAAGAAGAAATCCTGTGTATGTAATTATGAATGTTGAAGTTGCAATTTTGTTCAAGGAATGCTTGAAATCTTGTGCTGTAAATACTTCCAGCACAAGAATTAGAAGAAGGACAAGAATGTATGCAAATGTGATTATTTCCTGCCCATAAGGGGGGGTGAAGTTGAAGGCTGGCAGTACTGCATACAAACCGGCGATGATTGAAATGAAAGCCGAGCAGGATACCAGAAATTTTTTGGGAAGCAATTTATGGTTGACTGCAAAAATGTCATAAAGTTCGCTTGCTCCCACGGAGGCTGCAAGAATAAGTAACAGGTGTAGTGGCAAATGGTTCAGTACAGGCCACATAACGATTCCAATTACAAGGGGAACGCCAACAAAAAATGTAAACAAACGGGAAGCAACTTTACTCATTGAGGTACAGCTCCAAATCTTCTGGTTCTTTTCTGGAATTCTGCAATGTCACTGTAGAATTCTTCTTTATGGTAATCAGGCCAGAGTGTATCCTTAAACAAAAGTTCGGCATAAGCAGAATGCCACATCAAGAAATTGCTCAGTCTTTTTTCTCCGCCTGTTCTTATTAATAAATCAACATCGGGAAGTTCTGGAACATCAAAACTTTCTGAAATTGATTCTTCTGTAATTGTTTCAGGATCAATCCCATTGGCAATGAGCTTTTTAATTCCACGGATGATTTCATTTCTACCGCCATAGTTGATGGCAAGGCAAATCGTGAGCTTATCTGTAAATGATTCCGTGTCCTTTTCAATCTTATTCAGGTCTTCCTGAACGTTTTTAGGCAAGCCTGTCCTGTCTCCCAGAAGTTTTACCCTGATGCCGTTTTCCTTGCAGAAGGCAAATTCTGAAAGCAGGTAAGTGTGGATCAGATTCATCAGAAAACCCACTTCTTCCTTTGTGCGCTTCCAGTTTTCTGTAGAGAAAACATAGAATGTAATGAACTTTAGGCCCAGGTCGGAAGCTGCCTTTGCAATTTCCTTTGCCCGTTTAAGCCCTTCTGTATGCCCATTGGTGCGGATAAGGTTTCGGTTTTTAGCCCAGCGGCCATTGCCATCCATGATTACTGCAACATGGTTTGGCAACTGGTCCCTGTTGATTTCAATGTTGTTTGAAACTGATGAATCTGACATGGGAAATTATTCCATTATTTCCTTTTCTTTAGCTTCATAAACTTTATTGATTTCATCAATGTATTTATCTGTAAGCTTCTGAAGCTTGTCTGTTTCTGTCTTCAACTGATCTTCTGTAAGTTCTCCAGCTTTCTGCTGCTTTTTGAGATCATCGTTACCGTCACGGCGAATATTGCGGATTGTTGTGCGGTAGTTTTCAGCAGTTGCCTTTGCCTGCTTAACAAGTTCCTTGCGGCGGTCTGCTGTTAGTGGTGGAATTGCAATGCGGATTACCTTTCCATCGTTGTTTGGGTTCAAGCCAAGTTCAGCCTTCTGAATTGCCTTTTCAATGTCACCCATAATTGACTTGTCAAATGGAGAAATTACAAGTGAACGAGCATCTGGAACTGAAATTGTTCCAACCTGACTGATAGGAGTAGGGGTTCCGTAGTAATCTACACGAACCTTGTCCAAAATAGATGCGCTTGCACGACCTGTGCGGATAGTATTGTATTCATCCTTGAGGGCGTTAACTGTTTTTTCCATGCGGCTTTCGTTGTCTGCCATAATTGTCTCCATGAATAAAAGTTAAAAATCAGGTGCAGAAAAAACTGCACTGTATGACATAAACTTAAATAGCGGCCAGCCCCGAAAGGAAGACCGCTATCTTTAATTGTTAAAAATTACTTTCCAAGAAGAAGAAGGTTGATGTCAGCAAATGAAAGTGTTGCATTAACTGACTTTGCAACTTCTTCAAGCTTAGCCTTAACTGTCTTCTTGTCATCCTTAACGAACATCTGATCTTCGAAACAGATTTCAGAAAGGTGCTTGTTGATCTTGCCCTGGAGGATTCCTTCCTTAACGTTTTCTGGCTTAGATGCCATCTTTTCGTCCTGATCCATCTGTGACTTGAAGATGTTCTTCTGTTCATCGATGTATGCAGCTGGAACTTCTGCTCTTGTGTTGTAAGCAGGTGTTTCTGCAACAAGGTGCATACAGCAGTCGCGTGCAAATTCCTTTACCTTGTCGTCCGCAGATCCCTTGATTACTACAACAGCTGCCTGCTTGTAGTCTGTGTGGATGTACATTCCTGCAGATGCATCAGCTGGAACTTCGATGAGCTTAACTGTGCTCAAAGACATGTTTTCGCGTGTGCGTGTAGCAAAGTCGAGAACCATGTTCTTGAGTTCATCGTTAGCTTCTGTGTATCCCTTTGCGAGAACTTCATCAAGAACCTTTTCACCTGTTGCGATGAAGTCAGCGTTCTTTGCAACGAAGTCTGTTTCACAAGTTACGGCTACGATACCGATCTTGTTTCCTGCCTGCTTGATATAGATGCGTCCTTCAGATGTTGCTCTTTCTGAACGCTTTGCAACTGCAGCAAGACCCTTTTCCTTGAGGATCTTTTCTGCTTCTGCCATGTCACCGTTAGCATCTGTAAGTGCCTTCTTGCAGTCAAGCATACCAGCACCAGTTGCCTTGAACAATTCTTTTACCATTGCTGCTGTAATAGCCATTTTAGTATCCTTATAAATAGGTTTGTAAAGGGACTTTTTCAAGTCCCCGCAAAATTATTTGTTTGTATAGTTGTCTTCGTCAAGAAGCTCGCTTTCTTTCTTGTCAGCTTCTACATCTTCTTCCTTAGCTTCTGTAGGCTGATAGTTAGAATAGTCAACGATTTCTTCGTCATCCTTCTTTGTTGAAGCATCTGTAGTAACTTCTTCTTCGTCACCGAGTGTGTCGATGATCTTGAGGCCCTGTTCGTTGTCTGCTTCAATTACTGCGTTGGCAATGATTGATGTGAAGAGGGAGATGGCGCGGATAGCGTCGTCGTTACCTGGGATTGGGTAGTCGATTCCTTCTGGGTTACAGTTTGTATCAACGATAGCAACGATTGGGATACCCATGCGGCGTGCTTCTGCTACAGCGATCTGTTCCTTGTGTGTGTCGATGATGAAGATTGCTCCTGGGAGTTCCTTCATATCCTTCATTCCGCCGTAGTTCTTTGTAAGCTTATCCTTTTCCTTTAGGAGGTTGGCTACTTCTTTCTTTGTGAGGTTTTCGAATGTTCCGTCAACTTCCATCTTTTCAATCTTCTTGAGACGGAGAAGGGACTTCTTGATTGTTGCGAAGTTTGTAAGTGTACCACCGAGCCAGCGGCTGTTTACGTAGTACATGCCACAGCGTTCAGCTTCCTTTGCGATAGCCTGCTGTGCCTGCTTCTTTGTTCCAACGAAAAGAACCGGTTTGTTAGCTGATGCAACCTTGCGGATAACATCGTAGCTGTCTTTGATTGCAGTGATTGTCTTCTGCAAGTCGATGATGTGGATTCCATTGCGTTCTGCGAAGATATACTTCTTCATACGTGGATCCCAACGCTTTACCTGGTGACCAAAGTGTACACCTGATTCAAGCAAACTCTTCATGGTTACTACTGCCATTTGAGTACTCCTTCACTTGGAAAAACCTTATGGCCTGTTCCTTAATAACGGGCAGGCTTTTCCTTCCTGATCTTTTTCTCGTGACTGGCTGCTGCAGTCCGGATGATTTCGCAACACCTGACAAGCACACGGCAATGTCAAATGCCCGGCAAACTGCCCATTCTACGAATGAACGGCTTATCTTTCGAAAAGCTTATAATTTTGCTCACGCAGCATATCACAAAGTTCATATATAGGCAACCCCACGACAGAACTTTCTGTGCCTTCTATTTTTGATATGAAGCAGGAACCGTTTTCCTGAATCCTGTACCCACCGGCGGCACCATGCCATTCGCTCGTGGAAAGGTACCATTCGATCTCTTCATCGGACATTGGTGCAAAAGTTACCTTATTAACGCTGGTCCTGGAGGACATGTAGTGAAGGAAGCCGTTGTAAAGGGCAATTCCAGTAATTACCTTGTGTGTATTTCCCTGAAAGAGTGTCAGGAAAGACCTGGCCTCGTCAATGTCCTTTGGTTTTCCATAAATCCTATTCTTGTAGACAATTGCCGTATCTGCAGCAAGAACCCATCCGATTTCGCTGTCCTGAGACAAACTTCTGACTGCTGCGTCAATTTTTTTTGCGGCGAGATACTCTGGTGCATCATCAACCCTTATGTCTTTGGGAATTGTTTCATCGATGTCTGCGGGATGAACAATAAAGGGAATTCCAAGAGACTTGAGGATTTGCTGTCTTCTGGGAGAGGCTGATGCTAAAATGATTGGTTC
>JAHAZL010000071.1 GCA_018384055.1 Treponema sp.
ATGAAGAAATTATCTGCATTGTTATGCACAATGTTTTTCATATCATCCATTTACTCCCAGGACGCAGACAAATACAGCAACCCCGCCGAAGAATATTCTTTTAATCAATTCTTTTTTTCAACAATTGACTTCATAAAAAACGGTCCCTACACCCTTGATATTGGATGCGAACCTTCCATAAACAAGGGCAGCGTTACTTTTGGGTCGCTTGAATACAAATGGAATCAAAAGTATTCAAGTTAAATTTATTTTGAAAAGGAAAATGATTTTTCAACGCCTAAACAAATAGTTCCCAATTTTGGATATGTAACTTACAATATGGATGTACTTTGTAACTCTTTTAAAATATTTCCCTGCAAAAAATATTTTAGAGATGAAGACAACACCCAGAAATTTTCTGTCAGTCTTGGACTATTGCTTGAATTTACAGACGGAACAACAAACACAACAGGTATAGTCAACAACGACCTATACGGAGAAAACCTTAACCTAAGCAACAAATATTTTGGCATATACACATCAAAAGAAAAACAGAAGAGTCTTATTGCCGGTCCATGCATTGACCTTAACTACACGCTGCCCATTAATTCATGGCTATCTTTCAGGGTAGATAATACAATCATTCCATTCTATTACTACAGGAATCATATTTCTCATTCCTTCACATACATAAACCAAACCTATAGTCCAAAACAAGAACTTACTGCAAGAATATTTAATTCCGGGATATTGAATATTAAATGCCACCTGGACTTTTACAAGTTATTCGCCCTTGTTGCATACTACGATTTTACACGATTTACAGAATTCAAATCCTATTACGACATTAGCAACAAGATAAATGCATATAGATACACAAAAACAACAAACACTTTTCGTATCGGAGCTGCCTTACTGGAGTCTACTGACGCCTACGTCAGAATTCAAACAGGCTTTTACAGGGAATTCTCATGAATCAGCAACGACAGTGGAACCCAGTTCACTCAAAATTGGGTTATCTCTGTCAGCGTAGGATTTTAAATGAATAACTGATTCTATTGACGAAGTATTGTAAAAATTCCAAAGTCAATTTCGTGATGTCTTAAAACATTCTCAAGGAATAAAGGACACCAAAAGAATTAGTGACACAAAATAATTGGAGCTATATAATTTGTAAAATGAGTCGCCTTGTCGTTTTCCTTGCAGCATTATTTTTCTCAATGAGTGCCTTTGCGGAAACAGAATTAAAGCACAATCCCTGGGAACTGATCATCTACCGCCCCGAAAATTCTCAGAAGATAAATGAAGTAAGGTGCTGGCTTAAAATAGAAGACATGGACGGAAATGATGTTACCTACACTGCAGCAAGGGCAACCTACGAATGGGCTTCCATTCCAAACAGAGTTAACAATTACGAAAGAACCTATTACCTGATGGGCGGCATGGCTATGCATTTGCACAACATAAAGCCAGGAAAATACAAGTTCACTTTCTGTACCCCCGCAGACAAACAGTATCCTTTTCCAAACAAAAAAAGGAACTGGAATTCCAACGAATTCATCTATGACACAAACAATCCTGCCAAGGTAATTTTTGTTTATCCAACAGTTGGGGAAAGCGGTTTTTACAACGGAGGCTGGATTATCAGTGCAAAAGCTCCGGAGTTCTTTAAATTCACAAAACCCGCAGGAAAGGCGGTGAAATAAAACAAAGCCTCCCTGCCGCATTTTCCTTGCACCTGCTCGGCGGTCACTTCGCTAATCGGTTCAATGTTTTGTACTTTGCAGGAATAAAAAAAGGCTTCCAATTTTTCATTGGAAGCCTTAAGCCAACTCCCGGACTTGAACCGAGTACCTGTTCTTTACGAGGGAACTGCTCTACCAGGTGAGCTAAGTTGGCATTAATTAAAAAATTAAATGCAGCTAGTTCTGCTGTGCCTTGGTGAAGGCTTCTACTTTCATGTAGTAGTTGTCTACTACACGGCGCATATCGTGAATGTTCTTTACGATTATGTAGCCTTCAAAGATTTCAATTTTTCCGCGGTCCATAAGGACAGAAAGTTCTTCATGAGCCTGCGAATGTGAAATGGCCGCCCATGAGGCAATGTCATTTACAGAAATGTTGAACTTCCGCTTTGTATTAGATTCATCCATATTTGAAGCTGTACCCTGAAGTTCGTCATACATTAGGAAAACATCGCAGACACGAACAGGAATTTCCTTGATGAGGATGATCTTAAACTGCCTGTACTGGTCATAGATGCGCTTTGTAAAAATCTTAAGGAGGTTCATGACAATCTGAGGATTACTGAGAACCAATGCCTTAAAGTTTGCCTTGTTGAATTCGAGACATGCAACATCGGTACGGGCAATACAAGATGCACTGCGCTGGCTGTTGTCAAGGATTGCCATTTCTCCAAAGAACTGTCCGCTTGTCAGTATATCAAGGCTCTTATTCTGGTTATTGATGCACTTGCAAATCTGAACTTCACCATACTTGATGAGGTAGAATGTTTCACCAGGTTCAAATTCAGAAATGATTACATCCCCGCGTGAATATTTCTTTGTAAAGCGGTCAAATGCAGGAAGAGAGAACTGATTTACAGAAAGACCAAAAGATTCATTTGAAGAAGATTCAGAATTGAATGCCGCTAATCCAGGTCTGCTGCTGCCTTCCTTTCTCTTTGCATCTTTATAAAGTTTTTCGATTTCCGCCCTGTTGGAAGGATTTGGATTAATCTGAGAAATTCTTGTAAGAACATCAATACAGCTCTTAAACTGTTCGTCATTATAGAAGGCCTGTGCAACGCTTAGCATTCCAACCTCAGGTGAAATTGCAACGAAGCCACTCTTAAGGAATCCTTCTGTTTTTCTATGGATGTCACGCAAAGACTTTGAAAAAACGCGGAGCATCTTTTCTGTAATAGCCTGCTTTGAACTGAAAAGTTTTTCGAACTCCGCAACTGTCATTGTTACAACTACAGAATTCACAAGTACTGAAGCTGTTACAAGGCTAGGCATGTGTGCGAGTGCTGATTTTACGCCAAAGAACTCACCGATCCTAACCTGTTCAGAAACAGGAACTCCAGTTTCAAGGTCACGGGACTTTAATGCAACGGCACCAGACTGAAGAATATAAATGTTAGAGTCTTTTGCACCCTCAAAGAAAATGATTGAGCCGGCTGTAAATTGAACTGTCTTTGGCATACTTTTCAATTCCCCTTGTAAAAAACTAGAATCCCTCTATCACTTGAATTCCAATCAATATACAATTTACTTATATACCATTCTATCACAAGAAACAAAAATATGCTATAATAATGCAAATTTTAACAAAAAAACGTAATTTAATGAGTAAGAAATGATAGATTTGCATACACATTCTACTGCTTCCGACGGAACCTATACTCCAGAACAGTTAATCGCCTATGCACACGCAAAAAACCTGAAGGCAATAGCACTTACAGACCATGATACAATAGACGGCATTATTGAAGCTCAGGAAATGGCTAAAAAACTGGACATTGAGTTTATTCCTGGAATTGAGCTTTCCATCCAGTGGCCTACGGGAGAATTTCACCTGCTTGGACTGGGGCTGCAGACAGCATCTGATGAACTCAAGGCAGCCATAGAGTTTTTAAGGCAGGAAAGGGACAACCGCAACCAAAAAATGGCCGAAAAGCTTCAGGAACAGGGAATAAACATCACTTACGATGAAGTTGCGGAAAAGGCAGGTACAAAAACCATCGGCCGCCCCCACTTTGCATCCCTGATGATAGAAAAAGGTTTCATAAAAGTCAGGCAGCAGGCTTTTGACAAGTATTTTGCAAAAGGAAGGCCATGCTATGTTGAACGCACCGGACTTGAACTTGAAGATGCAGTAAAAGCCATAAAGACATCAGGAGGAATCCCGGTTCAGGCACACCCGCTTTCCATGTATGTATCATGGGGAAAAATGGAGGACAAGATAATAGAAATACAGTCTACTGGAGTCGAAGGACTTGAAGCCTGGCATCCAGGAATCCGTGTGGCAGAAGCATACAGACTTGAGGAACTTGCACACAAGCTGGGCATGATTGCAACTGCAGGAAGCGACTTCCACGGAGAAAAAGTTCGCGCCGACAGAAAAATCGGCTATACAGCGGGTAAAAGCAAAATAGAAGACAGATACTGGTACGATGAACTGAAGCCAAAATTAAAAGGAAAGGAATTCATGCTTTAAAACCATAAAGCCCACCAGGCAAAAAGCTTGGCGGGCTTCGCTTTAAGCGTAAATCAAATTATTTGCAGCAAACCCAAATTGCACCAAAGATGATCAAATCTTTAGAAAACTGAAGGAGCCATGAAAGGAAGTTTGGCTTTCCAATTCCTGCAACGATGTCTGCAAGGACAATAACAACAACCCAAACGATAACAACAATTAATGAAATGATGTTGCCGAACGATCCCATCCTGTCGCCAATGAAGCACTTGAGGATGATGAAAATACCTGCAAGAAGTTCGATTACGCCAAATACTGTAATGATGATGCTTTCTGCACTTCCATCAAAAATTGACTTGAGGCCCTTGATTGCCAAGTCACCGGCAGCCTTTCCCTGCAATGCGTAGATTCCGCTCACTGCAAGCATACATCCTACAGCAAGTGTAAGAATAAGAGATGCGATTGCATTCTTTGTATCATTCTTTCCCATTTAAATTTCCCCCTTAAAATGGTTATAGTAAAATTCTAATGCAAATATGAAAAACTCACAAGTTTTTATTTTCCTGAATTGATTCTGGAAATCATGATGCTGAATCCAAGAATAAAGAAAAGAGATGGCAGTACGGTAAAAATCAATGAAGTCAAAGGAAGGCTTCCGATTTTCAGTTTGTCTACAGAAAGGATTCCCATTTCTACAAGAAGATCGTAAACAGTTCCACCGTAGTTGATTACGATGGCCGCAATGATGCTCATCCAGGAAGCTTCTCCGGTTTTGCTCCACAAGAGAATTGCGGTAAAGGCTGCAAGTCCCCCAAGGACAAGTTTGATTACATAAAGAATAAGTTCACTCTGTGGCATTTCTAATAAAATCTCCTTCCTTAATTTTCGGAACGGAAAGGATTTTTCTTGAGGGCAGCAAAAACACCGCGGTCAGCTCCAAAAGGAACTATGCTTGGGTTTTCATAAACTGGACTGATGACAATACCTAAATCAAGGCAATGAAGGACAAAAGCCCTGTAACTGTCCATTGGAATCTTTGGAAAAAGGTAAGGTCCCTTTCTTTCCCAATACTGATTTATGATGTTGTCGTAGATGAACCAGTCCTTTTCCTGTCTTGTCTGAAGGGCAGAAATCAAATTGTAGATTGAACGGGTTACGGCAGCTTCCATTGGGGATGAAAGGCGAATCTGTCTTTTCATGACATCACCAAACTTTATATTGTTTTCTTCTGTATCTTTTACGGCAAGGAGGAAAATATTCTGTGTCCATGGAAGGGTCGGTTCTATAACTATACATTCCACATCCTCCCAGTTAATTTCTGTCTGATGCCACGGATGGTAGACGCTGGTTCCTTCACTGTTGATTTTTAGGCCAGCTGACACGGCATCAATTTTGGAAGAAAAAATGAATGTCTTTCTGCTGCTGCCAATAAAGAGTTCGTTGACTGCCTTTTCAAGGCGCTGAGTAAAATCCGTCCTGTAGCTGCCGGTTGCACCACGGTCCAGGGCATTCTTAAGCATTGTAAAAGCACTTCCTCCACCCCATCCAAGGATGGCCCTGCCGCCTTCCTGATAAAGGTCTGTAAGACGGGTTCTTTTTGCCGTATAAAGGAATGGTCCCCTAGCCCTCTTGATGCTTCCATATCTTTTGAAAATTTCTTCAGCCAAAAACTCAATTTCGTTCATATTGAATATTGTAGTGAAAACTCAGTAATTTTGCTAGAATAGCGAAATGAAGGTTAAGGCAAGAATCCTTGATTTTTTTATTTTACTCATCTTTGCTGCTGCCGTGATTTTCCCCGCAATAAAAATTTTTGGCGGAAAATCAACAAAAAAAAATTTGATAGTCCAGACAAGGACTGAAAAATATGCATACGCCTTAGACAAAGAACTCCACCTGGAATTTGAAGGACTCATAGGAAAATCCCGCATTGCCGTTTCCGACGGGAATGCCTGGTTTGAAGATTCTCCCTGCGACAACAAAATCTGCGTTGAATCAGGAAAGATAAACGGACCAAACCAATGGGCAGCATGTCTTCCAAACGGAATTATAATTTACATTGAAGGAGAAACTGAAAAAGAAGAAGTGGATGCAATCGCAAACTAAACTGAAATCTATTCTACAATAAGCAGAGATGACTTCTGGTATTTTGGAAGGAATTTCTTATAGCCGCCCGTATCAAAATTTACGGTTACAACATATTCACCTTCATCGCTGTGTTCCGTCCTTACAATTACACCATACCCCCAGTCATCGTGATAGACATTTGCACCGCGGCAATACTTGCTTTCTATCGGATCCTTTGAGCCACTGCCGCTTCCGAAACTTGCAGGCTTCTGTCCAAGAACACGAACATTGTCATCACCAAGTTCGGAAAGGAATGGACTCGGCATCATTGGGTTTGTTTTTCCATAAAGGCGACGGATGCTGCAGTTGGTAAAATAAAGTTCATCCTTTGCACGGGTTATTCCAACATAAAAAAGACGGCGCTCTTCCTCAAGCTCGGCTTCTGTTTTTCCGTCGCGAGGGAAAATGCCTGATTCAAGCCCCGTAATGATTACCCTTGGAAATTCCAGCCCCTTTGTATTGTGCAGGGTTATCAGGGTTACCCTGTCAGTCTCACCGGAATTTTCATCGGCGGCATCAAGAGTTCTGTCAAGGTTTATGTGGTCAAGAAAATCAATGAGCCCCTGTTTTGTACACGGATAAAGGACGGCACTGTTTACAAGTTCTTCAAGATTGGCAACTTTCTGGCTGCCTGTAACATCATCCTGTTCCTTATGGAATTCTTCAAGGCCGCTTTCCGTTACTACAGACTGTACGAATTCAGAAAGTTTTCGTTCAAGCCTGATGCTTTCTTTTTCTTCAGTTTCTATTGCCTGTTCTGCAAGAGTCTGTGCTTCAGAGGAAACTGGAACATCCGGCAGCAGCGTAGAAAACTTTTTCACAAGGGCAACAAAACTGTCTGCCCCTTCCCTTGCTTTTTTGGAAAGCTTTACTTCCGGAATTGCTTCCACAAGGGAACGTCCAAGACCGGCCTCTATGATGTTGTCCTGAGTCTTGTTTCCGATTCCCCGAACAGGCTTGTTTATGATTCTGCGGAAAGAAATTTCATCGCGGGGATTCAGGACGAAGGAAAGCCATGCAATGGTATCCTTTACTTCTTCGCGCTCATAGAATTTAAGGGATCCTACAACCTGGTATGGAATCTTTCTGTGAAGGAATTCCGTCTCAAACCCAAGGGACTGAGCATTGGTTCTGTAAAGGATTGCCCAGTCGCTGTATGGAACCCCCTGTTCCCACGCCTGTTCAATAAGGCTGTAGCAAAATTCAGTTTCATCATCCTGAGTTGGAAGGAAAACAAGGGCAGGCTTTTTACCCTGACCACGGGCAGCAACAAGTTTTTTTCCAAGGCGACCTTCGTTGTTTTCTACGACGCTTGCCGCACAATCAAGGATTTCCGAAGTTGATCTGTAGTTGGTTTCAAGTCGAACGATTTTTGTACCGGGAAACTGATCCTTAAAATTGAGGATGTTCTGGACTTCTGCACCGCGGAATTTATAGATGCTCTGGTCGTCGTCACCTACTACGCAGACATAGGCCTTGCTGTCATTTTCATTGGCATAACCGCTCAACTGCTGCAAAAGCTTGTACTGGGCCACATTGGAGTCCTGGTATTCATCAACCATGATAACTTTATAGCGTGAACGGATGCTTGTACGGATAAGATCATTGTCTTTGAGGATAAGGTACGGAAGCATTATGAGGTCGCCGAAATCAACATTGCCTGTTGCACGAAGGCGTTTCTCATAGGCTTCGTAAACTTCAGGAAACCTTGGATCATCATCAACGGTTGCAAGTTCAAGACTGTCAGGTTTTAGGCAGTAGTCCTTGGCAAGGGAAATCAGGTGCGCATAATGGGAGGCATCTTTTTTTGTAAGGCGCTCGTCAGCCTTTGTAATGAGGGTAACCATGTCATCGTCGTCATATACAGTAAAGTTGCTGTCCAAACCCATATTGGCATCAGACGCATACTGACGGAGAAAATAGGCACCAAAGGAATGGAAAGTCCTTATCTGGGACCATGATGAACGGGGTTCAAGAGCCACTGCCCTTTCCTTCATCTCGTTGGCGGCTTTTTTTGTGAATGTTACGGCTAAAATTGACGACGGATTATAGTTGAGTTCCGAAATAAGCCAGGCAATTTTAGTTGTGATTACGCGAGTCTTTCCAGAACCTGCTCCTGCAAGAATCAGCAGAGGGGAACCTTCGTGAACTACAGCTTCCCTTTGTTCTGGATTCAATACTGAAAGAATGCCTTCTGAATCCATATACACAATATAGTAGCAAATCGTCAAAATATCAATTTATGCAAATTATGGAATTTAATTTAATTATAACTAGTTTATTTGCAAAAAATGGTATAGAATATAAATCATAACTGTTAATTTTGTGAGGTGGATATATGACTGTAGCTGAACTCAAAAAGGCAATTCTCTCTGATGCTAATCTCGCAGCTGAATTTGAAACTGCATTGGACAATGGACAGCTTGTTGAATGGGCAAAATCAAAGGGCTGTGACGCTTCAGAAGCAGATTTGACAGCTGGATTGCAGTAATATTTTTCATTACAGGCTATTTATAAAAGGCAGCGATATAAAACTATCGCTGCCCTTTTTTTTGAAAGAAAACTTAAATCTTATACTCTAAATACACGGTCGTAGCAGGGGCGTGCGACCGTGCAGATTTTATCGAATGATTTTTTTCTGAAAGAAAAAAATCAAACCCTGAACATGAGATCCTCATAACTTGGAAAAGGCTTGTAGTCTTCGCCTAGCAACGGTTCCATTTCATCGTAAATCTTTCTTACGGCTGCCATCTGAGGAACAACCTTGTCTGCATAGATTCTTGCAGACTTTGTAACATTTTCAGCCTTTCTTGCTTCTTCGTGGACAGCATAGAGTCTGTCAGTTTCATCAGAAATCCTGTCTGCAAGGGAATCAAGTTTTGCAAGGAGCTTGGATTCAGCCTGAGCCTTTGCACCAGGAACTACAGACTTAAGGTTTATTACAGCCTGACTTACATCCTTGATGTACCTGAAGACATTCGGAAGAATATCCTTGCTGATCATTTCAAGCATTGTGTTTACTTCGATATTGAGCATCTTTGAATACTTTTCTAGCTTGATTTCATAATGGCTCTTCATTTCGTCTTCAGTATATACACCCATTTCCGTAAAGAGTTTTACATTCTTTTCTGCAAGATAGTGTTCCATTGCATCTGGAGTTGAACCAAGATTAAGGAGTCCGCGGTTCTTTGCTTCTTCAATCCAAGAACTGTCATAACCGTTGCCGTTGAAAATAATTCTCCAGTGAGCGGTAACTTCCCTTTTGATAAGGTCTGCAAGGGCAGTTTCAAAATCACCAGCCTTTTCAAGTTCATCAGCAAACTGCTTGAGGGTATAGGCAACCATGGCATCGATTGTTGTGTTTGGTCCGCTGATGGAAAGGCTTGAACCTACTGAACGGAATTCAAATCTGTTGCCGGTGAAAGCAAATGGACTTGTTCTGTTTCTGTCTGTGGAATCCTTTGGAATAGGCGGAAGTACATCAACACCGATGGTCATTTTTGAACTTCCAATGGCATTGAGCGGAGTTCCATCCTTAATTGACTCAAGGACTGCATGAAGTTCATCACCAAGGTACATGGAAATGATTGCAGGTGGAGCTTCGTAACCGCCAAGGCGATTGTCGTTTCCTGCAGATGCAACTGAAATACGCAAAAGATCCTGGTTTTCATCAACAGCCTTTATCATTGCCGTAAGGAACAAAAGGAACTGGGCATTCTCTGCAGGGGTATCACCAGGTTCAAGAAGATTTTCACCAAGGTTAGTGCTCATGGACCAGTTGTTGTGCTTTCCGCTTCCGTTAACGCCTGTATATGGCTTTTCGTGAAGAAGGCATACAAGGCCGTGACGGCGCGCAACCTTTTTCATAACTTCCATTGTAAGCTGGTTCTGGTCGGCTGCAAGGTTTGTTGTACTGAAGATTGGAGCCATCTCGTGCTGGGCAGGAGCGGCTTCGTTATGCTCAGTTTTTGAAAGGATGCCGTACTTCCAGAGATTTTCGTTAAGCTCTTCCATGTACTTTGCAATTCTTGGTTTGAGGGCCGCAAAATACTGGTCGTCCATTTCCTGCCCCTTTGAAGGCTTTGCACCAAAAAGAGTGCGACCAGTCATCTGAAGGTCCTTACGTTCAAAGTAAAGTTTTTCGTCCACGATAAAGTATTCCTGCTCAGGACCTACAGTTGTATTAACATGGGTAACATCATCCTTGCCGAAAAGCTTGAGTATGCGGAGAGCCTGTTCATTGAGGGCTTCCATGGAACGAAGGAGAGGTGTCTTCTTGTCCAAAGCTTCTCCATTGTACGAACAGAAAGCTGTTGGAATGCAGAGGGTATGTTCCTTTACGAAAGGATAGGATGTTGGATCCCAAACTGTATAGCCGCGGGCTTCAAAAGTTTCGCGCTTACCGCCAGACGGGAAAGATGACGCATCAGGTTCACCCTTTACAAGTTCCTTTCCGCTGAAAGACATGATTACAGTTCCGTCATCCTGAGGATTAATGAAGCTGTCGTGTTTTTCTGCAGTTACGCCTGTAAGAGGCTGAAACCAGTGTGAATAGTGGGTTGCACCCTTTTCTATTGCCCACTCTTTCATTGCATGGGCAACAACGTTTGCAACATCAATCTGAAGCGGTTCCCCGTTGTCCAATGTACGCTTGAGAGCCTTGAAAGTTTCCTTTGGCAGTCTTTCTTTCATGGTCTGCTGATTAAAAACCATGCTGCCAAAAAGTTCAGGAACATTTGTCATATTGTAACCCCTTATAATAATGAACAAATTTCTAAACCAGATAAAATCCGAGTAAGATATTTAATAATTTAAAAGCTTACGACATTGCACAAGATGCCGTAAGCTCATTTTATTTTTTAGAATACTCCCGGAAAGACATCATCCATCCCGTAAAGTTTTCCAGTCTGAAGCTTTCCTTCATCAAGAAGATTCTTCATATTGATTACAGCGTGAACTGCACCGCTTGCAAATCCCTGACGGCTTCTTGCAGTGTGTGTAAGTTCGATTGTATCTGCGGCACTGTCAAAGAAAATCTTGTGAGTTCCAGGAACACTTCCGCATCTTGTAGACGAAACATGGAATTCATTTGGCTTTGGACGAGCCTTGAATTCATTTGTCACAATCGTATCTTTGCGCGTAAGGAATTCCATTGCATGCTTTGCAAGGTCAAGGGCAGTTCCAGACGGACTGTCTGCTTTCTGATTGTGGTGCATTTCCCAAAGGGCTGCATCATATTCTTCAAAGTTGTTTACAAGGCGGCATGCTTCTTCAACAATTTTATAGAATACATTTACACCGATTGAAAAGTTTGCGGAAGTCATTATGGTTCCACCGCATGAAGCTGCAAGAGCTGCCACTTCTTCCTTCTTGTCGTTCCAGCCTGTAGTTCCAACCACAAGAGGAATTTTTGTAGGGAGCAATGCCTTGATGTTATCCATAACCGAAGCCGGATGAGTGAATTCAATGATGCCTTCAGCACCGCTTGCAACTACGGCATCTACCATAGCCTTTGTATCACCGGCTGCAATCTTAACCTTTGCATCTTCCGCAAAAACATCTATTGTAGTCACTACGCTGTGACCAAGGCTTAAGGCAGTCTGCTCAAGCATATGCCCCATCTTTCCATATCCTACCAACGCAATTTTCATCATATTCTCCAATTAGAACAAAGCCGAGTGAACAACCTGAACAGTCTTGTCTGCTTCTTCCATATCAACGAGGAAACTTACATTTACTTTGCTTGCACCCTGGCTGATCATCTGAACATTGATGCCTTCCCTGTTGAGGGCATCAAAAGCCTTTGCAAGAATTGCACTTGAGTGGCTTGCATCGCAGATCACGGTGATGATTGCCTTTCCTGCAGTAGCCTTTACTTCTGCAACGCGGCCAAGATCTTCAAGAAGACCTGAAAGATCGCCCTTTGTATTTACAGTCAAAGAAACTGAAACTTCTGAAGTTGCAATTACATCAATGCTGATGTTCCACTTGAGGAACTGGTTGAAAATGTGGGCAAGGAAACCTGCAGCACCAAGCATGCGGCTAGACTGAATATCAATGAGAGTTACATTCTTTACTTTTGTAATTGCTGTAACTGCAGGTACTGTACCTGTGTGTTTTTCAACGATCAAAGTACCTTCGCTCTTGATGTTGTAGCTGTTTTTTACACGGACTGGTGTTCCTGTCTTGCGGCAAGGAATCATTGAACGTGGGTGAAGAACCTGGGCACCAAAGATTGCAAGTTCCTGTGCTTCTTCGTATGTTACTTCCGGAACGGGCTTTGCATCCTTAACAAGGCGCGGGTCTGTAGTCATGATTCCGTCTACATCCTTCCATGTCTGGATTTCCTTCGCACCCATTGCGGAACCGATCATTGTAGCGCTAAGGTCTGAACCACCGCGGCCGAGTGTTGTGATTGTTCCGTGAACATCCTTTGCAATGAAGCCTGTAATGATTGGGATTTCCTTCTGCTTGCCTTCCTTGTAGGCTGTAAGACGCTTTGGAATGTTTTCCCATACTTCGTCGAGAAGTTCAGCAGCCATGTAGTTGCTGTCAGATACCATTCCGA
>JAHAZL010000006.1 GCA_018384055.1 Treponema sp.
AAGAGTACGCCGATGTACTGGCAGATGATTGGAATAACTGAAGAAGAACGAGTAATGAGAGCCTTGTTAACTGAAACATAAGCTGCTCCACCGTTTGCCTTGAGGGCTGCGTCAATTTTCTTTGCACGGGCTTCAAGATCCTTCTTTGCTTCCCCGATTGTACCGTCGCGGTAGATTGGGTGTGAAAGTGAAGGTCCAATGTATGAGTAAGCAACTGTGCGGCATCCTTCAGCAAGAACACCAGCTTCTGAAAGCTGCTTGATCCAGCGTTCCCAGTCTTCGCCACCCATAACCTTTACCGTGTTAGGGATGTCGTCACCTTCTGCCGGCTGTGCTTCCATGTGTCCGATTTTTCCTGTCATCATGTCGAGTGAAGGACCACCGTATACTTTGCCAACTGGCTTAATTACTGACTTGTAGAGAACCTTTGTATCAGGGTCTGTGCGAACAGGGCTTGCAAGAGAGTAAACAACCAGGTCAAACTTTGTTCCCCACTTCTTTACTTCTTCGATAACTGTCTGGCGGCATTCATCGCTGAAAGCATCTGCATTGAATGTTACAGACTTAAGTCCGTCCTTTTTTGCAGCGCGGTCAAACGCCTTGTTGTTGTACCAGCCAGGAGTTCCACCCTTAGTCTGTGTTGCTTCCTTTTCAAAAGAAACACCGATTGTGTCTGCGCCATATTCAAAAGCAGCGGCAATTCTTGAAGCAAGGCCATAACCTGTAGAACAACCAAGAACGAGAACTGTCTTAGGAGCGTAAGCACCTTCCTTTGCAGTCTTTGTTCCACGTTTTGCCTTCTGAGCCTTTACATAGTTAATCTGGTTTTCTGTTTCCTTTGCACATCCTGCCGGGTGAGCATTGATACAGATATTCGAACGGATCATTGGTTTGATAACAGCCATTTCATTCTCCTAATAATTAGATTCTGTTTATTATAGCAAGTTTATTCAAAATGACAAAATGTTTCAATATGTCAAATTAAAATATACTCATATTGCAAAAGTAACTGTCCATCGTTAAATTTGTTTACATTGATATGAACAGAGCAAAAACAATTTACACAACGATTTATTTAATCTGCCTTATGGCCTTTACAGGATGCACATCAAAACTTTCCGTAAAACCTTTGGGAAACGACCAGTCAAGAATAGGAATTTCCATTGAACTTGGAAACATACTTGAAGAAACTTTGGACACTGCTATGGCAGGGCTTAACGAAATTGAAGGGGAACAGACCGGAAAAAACATATTCGACCTTCCGTCAATCAAGAAGTCAATTGAAAATGCCGGGTGCAAAAACATTTCAATTTCATCTCCTTCAAGAACAAGCCTCAACCTTTCGTTCTCGGGTAAATTTGATTTCATTGAATACACCCAGACAAAGACAACTTTGAAAATCACTCCAAAATTCATGCAGGAATTTTCAAAATCTCTTGGAGAGGAATTCAACAGCATAATGGATCTTTTTATGGCTCCAGCCCTTACAAATGAAAAGATGACAAAGGAAGAATATGCTGATCTTGTTTCAGTTGTTTATGGAGAAAAACTTACAGACGAACTGATGAAGAGTACAATGGAGATTGCAATTACATCACCCAAGGGAAAAGAAAAGGTCCACAAGATTTTACTTGCAGACCTTCTCATTCTTTCAGAGGAAAAGACTTTTACTTCTGAATGATTTTCTCGGAAGCCTTCAGTATTTCTTCCTGAACTTCGGAATAGGCTTTCCCTGACCTTCTGCACAATTCACTTACACTATAATTGAACAACTTCTGCAAAGTCACTACTATTTTTGCATGTTCAGAAATATCATTGCCTTCATCAAAAAGGAAACCGTACTTAGCGCAGCCTGGGTTCTTGCAGTAACCTCTGCTTTTCTTGTTCCACCTTCAAAAGAATATTTGTCTTACATAGACTTCAATACCCTTTTCCTGCTTTTCTGCCTTATGGCTGTCATGGCCTCCTTCAAAAAATTAGGTGCCTTTGAAAATTGTTCTAAATTCCTACTTGGAAAGTTCAAAAGCACCGCCGGCATTCTTTCGGTCCTTGTTTTCATGCCTTTCTTTTTCAGCATGGTGATTACCAACGATGTTGCCCTTATTGTTTTTGTACCCCTTGCAATAATCACCCTAAAGATGTGCGGACTTGAAAAACTCGTTCTATTCACAGTTGTACTCCAGACCCTTGCGGCAAACCTTGGCAGCATGAGTCTTCCAATGGGAAACCCACAGAACCTTTACCTTTATTCAAAATCCGGAATAAACCTGCCGGAATTTGTTTCCGTAATGATTCCCTACACAACGGCAAGTTTTATATTTCTTTTGATTTCTGTAGTTCTTGTAAACCTAAAAACAAATGACGGAATAAAAACACAAACAGCAGAATTCCATCAGGCTGAAGAAACGAATAATGCCGGTTCAAAAAAAATGTGGATTGTAAGCACTGTAAATTTTGTCCTCTGCCTTCTTTGCGTTGGAAAACTTATTCCTGCAACCATTCTTTTCCCAGTCATCCTCATTACATATCTTGTTTCAGACAGAAAAATTCTTTCTGCAGTTGACTATTCACTCCTTCTAACCTTCGTTGGATTTTTCATTTTTACTGGAAACATAAAGAATATGGAAAGCGCAAGAGCCGTAATAGCAAACGCACTTACAGGTCATGAAGTTGGATTCAGCATTGCGGCAAGTCAAGTGATTTCAAATGTTCCCGCAGCCCTTTTGCTTTCATGCTTTACAGATAATTTTAAGGCCCTTTTGATCGGAACAAATCTTGGAGGCCTTGGCACTTTGATTGCTTCCATGGCAAGCCTGATTTCCTTCAAGCAAATTGCAAGGAATTATCACGACAAACGCGGAAGATATTTTATTCAGTTTACAGTGATGAATCTTGTGTTTCTTGCTCTTCTGTTTGGATTCCATCTGATCCTTGCATAGGCTGCTCCTGCACCTGCTCAACAATTTCAGCTGAAACTTCATTTTGTTCTACCTGTTTTACAGGTGCCTCAACTGCTTCTTTTCCCATCGGTATGAACCAGACATTCATATCGCATGGTTTTTCAACGCCATCGATTTTGCTTCCGCCACTGTACTGCCAGAATGTATATTTGTAAGGCGATGTAGGCTTTTTTGAATATTGGGCAAACCACATTTCATATTTATTCAGGATTTCCGGAGTAAAGACAAAAAACTTCCACATTAAATTTGCATAGAGCATTGTCTTAAAACCGGCTTTTTCAACTTCATCAAAAAACAGTTCCGTGTTCCTGCAGAAAACTTCTTCTGCAACTTCGTCTGTTCTTGCTTCATCATAGAAAACAAATTCAGGATCATAGACAACAGGAAGATCCAGCATGTCCGGAGTAAGATTATCGATTACGATCTTTGCTTCTTCCAAAGCTTCTTCATCATTTATTGCCTGGCTGTAAACATAAACGCCGATTTTAAAACCTGCTTTTTTTGCATCTTCATAATAGCGGTCAAAATTTTCATCCTTTACAAGATTTCCGCTCTCATATCCGTAGCGCCTGTAGGCAAGCCTTAAGATTACAAATTCATATCCGTTTTTTTTAAGGAGCTCAAAATCAACTTCTCCCTGATGACGGGAAATGTCTACGCCGTTGACAACTTTATATGGGGCGCCTTTTTTCGTGTAATAGAATTCGCCCTTCTTTTTGAGCCATTTTGTATCAAATGTATTTTTGGCAACTGCAGGATCCGGATGAACATGCTGCTTTTCTATCTGCCTGTTGTATATATGAAGGCAGTCCTTTTCCGGACAGGAAGAACAGGAGAAAAACAATGCCGCAGTTACTGCAAAAATAAAAAATGCTCTTACTTTCATAAGAGCATTATAACATGGGTTTTAGATATTCTAGAAAAAATATTTTTTATTTAATGGATTCACTGATTCAGGTCCATAATTCAAGTCTTTTATATATATCCTTAGCAACACCTAATCGTGCTGCAAAGTGATGTAAAGCAGACTCAATTAATTGTAATTCCGCCAGAATCCTCTGAGTGACATGTTGAATATGTAATGGCATTACCACTGCCATCAACACATCCGGAAACTATGGCCGTTGCATTACAGGTATAAACATCCGATGAACTAAAATCATAACCTTGCTCATTTTTATTATTCATAAACGTACAGTTCTCTACTTTTACAACAGCACCATTTCCTATATTTATTCCGCCACCGCGGTAATACCCCTGGTTGTTCTCAAATGTACAACCTTTCACTGTAGAACTTACCCTAAGGCCCAATGCTCCACCATGATTTGCAAAACCACCAGTAAATTTCGAATCAGTTATGACCACATCAGAACAAAATTCATCAACATAAATAAATCCACCGGCGGAACATAGCGCAGTCTCACCATTATGAAGGAATCCACAGTCTTCTACACTTACAGAAGAACAGTCCTTCAGATATATTGAACCACCTTGACCACCTGCATTTTCTCGAGTTGGATAAACTTTATTATATTCGAAGTTACAATTCTTGAATCTTATGCCACTAAGTTTTGTAGCACTGATAATTCCACCTCTCCCATTCTGGCCTGCACAACCTTTCTGGAATGTTAGGTTGACCAGCTCCAAAGAATGAGTGTTGTCTCCTGTAATGACTACATGATATTTATCATCTCCATTGAACCCGTAACCTGGACCAGTGCCATACAGTCTTACATTCTTTGCGATGCTAATTCCAAGAGTTTCCGGCAGGGTGCATGTAAAATCAAAAATAATGTCTCCTGATCCACCATCTGTTAGAGCTGTCTTCAGTTCTTCTAAAGTTTGGACCCTTCGCCTTTGATCTGCATAAAGATTGATTTCAACAGTACTTGCATCGCCTAGACTTTTTTCCAGCTCATTATATTTATCATAAAGGTTATAAGAATATGAATTACTGCATGTAACTGGTTCTTTATAATCGCTGTCAAAATACCAGTCGCATGTATCAAGACCTTCTCGCGTCATGATTGTATATAAGGAATAATTACTAAGAGCATTGCTGAGCAAGTCTCCATTATCAGCAATAATTTTCGTATATAGAGGATACTTTCCGCTTACATTGACTCCATTTACAAAACAATTGATCTTTACAACAGGGAAAACTGTGACTTCAATCTCTCCAAAAAGAGATCCATCTTGAAGACGACTGTAAGCTATCTTTGTAGTTCCAGATTTTTTAGGAATGATAAGACCGTCTTTTGTAACTTCAACTATTCCTCCATCTCCTGGGTACACTTCAAATTTTATGAGTTCAGAAATCGGAAGTGTGTAACTGTCTGGCAATTTAAGCTGATAACCTGGATTCGCAACATTCATTGAAATTTCATCAGATGAAAAATCAGAATCACCAGTATAATACTTTACGATATATGCAATGACATCAACATTAGCCGTTTCCCCGGATTTCACTTCAACTTTTATGGGATTACGGTTTTTTGCAACGATGATTTTTTTTGATTTGTCAGCAGAATCCACCGCATAAGCCTTGAATTCGACAGTCCAATTGCCTACTGCAATTTCTTCAAAAACAATTGTATCAGTACCCACAGGAACAGATTTTGGAATTGTTTCACCATCAGCCGAAGTGATGGTAATTTCATAGAAATCGATTCTGTCACGAGGAAGCTTGCCATCTTCAAAGAGTATGTTTTCACCATCGTATGGAATGCTTCTTGTAACCTGTGGCTGAGGAAGTTTTACCGCAAGGGAAGATGTATTTCTTGTAAGATTCAAAAAATTGCAGGAGCAAAGAAAGAAAGATAAAAAGACTGCCACCAGCGAAAATTTAATTTTCAATATGTGCTTCATAAAAACTACCTCCAATAAAACTCTTAAAATATAACTGAAATACCTCATTACGGACAGTAAATAATTATATTTAAAAAAAATAAATACGCAATAACGGGGACAGACCCATCCGTGCATAGTAATAGGTGCTGGTGCTTCAGTTATTTCAAAGTATGGATATTCAGCAATTATTACTGCTACTTGTAAGAAAATTATGAAAAAAGATACTCTTACAAGGGAACAAATATGTGAGAAAATTGGCAAATATCCGATTACAGTAGGATTGAAAGAAAAAGTTAAAGCAAAAATCCGTGAATCATAACTTTAATTTTTTAGGGGATGACCAATAAGTTCAAAAAGTGTCATTTTCGGGCTCTGAAAATCCATTTAATTGCAATACAAGAGATTGCCGTGTCGAGCACGGCAATGACTCATACTTATTGGGCAGGCCTTTTTTATATACATTTTAGCTTGACAGTAAAGATATACAATGTATATACTTAGCATATGGGGGGTAGCATTATGGAAGCTGTAGTTCAGAAATGGGGCAACAGCCTCGGTTTTAGGATTCCTTCTCTTTGGGCAAAAGATAACAATGTAAAAAACGGAAGCAAAATTGAAGTAATCGCTGAAAAAGGAAAAATAGTAATCCTTCCGCAGAAAAAAACTCTTGATGACATGCTGGCTATGGTCACTTCAGAAAACATTCATTCAGAAATTTCAACTGGCAGTTCAGTAGGTAATGAAGAATGGTAAGTTCAAATTATATTCCTGAAAAAGGAGATTTGGTTTGGCTTGACTTTGACCCACATGCTGGACATGAACAAAAGGGTCGATGCCCTGCAATTTGTATATCTCAGAAAAAATACAATCAGAAAATTGGACTTGCTCTATTCTGCCCTATAACAAGACATATCAAGGGATATCCTTTTGAAATTGTATTGGACAATCATTCAATAAATGGTTGCATCTTAAGCGATCAGATAAAAAATCTTGATTATAGACAAAGAAACTGCGATTTTATAGAAAAAGCGGCAGAAGAGGAAATTGATTCTGTTGTTGATAATATAAAACTGTTAATTGAATAATCACATAACATGCACTTCAAAGCGGATGTCGATGTCAAACCGGTTTGCGTTTTAAAATAATGTTATGCTCACACGTCACTGGTGCACGGATGATAAATTGAATTTAGATTATGTTAAGGAAAATATCATGAGGCGATTTGCATTTGTTTTAGCAGCTGCAATGATAGCATTTGTATGCTGCAGCTGTTCATCGACAAAAATTATTCAGAAAAACAAATTTGAAATTCACGGGTTTAAGCAGAAAGTTATTGCTGTCTATGCAAATTTCTCGAATTATACAACAGACCGTTCTGAACTCAGGGAACAAATTGAAACAGAAGTTCAAAGCCAATTCTTAAAAAAGGACATAAAATCATATAAGACTGCCGGCTGTTTTAAAAACAAAGAAAGTTCCAGTAATTCTGAATATCAGGAATTTTTGTCTGACAATAATATTGATTGGGTATGCGAAATTATAATTCCGTCTGCTGGTCTTATGAAAAATAATGGAATGTTTGAATTGGATATAAAATATGATGTAAAAATTTTTGATCCGAAGTCTGAAGTTGTAATCTTTAATGGAATATTCAGTGTGAAGACTAAGGCAGAGCGCTATGTAATGTTAAAGGCAAACAGAATTTTTGCTGAGAAGCTTGCGGAACAATTCTAGCTAAAAAAATGTGTGCGAAGAGGAAACGTAGGAAAGTTAAATTCTAGTTTCTGTTGATATCATTTTTTATGATTTTATTATATTCTAAATTGTTTGCAACTGGGAATATTTATTGTTCTGGAGTAGTTTATGGAAACTGTTGTCTTATTGGATAAAACTTTTTATTTCGCAACATACTGAGGGGACAGACCCCTATTGCATAGACAAGGACTGTGTTCAACATGACGGCTGACTGAAGTTGAAGCCTGACAAAAAGAAGAAGCCCCTGGGTAACTTTTGTTACCCAGGGGCTTCTTCTTTTTCTGCGGTCAAATTCAACAATTAGATGCCGTTGAAGTGTGTATTGATTTTGTCCAATACATATTCCTTAAACTCCCCAAGAGCAAATGTTCTCTGTGGAATCTTTGAGCTGAAGCGGAAGCGGCATGTAACTGTGTTTTCAGACTTTTCTTTTTCGCCAACAACAAGGATGTATGGTGTGCGGTGTGCAGTAGAAATATCCTTGATTTTGTTCTTCATGTTCTCGTCTTCAAGATATGCGTTTACCTTGATTCCGGCTGCCTTAAGTTCTTCATAAACCTTCTGTGCATAGTCGTTGAAATCAGGAGCAACCGGAACAACAGCAACCTGTTCAAAACAGAGCCATGTTGGGAATACACCTGCATAGTTTTCAATGAGGATGCCCATGAAGCGTTCCAACGAACCGAGAACTGCACGGTGGAGCATTACCGGATGATGCTTCTGGTTGTCGGCACCGATGTACTGTGCGTTCAATCTTTCTGCAGAAGGAAGCTGGTAGTCAAGCTGGATTGTACCGCACTGCCACTGACGGCCGAGGGCATCAATCAAAGTGAATTCAAGTTTTGGACCGTAGAAGGCACCTTCGCCAGGCTGGATTTCGTAATCCATTCCGCTTGCTTTACATGCGGCTGCAAGTTTTGCTTCTGCCTGCTGCCATGTTTCGATTGTACCAACGTGGTCTTCAGGCATTGTAGAAAGTTTAACGAGAAGGTTCTTGTCGAATCCAAAGTCCTTGTAAACATCAAGCAAAAGCTTGCAGAATTTTGTTACTTCGCTTTCAATCTGTTCTTCTGTACAGATGATATGTGCATCATCCTGAACGAAACCACGCACGCGCATGATACCGTGGAGTGTTCCGCTTGGTTCGTTTCTTACACAGTGACCGAATTCAGCGATGCGCATTGGAAGATCCTTGTATGAACGAGAACGGCTGTTGAAGATTTCCAAGTGACCTGGACAGTTCATAGGCTTGATTGCAAACTGCTTCTTTTCTGATTCAGTTGTGAACATGTTCTTCTGGTAATGCGACCAGTGGCCTGATTTTTCCCAGAGAACCTTTGGCATAACTGCAGGAGTATTAACTTCAAGATAGCCGTCCTTAACGATCTTTTCGCGCATGTAGTCCTGCAAAGTTACATACATTGACCATCCGTTTGGATGCCAGAATACCTGGCCTGGATCTTCCGGCTCAAGATGGAAGAGGTCCAGTGCTATTCCAAGCTTTCTGTGGTCGCGCTTTTCTGCCTCCTCAAGCATTGTAAGGTAGTCCTTAAGGTCGTTTGGCTTGTAGAAACAAACTGCGTAAACGCGAGTAAGCATTGCCTTTGTGTTGTCTCCGCGCCAGTATGCACCTGCAACAGACATGAGCTTGAAAGACTGCTGGTTGATTTCCTTTGTGCTTTCAACGTGCGGGCCACGGCAAAGGTCAAGGTAGCCGTCCTGTTCATAAGTTGAAATTGTCTCACCGTCAGGAAGATCATTGATGAGTTCTACCTTGTATGGCTGATCCTTGAAAAGTTCAAGTGCCTCTGCCTTTGAAACTTCCTTGCGTACGAATTCGTGGTTGCCTGCAAGAATCTTGCGCATTTCCTTTTCTACTGCAGGAAAGTCAGCTTCGGTGAATTTAGTGTCCGTTGGAAAATCAAAGTCATAGTAGAATCCGTTATCGATAGCAGGACCGATAGCGATCTTTGTTCCAGGGAAAAGCCTGAGTACAGCTTCTGCCATTACGTGGGCACAACTGTGGCGTACTGTCTGCAATTTTTCATCAACTGCCATAAAATCACCTTCTGTTTTGAATGAATTTAAAATAGTAGAAATAGAATAATGCTTTTTGAGAATAAATTCAATTTATGGGAAGAATTGGAATCAGGAATTGCCTTCTGCAATCTGATTGATTTCATCGGCAGAAAGGCCTGTACATTTTGAGACAGTTGCAGCATCAATCTTGTTTACAAGCATAAGTTTTGCAGCCGCAACCTTTGCATCGTAGGCGCCCTGGCTTATGCCTTGACTTATACCCTGGCTTAATCCCTGTGAGAACCCGTCGTCATAGGCATAGCTTGCCTGCAGCTTTATTTCCTGTTCTAAAGTCATGTGCCCTTTCCTCCATTGGCGAAGATTCCGGGTAAAGGAAACCTGCTCGTCCATTGCCCGGGTGAGTTCGTCATTGGCCGCAGCTCCAAAAAAATATTCCAGCAGGACGCGCCGTTCCGGGTTCCTTTCCTTTTCCCATGCATTTACATTGTAGAATATTTTCCGGCATTTGTCATTTAATGAAATCCGCCGATCTTCGCGGCAGGTGTTTTCAAAGGTGTATACGGGCAAACCTTTGCCAAAAAGATCGAAAAGGCAAATGAAGAGGATGTAGGATTCAGGCAGGTGCCTGTACATGTTGCCCTTGTCCAGAAAAGAAATGTCCTGCAGCCCCTGATAGTATCTGGTCTTAAACTCAAATCCTTCCTGTCGTCGCACTGCATCTCAAGCGTAAAGACACGACTGCTGTCCCTTACATAGACGTCGAGCCTTACACCCTTGGAGTACGGGTCGGCCCGCAGGTCCTTTTCCCTCTCCAGGTATTCAATCTTTTCGATGCCTATGCCTAGCATCCTTTCGATGAATGGGCGGCAGACTATATATATTCAGTGAACA
>JAHAZL010000052.1 GCA_018384055.1 Treponema sp.
TCATTAGTCATTATTTACTCCAGCTGTTTAAGATTCGGGGAAATAAATTCCCCTACCTATATATAACCGCTGGAATTTTAAAAGTGGAAAAATCCGTGGAACAATGGGGACAGACCCCTAGCCCCCCGATGGAACTGGTTCAGATTGTAATACAGGATTTAATCACCATTTTCTATACACAATAAATTCTTGCAAGCCTTCATCAAACATGTACCAACATGGTGTACTTTCAGTGGTATTCTCAATATCCAGTAATTCATATTCATCCGTATATGCACTATTATTTATGGCAAAAGTCATATTATCTTTCATATCGTAAGAACACTTAAACATTACAATGCACTTAGGTTCAGTATCAGGAATTATGTCTACCTTAACCCTCAACTTCTTTCCATTATCAAATGATATTCCATCAACATCAATTTTAGGATCGCTACAAGTATTATTTGCAACATAAATTTGAATATCCGTAGAAACATTTCCGCTCAAAGTCAGGTTTGTATCTTCAGATCCCTTTGCAAGGTAAATGTCGCCATAACCGACAGCATTTGTGCTTGTATTTCCAGAGAAGGTACAGCCATCAACAATAGCGGAATACTGTGCTGATATATGAACAGCACCATACCTAGCAGAGACTGCATTAAATGCACAGCCATAAAGCTCAGCAGATTCTACTAATACAGCACCAAAACCAACATTGGAAAATTTCGCATTATAGGCAACAAGACTGCCTCCTTTCAGACCATCATAGATAAAATTTGTTGAACATGTATTATCAGCATCAGTAAACTCAATCGGTTTATCAGAAAGGGTCTCATTTATATTCAATTTACATCCCTGTTTAATATAAATATATGCACCTGAATTCCTTTTTACAGTAAGGTTATCCACTGCAGATTTTATAGTAAGATTTTTTGTGATTTCATGAATCTGTGTCATTGGAAAAACATAGCCGGAGCCCTCAGCTTTTCCCCCAATGTAAATTGTGCCATCAGGTCGAGAATTTGTTATAGCTGCAAGCAAATCTTCAGAAGTTAAACACGGATTTTCTTCCGAAAGGCCAACAGTAGGATCATTGTTTTGCAGTTCTTTAACAACATAAAGAGTTACAATTAATTCCTTTGTAATACTTTCATACAAGGATAAAGTTACTTTAAATTGATGCGCCTCTTTTCCACCTGAAATTTGAGAATCACCAACTCTTTCTACAGAGAATCCATCCGAATCAATTACAGTTTCCGACCATCCGTTTGTAAAGACAATTTCTGCTGAAAGAAAATTCTTAAATCTGTCATCTACATACCCCATCATTTCATCCATATCCGGAAATTCAGTTTTTCCCGAATATTTTATTGAAGTGCGGGAAAGATCAATCCTGTCTGGACGGTTATATAAGAGTTCAAGGTTTACAGGAGTAACTTCACCACCCTTTACTTCTGCGGTCTTGACCCCTGCTGCGATGCATTCTTCTTTACCATTTTGAGTTACATAGCAAAATGCCTTAACTACATAAGAACCTACGGCAACATCAGGAAAAATTACGGACGAACCTTCTGATGCTGACTTTTTATCCACCAAAGCTCCTGAAGAAGAATACAAATAGATTTTGTATGAAACATCGGCTCCTTTTTTCAGTTCATCTATCCCCGTTCCATCATCAACAATCATTCTTGAAGATGATCCAGGCAAGCAAACCGAAACAGCACCGACAGGATTATTTATATTGAGTTGATTGCAAGAAAAAAACAAAAATGCAGAGATGGAAAAAAGAAAAATAAAAATTTTCTTCATGGCAAAACACTTCCTTGCAGGATTCTAACACAACATGACTGTAATTTCCATCAGAAAACAAGGAAATGGGGATGACTCATACTTATTGGACAGCCCCATCCTAACACTCAATGACAATTTTAGAATGAGATGATTGCTTCCGTTACCAGAGCCTTGAACTGGGCTGAAACACGGGAAGCAACTTCCTTTACCTCTTCGTGATTCAGCGGCTGGTTTGTAATGCCGGCAGCCATGTTTGTGATGCAGGAAATTCCGCAGATTTTCATTCCCATGTGTCGGGCTACAACGGCTTCTACGGCTGTACTCATGCCGACTGCATCAGCACCAAGAATTCTTGCCATCCTTACTTCAGCAGGAGTTTCATAAGCAGGTCCTGTAAACTGAAGGTATACTCCTTCCTTCAAGTCAAAATCAAGTTTTCGTGCGGCCTTCTTTATCTTGTCGCGGAGTTCTTCCGTATAAACCGATGTCATGTCCGGAAATCTTGTTCCAAGTTCTTCTATGTTTTCACCAATAAGAGGTGAAGGAACAAATGAAGCAATATGGTCGTTCAGGAGCATAAGGGTTCCGGGTTTGTAATTGAGGTTTACTCCGCCAGCAGCATTTGTAAGGAAGAGGATTTCAGCCCCCATCATTTTCATGAGGCGGGCAGGAAGAACTACATCGCTCATGGCATAGCCTTCGTAATAGTGAACGCGCCCCTGCATGATTACAACTGGAACATCACCTATATGAGTAAAAACGAAACGACCTTTGTGTCCTGCTACAGTTGAAACAGGAAATCCTTCAATGTCGTGGTAATCAATTTCACCTTCGATTTTAAAACCGTCTGCATAGTCACCGAGACCGCTGCCAAGAACAAGGGCAACTTTTGGTGCAAAGGGAATTTTGTTTTTGATGCTTTCATAGCATGCCTTAAGTTTTGTGTAAGCCGGATTCATACATGCCTCCTACTATTCAATTTTCAAGATCATTTCAAGGACACGCCTAACGCTTGTCTTTACTTCATCAATTGAAAGGCGTCCGTCATTCAATGCTTCAAGCAGCTGTTCAGGATAACCGCAGGCCATCTTTACATCGTTGCCGGCCTTTACTTCGCGCCACTGTTCTGCACGAGTCCACCAGTCAGTCATTACGATTCCCTTGTACCCCCATTCTCCACGGAGGATGTTCGTCAAAAGATCCTTGCATTCGCTTGTATGCTGTCCGTTTACAATGTTGTAGCTGGACATGATTGCCCAAGGCTCTGAATTCTTAACCATGTACTCAAATGACTTTAGGTAGATTTCGCGGGCTGCTCTTTCCGAAACGATTGAATCGCTCTGCTTGCGGTTTGTTTCCTTGTTGTTGAATGCAAAGTGCTTTGGTGTTGCGGCGATTCCCTGACTCTGAATTCCCTTTACGGCTGCACTTGCCATGTGGCCTGCAATGAGAGGATCTTCGCTGTAGTACTCAAAGTTTCTTCCGCACAAAGGACTGCGGTGAATGTTCATTCCAGGTGCAAGATAAATACCGCAGTTGTTTTCCTTTACTTCCTTTGCAACTGCCTGCCCGATTTTTTCCACGACTTCTTCGTTCCAGGTGCAGGCAAGGGTTGTAGCGCATGGCCATGCCGTAGTGTACTGTTCAAACCATGGCATGATTCTGATTCCGGCAGGACCGTCGGCAGTCATGATGTTTGGAATGTCGTAGTCAAAGTTGTTTCCGATGCCAAAGGTATTTGCTGTTCCAGTATTTGGCTGTCCGCCCAAAAGCCATACCATGTCTTCTGTTGAAAGCTGAGCCATGAATTCATCAAGGGTAACTTTGCCGTCGTAAACATCTTCAAGATGCTTTGTAGGGTTGTGCAGGCGCTGAACCATGCTCTTGTGAGGAAGTCCGCGAACCGATGGAATTACGCCTTCAAGAACTTCTGCCTTCTTGAAAATTTCAGGGCGTTCAATCTTTTCGTATTCTGAAGTTTCCAGGGTCTTGTAAGTTCCGTCTGCAAGGAGCCTCTTTGTAAGTTTTCTTGGCTTAAGCTGTTCTGTAAGCTGGAGGACAACCTTTGTTTCCGGTACGCTGAATGGAGTTCCGGTTTCCTTTACATTGCGGACTGAATTTCCATAGAAGAATTTATAGTCGCCCTTTTCAAGAACCCATGCTGACTTCTTTACTGCACCTTCATCGTCGTAGGATGCCATTTCATTTTTTACAATGTCCACGACAACAAAGCAGCTTTCACCAGGTTTAAGTTCAGGGGTTTTCCTGAAGCCGCCTAGAATCATATTTGGCTTTGTAAGTTTCCCGTCAGGTGCTGAATAGTAAAGCTGAACAACTTCCTTTCCTGCAACCTTGCCTGTATTTGTAACTTTAACAGTGAATGCAATTTTGTCGCCGCCATCATTCTGCCCCGCAAGGCTAATGTCAAAGTCAGTATAGGAAAGACCGTAACCGAATGGATAAACTACGCAGTTTTTTTTGCCAGGGATTGTTTCAAAGTATCTGTAGCCGACAAAGATGTCGTCCTGATATTCAACACCGCCGGCAAAATCGTGGAAGGTGTCTGTTGAAGGATAATCTTCAAGACGTCTTGCAAAAGTATCCGTAAGTTTTCCGCTTGGATTCTTTTTTCCAAGAAGAATTTCAACGGCAGCAACTGCACCTTCCATTCCGCCCTGCCCCAGGAAGAGAACGGAAGAAATGTTTTTATTTTCCGCAAACCAGCTGGTATCAACGATTCCACCAACATTCAGAAGGACAATTACATTTTTAAAATTCTTTTCTGCAGCGGCAACAAGGGCTTCTTCCTGAGCTGTAAGATAAAAGTCCCCCTTAGGGAAAACTTCCTTTGACATGGCACGGAAACCGTCTTCTCCACCCCATACATCAACTTCGATGTTTTCCATGTGAAGTTCTTTTCCAGGAATATTACATGCTCTGTCCCAGCCTTCGCCCGAATATCTGTTGATGCTTAAAATTGCAGTGTCAGAGAATTCTGAGGCAGCCTTAAGCTGTGCATCCGAAAGTTCAGGTTCAACAGTCATTCCGGGATCGCGATGTTTTTTACGCTGATCCTTAAGATTTTCCTGATAGAAAACATGGAGACCTTCATAAATTTCCACTCCACCGTCAGCTTTAAAGGCATCGTAAAGGCTTGTGCAGTACTTGCAGTAAACATCACCGCTGCCACCGCCACCCTTTACATATTCTTCGCTGGCTTTTCCAAGAAGAACAATCTTTTTGCTTTTCAATGGAAGAAGGTTATTTTCATTTTTGAGAAGGACAATTCCTTCTGCAGCAGTATTCTTTGAAAGCTCAATGTGTTCCACGCATCCGGAAATTTTTCTTCCGTCCTTGCCAAGTGGTTTTGCAGGTGTATTAAAATGTCTTGCCCATCTCATAACAGGTTACTCCAATAAAAACAAAATAAGGACCATATCCTAAGACATGATCCTTATTATTATAGCACTGAAAAGTCAGTTTTACCTAATGTTTTAATCCACGTTTACACGCTTTATGTGTCCTCCAAGGGACTGAAGGCATTCTACAAGATGCTCGTAACCGCGTTCAATCTGATATACGTTGCTGATGCGGCTGGTTCCGCGGGCTGCCATGGCTGCAATTACCATTGCCATACCTGCACGAACATCTGGAGAAACAAGGTGGTCTCCGTGAAGGGGACTTGGTCCTGAAACAACTGCACGATGAGGATCGCACAAGGTAACCTGAGCCCCCATGCTGATAAGCTTGTCTACAAAGAACATTCGACTTTCAAACATCTTTTCAAAAATCAAAACTGTGCCTTCAACCTGAGTGGCTACTACAGTCATGATTGAAGTCAAATCTGGCGGAAATCCTGGCCACGGAGAGTCGTCAATCTTTGGTATTTTCGTCCCGACATCAGCATTTGTTTTCATTTCCTGAATGGAAGAAACTGTAATTGTTTCACCATCCTGCATCCAGGAAATGCCAAGCTTTGCAAATCCAACCTTAAGGGGACGCATATCAAGATTCTTTACACCCTTGATTATTACACTACCGCGAGTTGCAGCAGCAAGACCAATGTAAGAACCTATTTCCATATAGTCTGGACCGATTTCGAATTCACAGCCATGAAGCTTTTTAACGCCGTCAATATAAAGGATATTTGAGCCGATTCCTGTAATCTTTGCACCCATGGCACAAAGCATGTTGCACAGATCCTGAATATGAGGTTCGCTGGCGGCATTTGTAATTGTTGTTTTTCCTTCTGCAAGAACTGCTGCCATAACAGCATTTTCCGTAGCAGTTACTGAACATTCATCAAGGAATATATCTGTTCCTATGAGCTTGTTTGCAGTGAATACAAAGTGTCCATTCACCTTAACCTGAGCCCCCAGCTGTTCAAGGGCAATGAAATGTGTATCAAGACGACGGCGGCCAATGACGTCTCCACCAGGAGGAAGCATCTCTGCTTTTCCAAGACGGGCTACCATTGGACCTGCAAACAGAATCGATGCGCGAATTTTCTTTGAAAGCTCTGCAGGAATTACGCAGAACTCTACATCTTTTGCCTCAATTTTCCAGGTGTTGTCCTTAAGCTTTTCAGCCTTTGCACCAAAAGACTGAAGTATATTGAGCATTACACCAGTATCTTCGATTTCCGGAATATTCTTTAAAATAACAGGTTCATCTGTAAGTAAGGTTGCCGCAATGCAAGGCAAAGCAGCATTTTTGTTTCCGCTGGCAGTAATTTCACCTTTAATAGGAAATCCACCTTCAATTTCATATTCGTACATGCAAAATATTATAGAAGAAAAAGCTATAATTCACAATTAGGAAATCAAAATCTTCCAGACTAACATTTTTTCCGCGTCTGAATTCCCAGGAACATTATCGAAATCGCATTTCATCACCATAGATATACTAAAAACAAGAAAACATTTTCCACCCCCAAACAAACACAGCTTTGGTCCGGTTCCGTGCTGAAGCAGGTTTTCACATTACCCCATTGTATTTATAGAAACCCACTAATTGAAAATATGAAAAAAAACAGTGTATTATAGTCGAAACAAAATCAAAAGGAGATAAAACATGAAGAAAATCGCAGCTATTGTACTTGCAGCCGCAGCTGCCTTTGCACTCGCAGGCTGTTCAAAGGCAGCATCAAAGAAGAACTTCATCCTTGCAACAGGTGGAACTTCCGGAACTTACTATCCATTCGGTGGAGCAATCGCAAACATCTGGAATACAAAAATCGAAGGCATGAACGTTACAGCACAGTCTACAGGTGCTTCTGCTGAAAACCTCCGCCTCATCAGCGCAGGAGATGCAGAATACGCAACAGTTCAGAACGATGTTATGGACTATGCATACAATGGAACAGACATGTTCGAAGGAAAGGCTCTTCCAAACCTTGCAACTCTTGGAACAATGTATCCTGAAGTTATTCAGATTGCTGCTTCAAAATCAAGCGGAATCAAGTCCATCTACGACCTTAAGGGAAAGCGCGTTTCTGTAGGAGACGCAGGATCAGGTGTTGAATTCAACGCAAAGCAGATTCTCGAAGGCTACGGACTTACATTCGACGACATCAAGAAGTCTAACCTTTCTTTCAAGGAATCAGGTGAAGGCCTCCAGAACGGAACTTTGGATGCATGTTTCATTACAGCAGGTGTTCCAAACGCAGCCCTTCAGGAACTTGCATTTACAAACGGCCTTATCCTCATTCCAGTAGAAGGTGCAGAAGCTGATGCAATCTGTGCAAAATACGGATTCTACACGAAGACAACAATTCCAAGCGGAACATACAAGGGAACAGACGAAGATACAGAAGCACTTTCAATCAAGTGTACAATCGCCGTTAACGCAAACCTTGATGAAGATACAGTTTACAAGATGACAAAGGTTCTCTTTGAAAACCTTGAAGAACTTGGAAACGCACACGCAAAAGGAAAGGAAGTTACTGCTGCAAAGGCTGTAACCGGATGCTCGGTTCCATTCCACCCAGGTGCAAAGAAGTACTTCGAAGAAATCGGACTCATTAAATAATTAGGAATTAAGAATTAGGAATTGGAAGGAAGAGGAAACTTTACTTCTGATTCCTAATTAATTACAGCAATGAAGACAAAGGCACTTTTAATTTCAGTCATTTTCTTTTTAGTATTGGCGTTTGTTTTCATTTTTCCTTTTTTTTCCGTTCTTTCAATTTCAAACCGAAAGAATCCTTCAGAAAAAATTCATTTTGAAAATAGCGCCCGTGGATTTATAATTTCCTATACCCATTCGGTAAACAAGGGAAGGGTCCACGACTACTACAGGGCAAAGGGCAAAAACCTGATTCTATACAGGACCGATTTTGTCAGCTACGGCGCAGGCATGCCTGAAATAGAAGAAACTCCAGGTGCAGTTTTTCATCAGGCAGACGAAACCTACACCATGGAATACAAAAGGAATGTAGGAACAAGCTTTCTTCTTTCCGTCGGAGTTATTGCCGAACATTCCGTTACCGTTGGTAACAATGAATTTTTCCTGAAAGATTTTTTTGAACCTAAGACAAGTCTTGTTTTTGAAGTCAAAAGAATCTCACTTGTTGAATTGCTGAATAAAAAGAGGAGGCCAAATTGAGCAACAAAGAAAAAACAACACAGAACGAGGAACAGTTCGAAAGCCAGATGGAAAATCTGGGACCTACTTCAAACGAAGCAGAACTTAAGGAGATGATGAAAAACCTTGACCGCGAGCAGGCATACAGAGAACATACATGCTGGCGCCAGTACATCACAGTACTTGTTTCCATTGCCTTTGTTGTTTTCCAGCTCTATTCAAGCCTTTCCGGAATGGTAACAGCACAGATTCTCCGTGCAACACATCTTGCCTTTGTGCAGATGCTTGCCTTCCTTCTTTTCCCTGCAACAAAGAAACTTCCACGCAACCATCTTCCATGGTACGATGTTGTCCTTGCACTTGTAGGTGCAGTCTGCTGGTTCTATATCGTTGTTAACTTTCAGGAACTTGCCCGCCGCACAGGAGCTTTCACTTTCCTTGATATTTTTGTAGCCTGCGTTGGAATCCTTGTCCTTGCAGAAAGCTGCCGCCGCATCGTAGGACTTCCTATCCTTATTATTGCAACCTGCTTTGTTCTCTATGCACTCTTCGGAAGATATATGCCGGGATTCCTTAATCACCGCGGTTATTCAATCAAGCGAGTTGCTGCACACCTTTTCTACAATACGGAAGGCATCATGGGTGTTCCAATCGGAGCATGTTCGACTTTCATCTTCCTCTTCATCCTTTTTGGTGCCCTTCTTGAAAAGACTGGCATCGGGCAGTTCTTCATCGACATCTGCAATGCCATTGCCGGCGGTGCTTCCGGTGGTCCTGCAAAGGTTGCTGTTCTTACAAGCGCCCTCCTTGGCACAGTAAGCGGATCTTCTGTTTCCAACACTGTAGGAAGCGGAAGCTTTACTATTCCAATGATGAAGAAACTGGGCTACAAGAGTGAATTTGCAGGAGCCGTAGAAGCCGCAGCATCAACCGGTGGACAGCTTATGCCTCCAATCATGGGTGCCGCAGCCTTTCTTATGGCAGAAAGTTTGGGCATGCCTTACATCAAAATCGTTAAGGCTGCAATCATTCCGGCCCTCCTCTACTTTACGGGAATCTTCATCACAGTACATCTTGAAGCACACAAGCTTGGGCTCAAGGGGCTTCCAAGGGAACAGCTTCCTAAGTTCCTTCCATTGTTTCTTCGCAAGGGGTACATGCTTCTTCCATTGATTGCAATCGTATTCTTCCTTTGCATCGGACGCACAGCAGTTTATGCTGCCTTCATGGGAATTGCAGTCTGCGTTGCCATCGGTGTAACCACATCCTTTGTTGATGTTGCCAAGGGCCGCAAGCCTACTTTCAGCGCCAACGATGTTGTTGAAGTAATATGTTCTGCCGCAAGAAACATCATCAGCGTTGCCATTGCATGTGCCATGGCAGGAATCATCATCGGTGTTGTTACCCTTACTGGAATCGGACTTAAGTTTGGTGCAGGCCTCATTTCAATTTCTCACGGAATCGCCTTCATCACTCTTTTCCTTACAATGATTTCTTCTATCATCCTTGGTATGGGTGCTCCAACAACAGCAAACTACCTCATTACATCTACAATTACAGCAGGTGCAATCATCCAGCTTGGCTACGAACCAATCGCAGCCCACATGTTTGCATTCTACTTTGGCATCATTGCCGATGTTACACCTCCTGTTGCCCTTGCAGCCCTTGCAGGTGCGGCAATAGCAAAGGGAAAGCCAATGAAGACGGCACTGAACGCAACGAAGCTTGCCATCGGAGCCTTCATCATTCCATACATTTTTGTATTCAGTCCTGCAATGCTAATGATCAATACGGATCTTATGGGAATCCTTTCAATCAGCATGTCGGCCATCATCGGCATGTTTGCCATCAGCGCTGCCCTTGAAGGCTATGTATTCAGAAAGGAATCAATCGTTGAAAGAATCCTTTTTGCAATTGCCGGATTCAGCTGCGTTATTCCAGGATACATGTCTGACGTCTTTGGCTTTATCATCATCGGTTCACTGATTGCATATCAGATCATAAGAAACAGAGCTGAAAAAGCAAAGGCATGATTTAATTCATCGTAAAATAATAATCCCCGAGACATGTAAAATGCCTTGGGGATTTCTATTTTAAAACAACTCTTATCCTTTGAATTCTGTGCAGATTCTTTCCAGTGCTGTTTTCAATGTTTC
>JAHAZL010000077.1 GCA_018384055.1 Treponema sp.
CAGCAATCCGCAAGCACCTTGCTGAAAATCCAGGCGACTTCGACCCACGCCAGTACCTTGCACCAGCTCGCGACGAACTCGTTAAGATGTACTCACGCAAGAACATCGAAGTTCTCGGTTCAGCAGGACACCTCGACGACTAATTTATAGAAAGACTTTAGTCAAACAAAACACCGTGTGATTGATTTCATGCGGTGTTTTTTAATTTACACGGAGTTTTAGCAATGCATTTTTTTTTGCTTCTATTTATACCGGCACTAATGGCCTGCGTCATTGCCACAGATTCAAAATACAACCTCAAGAAACTGTCACCCCCAATCTTCCTCGGATTCTTTGCAGGAATCATCGTTTCTGCATTCATTGAATTCTTCGTTAATTCCGAAACAATTCCAGGAAGTTCTTTCTTCTCCATAATGCTACCAATGTCTACGGGCACACTGCTTCCATCAATCATACTCCCAGCCCTCTTTATTTTCTTTTCAAAGGATGACAACGAGTACAAGGCCTACTCAATTCTCCCACTTCTTGGAGCTTTCTATTCAATCTATACACCATACATGACTTTAGCCCAGGGAGAAAAAGATTCCTTCTTTATGAACATCACTTCTCCCCTTATTTATATAGAAACAATTCTATTTTTTTCTTGCGCTGTTAAACACGGATTCAGAAATTTCGGGGACAGAAAGGGAAAGATTGCAGTTTCTGCAGTTTTGGGAATTGCAGCGCTGCTTATACAGCCTTCAATCCATGCGCTCTGGTATTTACACAGCACAGCCAAAGCAGCCTACGCCATTGCATTTCTCTTGCTTCCGTCATCAATTTTTGTCTATAAATTCTTCTGCAAACGATAAAATTCACTAGACAATGTTGGAAAATTTCTGATATTATAACTTTCATGCTATTGAGTATTTTTATACTCTAGGAGGATAATTGGCAGACAATAAAGGTATGCGCGTAAACGAACAGATTCGCGTCCGTGAGGTCAGATTAATTGACGATCAAGGTGAACAGAAGGGCATTGTTCCTACTAATGAAGCACTCAGAATGGCAAGAGACCTGGATCTCGACCTGGTAGAAGTTTCGCCAAATGCAAATCCACCGGTTTGTAAGATACTGGATTTCGGAAAGTACAAGTTCGAACAGGAGAAAAAACTCCGTGACTCCAAGAAGAACCAGAAAGTACTTAAGCTTAAGGAAATTCGCATGCAGCCAAAAATCGGCTCAGGCGACCTTGACACGAAAGCAAAGCATGTTCAGGAATTCTTGAACGAAGGCAGCAAGGTAAAGGTTACAATCCGTTTCCGCGGACGTGAACTTGCCCACACTGAACTCGGTTTTGATGTCCTGAAAGAGGTTGAAAAGAGGCTTGAAGAAGGTTCCTACGCAATTGAAAAACCTGCCGCAATGGAAGGTCGTTTCATGTCAATGACATTGGGATCAAAAGTTTCAAAAGCCAAACAGAAACCTGCTTCAAAAGAAGCTGCTGCGGAAGCTGAAGCTGCAGAAAAAGACAACGATCAGCAAGACTAAGCAAGAGGTAAAATCATGCCTAAGATGAAAACAAAGAAAGCTGCTGCAAAGCGCTTTCATTTGACAGGTACAGGAAAAGTAAAGTACAAGAAAATGAATCTTCGTCATATTTTGACAAAGAGATCACCAAAAAGAAAGATGAACCTTCGTCACGCAGGTATCCTTTCAGAAGATTCAGCTGCATCACTTCGCAAGCAGCTTCTTCCATACGGTTGATTTAGGAGTTAGAAATGAGAGCAGTAGACGGATCAAAAAGAAAGAATCGCCGTGCAAAAATTTTGAAGCTTGCCAAGGGCTTCAAGGGCGACAGAAAGTCAAACTTTAAACCAGCTAAAGACGCAGTTGTTAAGGCTCTTGACCATGCATATTCAGGACGCAAGCTCAAGAAGCGTGATTACCGTTCACTCTGGATTGCTCGTATCAACGCAGCAGTTCGCACTGAAGGTATGTCTTACAGCCGCTTCATCGACGGTCTTTCAAAGGCTGGCGTTACACTCAATAGAAAGGCATTGAGCAACATGGCAATCGAAGACCCAGTTGCATTCAAGGCTGTTATTGAAGTAGCAAAGAACGCAGTAAAGGCATAAGCAAATGATTTCACTCGATCAGGTTTTGTTGCTGCAGGAAAAAGTTGAATCTGCTGTTGAAAAGATTACTTCTTTAACAGAAAGAATCGCACAGCTTGAATCTGACAACGATGCTTTAAATAGAAAATGTTTAGAGCTTACAAAAGCGCTGGAAGAGAAAACGGAGTTTGTTTCAACTCTTGAAACAGCACAGGGCAAGATCGAGGAAAGTATCCTTATGACTATTAATCGTCTTGATTCTGTTGAAGATGCCATACTTGGTAACGATACAGAATCAGGCGTAGATGCTACGGTAGCTTCCAAGTCAATTTCAAGTTCTGTAGCTGCACCTACCACAAACATGGCTGTTGAATCAGAAGAAGATGAAGAACCAGAAGAACAGCCGGAAGAATCAGAAATTACAGTTCCAGCAGTAACAGAAGCAGTTCAGTCTGCAGACGAACCTTTTGTTTACGAGCAGGAAAGTTCAGGTCTCCTTCACAAGACAGAACAGGCTGTTTCGAACACAATGGAGCAACCTCAGGTTTTTGAAACTACAGAAGAAGAGGAAGAAACAAAGGACTCCCCCGCTCCTTCTGCACTTGACGGACAATTCGATATTTTTTAATCACTGTGGGAAAAATTCAAATAGACATTTTAGGCACCTCATTTTCTGCGCAAGCTCCCGAAGACGATGTTTACCTTGCAAAACTTTCTTCATATTACAAAGCAATAACAGAATCAATAAAGAGAACATCTGATGTTACTGACCCACTTAAATTAAGCATACTTGCAGGAATTACACTAGTCGATGAACTGTACAAGGAAAAGCAGAAGTCAATAAAACTTTCAAACATCATTCGTTCGGAAGATGAAGAAAAAGCTGAAAAGATAACCATGAGCATGATTGAAAAAATCGATGGAGTTCTTGACTGATGAAAGTCTATGTTGATGCAGACAATTGTAATAAAGATTCAAGAAAAATAATTTTAAAGGCCTGTTCCCGCGAAAATGTTCCAGTAGAACTTGTAGCAAACAGACAGATTCCAATCAATACACAGAATGTAAAATTTACAATGACGGTGTGTGAAAAAACAAAAGACGCTGCCGACAATTACATTTTTGAAAAGGCCGAATCAGACGACATGGCAATAACAAGAGACATTATTCTTGCCAAAAGACTCATAGAAAAAAACATTTTTGTCATGAATGACAAGGGAAAAATCTTCAAAAAAGAAAACATCGATGATCTCATCGAACAGAGGGAACTGAGCCTTCAAATGAAAAGTCTCGGAATTTCAAATGGGGCAGACTTCCCTTCCCAGCAAGACACCAGAGAGTTTTCCCAAAATTTCAACGAGATATTGATTCAGAAAAAGAAAATCACCAGCTGATGGCTTTATTGATGTCTTCAAGGCGATCTCTAATCTGCATGAAGGCTTCTACAAGTTCAGGATCAAACTGCTTGCCACTCTGACTCTGAATTTCATTGAAAGTATCTTCAACAGTCCATTCTGACTTATAGCACCTCTTATGCCTCAATGCATCGTAAACATCAGCAAGGGCAACGATTCTAGCAGCAAGGGGAATATCTTTGCCTATGAGGGCCTGCTCAAGTTCATGTGGCATCTTTGTAGCGGGAATATAATCCATATAGTTAAAGTTGCCCGGATAACCTCTGTTACCGCCATCCCATCTGTCGTGGTGATGAAGGCAGACATCACGAGCCATCCTGTCAAGCTCATTTTCTATAGGAGAGAAAATCTGTGCCCCAACACAGGTATGGCCTTTCATTATATCCCTTTCATCATCATCCAGAATTCCTTCCTTTTTGAGGATTTTGTCTGGAACCGCAACCTTACCTACATCATGACAGCGGGCAGCAAGACGAAGATTATCGCGGAATCTTTCCCTTTCCTTATCGGGAATTCCCTTATTGTTGGCATAGCGGTCATATATTTCCAAAGAAAATGAAGAAACCCTTTCTACATGAGAGCCTGTCTCCTTTGGATCACGGAAACCTGCCATCTTTACCAGACGGTCAATATTCTGCCTTGTAAGGTATGCATATTCGTAAATGGAACCAACTTTTGCGGCAAACTGTGAAATGTAGAATTCAGAATCCTTGTCAAAAGGAATAACATTGCCACCTTCATCCTGGGCATTGATGATCTGAAGAACACCAAGAACCTTACCGTTGGTCATAATCAATGGAATAGTTAGGATGGAATGTGTTTTATAACCGGTTGCTACATCAGAAAGTTCATTGAACTCGTAAGGCCTCTTTTCAGTTTTTTCTTCATCTATATATTCTGGGAGATTATAGGCGTCCTCAATGTTAACCAGCTTCTTCGAAAGAAGACAGTAACCGGAGATATACTGCTTTGTAGGAATGAAGGAATAGGATGTATAGGCAAGTTTTTCGCCAGGGGCAAGTTCTTTCTGCTTTGTATCGTTCTGACTGTAACGGATCCTAAGCTTATTTTCCTTGGCGTCATACTCATAGATGGAACCGGCATCAGCATTTACAAGTTTCCTTGCACCGCTAAGAATATTTTCAAGAAGAATGTCAACGTCCTTGATTTCCTTAAGCTGCTCTTCTATCTGAGTAATCAACTGTCTTTTCATTTCGTTTTTGTCAGAAACCGTTTCCATATCCCCTACATTATATTAAAACAAATGTATCTTTACAACTTTCACAGGAAAATAAATTGAAATATTATGATTTTTTTATGAGGCAGAAGAACAAAGGCCCTGCCCCATTGGAAGAATCAGGGAGGACATGAAGACCAAATTCCGTATTTTCTGCCATGTCAAAAACATCCTTAAAGTCAAATCCATCAGGAGCCTTGATTTTTCCCTTGTACGAAGCAAGGTTTTCAAGAAAAAAATCTTTCATTTCATCTCTGGATGCAATTGCGGCATTGTCAAATTTCTTCTTTAATTTGCGGACATTTTCATCATTTTCCTGGGGGCAAAGGGCGCAGGTTGAATAAAGAACATACCCCCCCACTTTCACAAGCCTAAAAGCACAGGACAAAAGAGCCCACTGTTCCATTGAAATGGTCTTTACCCTCGACGGAGACCATTCATTAAGGTATTTAGGGTCTTTCAAAACATGCCTTTCGCTGGAACAAGGTGCATCAAGAAGAACAGAATCATAATTTTCTGATTCACGGCGACACCAGGTTGAAGCATCGGAACAGCTGGTTTTTATTCTTTCAGAAATATGAGGAGGAAGGGAATCTTGAACAACCTTTGCAAGCCTTCCCTTTCTCTGCGGAGACCTTTCATTTGAAAACTGAATGGCATTGTCTCCAAGATTTCCGGCAAGGACAAGGGTTTTACCACCGGGAGCCGCACACATGTCCACAACCCTATCTGAATCTTTAATTGGAAGGCACAAGGCAGACACAACACTGGCAGGATCAAGAAAATAACTTTCGCAACCTTCAAAAGAAATCTCTGCATACACATTGTCTGGTGTAAGGCTTGATTTCAGAGGTTCCCATCTTTCACCAAAAATATCCGAGTAAAAAGAATCAAAGCCATCGCTTCCTGAAAGTTTTACATTCTTATTTTTCATAGACCTGTCCCGCTTTATACGCCTTTCTGAAATCAGACATTCTTTCCTCAATGGATCTTGCTTTAAATTTTTCATCAAGAAGGCCATGTTTCTGCTTGAATGAAAGAACCCTTTTTGCAGCCAGATCAACTTTTTTTCTAAAGGCAGGCCTTTTTGAACATTCATCAATCAACACATAGGCGGTCTGAAGGAATTTTTTTTCGCTTAGCATAAGAACATCGACGCCTGCTTCGACAGCCTGGACAACAGCTTTTTCAGGAGGATACCCGTTGTCGGCAAGGGCACTCATAAAAATATCATCACTGATTACAAGGCCATCATAACCGATTCTGTTTTTTAGCATTTCCCCTATCCAGAACGAACTTAAGCAGACTGGAGTTTTTTCTCCGTATCCTTCAACAATCGCATGGCTCATAAGAACACAAGATGGATTTCCACCATTCAAAACAAAGGCAAAGGGAAGCAAAAAATTACTGTCGAATTCTTCCTGAGAAAGAGAAATTATAGGCAAACCAAGATGAGGATCAGTATTTGAATTCCCGGGAAAATGCTTCACTACAGTTGCCACATTTTTATTTTCATAAGCTCTGACACATTTTGTAGCATAAATCATAGTACGGGGTGCACTACCAAAACTTCTGCGACTGAGGAAATCCCTGTTGTATTCAATTTGAGGTTCGGCAACGGGAGCAATATTCATGTGAATTCCAAGGAGCTTCATCTGTTCTGCCTGAAGTCCATAAATTATTTCTGCTTCATCCGGAGAATAATTATCGGAGAGTCTTTTGCAGGAACGAAGGACAGATGTAATTGCACCAAGTCTGTTAACTTCTCCTCCTTCCTGGTCCACTGCAACATAAGGACATGCAATGGCATTGTCATTACAGAACTTCATGATGGAATCGATATATGACATCAGTTCTTCAGGAGTATCACCGATGTTATAGGAAAACAAAAGTACACCGCCTGGAACCACAGGGCTGCCATCGTCAAGAAATTCAACCGAACGATAGGTTTGTTTGCCCTCTACATTAACCAGAAACAGTTGGGAAACTTTTTCCACATCACTGAGTTTTTCGTAATATGAATCAATTGGTTCTGAAAAACAAAAAGTAAAAACAGAGAAAAGGAAAAATAAAATGGAGAAATTTTTTTTCATGATCAGTTGCTTGGACGCTTGCAATACTTGAATGTAAACCAAGCACCCAGATAACGGTTCACATAAGGACTTGCCCAAGCCTGAATCTTCCATTTTAGAAATCTCATGGAATACAGGCGGCCTTTTCTTGATGCCTTGATTGCATGTTCAACAGTTTTTTCAGGAGACAATCCGTGACGAACTTTTGGCCGGGCTCCATTTGATGCAACATTTGCAAATTCTGTACTTACAGGTCCAGGACACAAAGCTGTAACATTTATTCCCTTTGGCTTTAATTCTGCGGCAAGGGCAATGCTAAAACTAAGGACATAAGCCTTGCATGCACCGTATACTGCAAAATTACCGAGAGGCATAAAGGAAGCAAGACTGGCAGTGTTTATGATCCTCCCCCCCTTTTTCATGTAAGGAAGTGCAAATCCTGTAATTCCTGTCAATGAAGTGCAGTCCAAATCAACCATTTCCATTTCACGGTTAACATCAGTATTTGCAAATTCTCCGTAGGTTCCAAAGCCTGCATTATTCACAAGGACAGAAATTGCAAAATCTCCCCTGCTTTTTTCTTCCAGAAAAACAGAATCAAGACGACGGGCACCTTCTGCACCGGATATGTCCATATCAACAACACGAACTGATGTTTTATTTTCCAGTTCGATTTCTTTCTTTAAATCTTCAAGGCGGTCTTTCCTTCTGGCAACAATCCAGAGTTCATCCGGATTTTCCACGGCAAGCTGCTTTGCGAAACAAACTCCCATTCCGCTGGACGCACCTGTAACCACAATAATTTTTTTCATACACCCATTATAAACCTACCATTGAAAAAAGTCAGTAATTCTTAGTATTATATGGGTATCGACGCCAGCTGGTGACAAGCAGATGCTGTCTTTTCACCCAAAAGAAAAACGTCAACAAAATCACATTTTATTATGGAGAATTGACATGCATTCATCATTCAGCAAAAGCGCTTTGTTCACAGACCTTTATGAACTTACAATGGCACAGGGATACTGGAAGAACAACATGAACGAACCTGTTGTATTCGACATGTTCTTCAGACGGCAGCCATTTAACGGAGGATTCAGCATCTTTGCTGGAATCGAACCTCTTTTAGATTCCCTTACTGAATTCTGTTTTGACGAAGACGAAATCGATTACTTGAGAAGCCTCAAGATTTTTGAAGAAGGATTCCTTGACTACCTTAAAACTTTCAAATTCACTGGAGACCTCTACTCTTTTGAAGAAGGCTCTGTAATATTCCCGCAGGAACCTCTTGTAAGAATCCACGCAAACCTCATTGAAGCTCAGATTATTGAAGGTCTCGTACTCAACATCTGCAACTTCCAGAGTCTGATTGCAACAAAGACTGCCCGAGTTTGGCTTGCAAGTAAAAAAGGCAGCATCATGGAATTTGGCCTTAGAAGAGCACAGGGGCCTGACGGCGGAATGAGTGCAACCCGCGCATCATACATTGGTGGTGCAGCAGGAACAAGCAATACCCTTGCGGGAAAAATATATGGAATCCCTGTAATGGGAACCATGGCACATTCATGGATCATGTCATTCCCTAGCGAACTTGAAGCTTTCCGTGCCTATGCAAAAATCTACCCTCAGAAGACTGTATTCCTCATCGACACATACGACACACTTAAGAGCGGCATTAAAAATGCAATCATTGCAGGGGCAGAACTTGTAGAACAGGGATACAATTTTGGTGTTCGCCTTGATTCCGGAGACATTTCATACCTTACAAAGGAAGTTCGCAAAGAACTTGATGCTGCAGGATTTCCACAGGCATTCATTTCCGTATCGAATGAACTTACAGAAGAAATCATTGAAACTCTTGTACTCCAGAATGCTCCTATTGCAAGCTGGGGTGTTGGAACCCACATGGTAACAGGCGGAAACGAATCTTCATTTACAGGAGTTTACAAGCTTGCTGCCCGTCACGACACTAAAACTGGAGAACTTGTTCCTGCAATGAAGTTCAGCGACAACCCGGCAAAGAACACAAACCCTGGCATCAAGAATGTTTACCGCCTCTACGATTCAGACGGAATGGCAAGAGCAGACATTCTTGCCCTTGAAGATGAAACAATTGAAAGCGGAAAGGAATACCGTTACTTCCATCCAATGGTTGACTACAGGCAGTTTGCTTACAAGGCAGAAACTGTTAAGCCACTGCTCAAGAAAAGGCTTGAAAAGGGTCAGCGTATAGAACCACGCCTTAGCGATGCACAGCAACTTGCAGAGAGCCGCAGAAGAATGATGGCAGAAATAGAAACTCTTGATCCTTCATACAAGAGAATTCTTAATCCACACATCTACAAGGTTTCCATGACAGAAAAACTCAAGGACCTTAAGATGTCTTTCATTAAGGCTAACATACATTGATTTCTGCATCGCAGACAGTCATCTGATATATTCCCTTGCTCTTTCTGAGTATATCAATTTTGACAGACTCTTCTGCCCTACAGGCTTTTCTAAGTTCACTTATGTAGGTGTAGAGAGTCTGTTTTGATTTTAAGTTGAATTCCTTCCATAAAAGATTGCAGATAACTTCCTCAGAAAGTTCTTTTCCTTCATTGTCAAGGAACAGGTCAAAGAGGATTTTTCTTGATTTTGAAAGTCTATGCTTTACGGCAAATTCTTCAAGGGCTTCTTTTCGTTTTTTTTCAGATTTAGTAAGGATGGTTTTTGGAGGGCAGATTCCGTTAAGGTAACTGCTGAATTCATATTTGCTTAGGTAAGTTTCAAGAAGTGCAAAGGCTGGTATCAAAAGCTCAAGCTTATTTCTTCCAACATAGGGAAGAAGGTAGGATTTATTTTTTACGAACCAATAGGCTGCCCTTGAATCAGGTTCCGGATAGGGATCGTTAAAGACGACGACAGGTACCGGATTGCTGCATTTTGCAATGTAGGTATAAGGATTAAAAAGATCCATTTGAAATGTCCTGACATCTATCATGACATATTCAATGTCACCGGGAGGAGCCGTATCAACACTGGCATAAAACTCTGCAGCATCAGTAAAAATCGTAACTTCACTGCAGGTTCGCTCCATGTAGGCGGCAAGCTCTACGCAGACCTTAAGCTGGTCTTTTTTTGTGAGTAAAAAAACAGACACTTTATTAACTCCGATTACAATTTATATATAGACTTTCAGAAATTCACATTTTCAAAAGTCGTATAGAAAAAATAATCAATATCCTTAAATTTTACAAATTTTCAGGGCAAAAATACTATTGCTTTTTTCTCATGCTACCGTTGATGAAAAGTTCGTCCTGATACCAGTCTATGCGCAGGCTAAAGTATTCATCATAGTAGCCTTCATTTGTAATAAGGAATTTATAAACGGTTCCTGTAGTCAACTTTGAAAAATCAACTTTCTTTACATCAACCCACTTGTTTCCGCTAAGTATGAGGAAATTGGATTTTTCAGTAATGTCTGCAGATGTGTCAGAATCAACGGCGTTAAAATGAACGGAAAGATTTCTGCTTGCATTCCTAAGGAAGTTAAGCTTGAGTACCTGCTTTTCTTTTCCTACCCTGATGCTCTTCCACCATACATAAGGACCTTCAGCAATCTTTATTCTATACTCGCCAGGCTTAAGGTAAACATCCTTGGTAAAATATTCCACATTCTTGCTGTTTTCGACATTCTTTTTGGAAGCAAAAATTCTTCTTGTTCCTGGAACTTCAGGAATTTCATCTCCATCATTAACAAAGAAAAAGGCATGGGCCGGAATATCTGCCGCTGCACTTGCCGTTGCAGGCATCTGCATTGTAAGAGAAATAGGCGTATACCATGAACGCAAAATAGTCTTGTGTATGTAACCTTCTTTCCAGGCATATCCAACAGCACATATAACTAAGGCAGCAGAAAAACCTGCAAGTGCGAACCTCTTTAGCTTCTTGTTCTTTTCTTCAAACACAGGATATTTGACTGCCTTCTGGGAAATTACAGATTGAGCAAGAGAAACCCTGATTGCATGAGCATCATATCTCTTAAGGTATTTTCTAACCCTGGCAATGACAGGTTCTATAGATTGAAATCTTTTAGCTGGATTTGGCCTCATCATCTTGCTGATGAGGGAAGCAATTTCTGGAGAAATGCTTTTGTTGATCTTTCTTGGAGGAATGTAATCTCCCTTCTTGATTTTAGCTACGGTTGTCGGAGCCATATCACCAGCATAAGGCTTTGTACCTGTTACCATTTCATAGAGCATTACCCCAAGTGAATAAATGTCCGCACGTGCATCTACAGTACTTGAATCAGTAAGCTGTTCAGGAGACATATAGGCTGGAGTTCCAAGAGTAGAACCAGCCATTGTAATTGAACCGGAAACTGTAGTATTTGAAACTATAGTTTTGTTTGATGCTGCAGCAGGAACTTCGCTTTCCTTTTCATCGCTGGCAATGCCAAAGTCAGCAAGCTTGATTTCTCCCCTCTTGGACATGAGAATGTTTCCAGGTTTAATGTCTCTGTGAACAACCCCTTTTGCATGGGCATTCTTAAGGCCAAGACAGGCATCCTGCAAAACGAGCATGGCTAGCTGCGGAGGCAAAACAGTTTGCTTTTCAATAAGGCGGTCAAGGGACATTCCTTCAACATATTCAAGGACGATGTAGTTGGCCCTGCCTTCAGTAAAATAGTCGAACATGCGGACAACATAAGGACTTGAAAGATCACTTAAAATTCTTGCTTCCCTCTTGAATCTTTCCCTAATGGCAGCCCCGCCGTTCCTAAGGGTAAGTTTTTTGATGACTACCTTTCGTTTTAGTTCAGGGTGTGTTGCAAGATAAACGGCACCCATTCCGCCCGCTGCAATTTTGGTACAGTTCTTGTATTTTCCAATTGTCTCTGTTTCAGCTACTGCCATATCAGTCTCCTTTCCTACAACTCAATTATATCTTTTTCAGGATCAAATTTTTGCCCGGGAACAACATAGGCAACATTCATTTCATCTGGATTATGAAGCTGAAGATATGATCCCTTTTGTCTGAGCATGTATTTAGCATCCTTTACGGGCCTGTGGCCTCCAAACCAAATGACCCCAGAAGTCTTTGCCTTTCCGTAAAGTTTTTTCAAATTCTTTTTGCATGTATTGTCCAGGGCTTCGTCATTACGGGTCCAGGTAAGGCCTTCAACTACATGGATGAAATCCTCTTCATGGCAGTTGATTACTTCATCGCGGGTATAAACATCAAAAGGTTCAGCATGGGAAACGGCAAATGAAGAAAAAACGGCGCACAATGGAAGGGACTTTTCCCAGACATTTATAAGATGAAGGACAGCATCACCATAAACCTGTCTGATGAAATCGCAACACATCTGGCCTTCACTGACAAATTTTCTGAAGGAATGGTTTCCATGGCCAGTTTCATTTGTAACATTTTCGTGATTACCTTTAAGGAAATGGAAGTTCTCAGGAAACTGATTCTTCAGCATCATGATAACCTGCCATACGGCAATGTTTTCCTTCATTTCTTCCTGCATGGAAGGACCTGCATAGACATCCATCTGCCAGTCCCTTAAACTTCTAACCCACCTGTCGTACGCGCGGAGTTCACCATGGACAGCATCCCCAACACAGACAATCATGATTTTGCCTTCGTTTAGATCCTCAAGGACAGAGGCATCAGAAAACTTTTTTGAGTCCAATAATTTTAAAAGAAAATCTACGCGTCCGTGAATGTCGGGAACTATGATGACCGGTAACTGACTCGATGAAAAATCAAGTAATCCTCCAACTCTACCCGATTTATTCAGCGGACGATAGGAAGCACCTTCATTTTCAAGTACCGTAATGGACTTGTCCAGAAAAACCTGAAAATCAGATTCATCTGGAAAACCTTGAGATTTTTTTAAATCCTTAAGCTGTTGCCGAAATAATTCCAGCTGCTCGTTTGTAAGCATTTTAACCCATTATGAGGTTTGCAGAGCCGATTGTAAGCTTATCACCTGCATTGAGCTTTACATACTTATCAGGAGGAATTCTACGTCCATTAAGGAATGTTCCGTTGGTACTGTTTTCGTCCTTAACAAAATATGCATCGCGAATTTTCTGAATAATGCAGTGATGGCGGCTTGCAAGTTTAGAATCAATGACAATATCATTGTCCTGTTCGCGGCCCATGGTAATCTTTGCAGCAATCTGAATTTTTTTCTTGTTGAAAACAAGATATGAAACTTGCTGAGATTCTGCAATCTTATCCAAATGCTGTCCCAAAGGGCTTGAGTTAATAATAGTTGTATCGTTCATACTATAATTATAAGACCTTAATCCAAATATTACAACTAAAAACAGCCATTCTAAAAACGGGCATTAGCACTTGAAACATTGGCTAACACTGGTATTATGAAATCAGCATGAAAATTTTCGAAGACAAGAAGGAAAAGAACTTCATTCTCATAACAACTGCAATTTCATTTTTGATCGCCTTGCTTTACGCGTGGAAAGGCATTCGGGAAGATTTCAATTTAGCAACCTATGGAGTCATCTTCATGTGCCTTATCTACATTCCTGTGGTCTGGATTTTCAGGAGACCTGGATTTGCAATATTCAACCTGATTTACGCAGCAATTCTTGTATTCATAATAGCCTTCAACGACACCTACCTGTACAATAACTTTACGGGACTTCTTGCTGTCTTCATCGTAATGATGGTTGCACCAAAACTAAAGCTGACAGCAATAATCCTGTACCTTGTCTCCATCAGCCTTGCCTTTGCATTAAACGAAGAAAACCTCTGCCATTTTTTCATTCACCTTGCACGGTGCGGGTGGCTTTTTCATATATTCAACCATGTACTTTCATCAAAATACAAAAGGAACAAACTCATACTCTATGACGATGAAAGGAAAATCCTTGAAGCCCTAAGCAAAAACAGACTTCAAAAATCCATTGAATTTGAAGGATTTTCGGAGTCAACAATCTACAGAAGAATTAAGTCTGCAATGAAGAGAAACAACCTTACAAAAAAACAGCTGATTGAAGAATTCAAGAAAGAACAGACGGATAAATGAACCCTTTTGACCGATTTTTGACGGTTTCAACTTGAAAAAACACCCTATCATTTCCTCGTAAAGCAAATGTTTTACAAGGAGGAAATATGCTTTCAAAAAAAATGATTTCACTCTTAAGTGAACAGGTAAAGAATGAATTCGAATCTGCATACCTTTATCTAATAGCTGCAGATTATTTTCATTCGGAAGGATTACCAGGATTTGCCAGCTGGTACATCAATCATTCAAAGGAAGAAGTTGAGCACGCCATGATTTTTTATGATTACATTCATAGAAACAACGAAAGGGTTCAATTCTTCAATCTTGAGCCTACAAGAACAATCTATTCAAGCCTTACGAAACCCCTGGAAGACACCATAGTCCACGAAGATTTCATAACGACTTGCATAAACCAAATCTATGAAGTTGCGGCAAAAGAAAAGGATTACAGGACAACTAATTTTCTCACATGGTTCATTACAGAGCAGCAGGAGGAAGAGGAAAACGCCCACGCCAACATGAATAAACTGAATCTTTTTGGAAATAATCCTGCAGGACTTTATCTTCTGGACAAGGAAATGGGAAATAGATACGGGAAACACAACAAGGGGGAATGATTATGGAAAAAGGCAGGGAACTGAAATTTTATTTTTGTAGGCATTGCGGAAAAATAATTGCCATACTTAAGAATTCTGGAACACCAACAATTTGCTGCGGTGAACCCATGCAGGAAATGACACCAGGAAAGGAAGATGCTTCTGTTGAAAAGCATGTTCCAGTGATAAGGAAAGAAGGATGTCATGCTCTGGTTTCAGTCGGGTCTGTTCCACATCCTATGACTACGGAACACTACATTGAATGGATATTAATTCACACAAACCAGGGACTTCGAAAACAAAGCCTGACTCCCAAAGATAAGCCAGAAGCGGATTTCATGCTGCAGCCGGAAGAAACTGTAATTTCCGCCTATGAATACTGTTCCATTCACAAGCTGTGGAAGGGATGATAGAAAAGCATCAAAAGCTGCTTAGTTTTTCTAAACAGCTTTTGTTTCGGGCAAGGGGGCTCGCCCTTCTTTCGGCGACTTCCTGTCGCCTCTCTTCGGGCCGGCTTCATCTGCTGACGCGGGCATCCCTGCCCGCTTTTCCTCCCCCTGGTCGGCGCAGATTACGCTTCGAATCCCCCTGTTTTTTGCTTCTATATCTTTAAAACAAAAAAGCTGCTTAGTTTTTCTAAACAGCTTTTGTTTCGGGCAAGGGGGATTCGAACCCCCGACCTCCACGTCCCGAACGTGGCGCGCTACCAACTGCGCTATTGCCCGTAATGGTTTAAATCACAAACCACCCGTCAAACGGGTGGTTTGCACACAGCCTATAAGGCTGGTTTTCAAGCGGCGTCTCAAGACGCTGGCTTTCACTAACGTTCAAGCTCACTGCAGCTTGACCCGTCGCAGGCTCT
>JAHAZL010000081.1 GCA_018384055.1 Treponema sp.
TTGTTATCTTGTTATCCTTAAAGAATACTCATTCAAAATTATATATTCAGTTTGATAATTTTTCCACATTTTTCTTTGATTTCAGGCGTAAGAAGGGATTTTCCGCACAAAACTACGGTTTTGCCGATCTTATTTGCCTTGGCGAACCGCTTGCAGGACTTTTTGGTACCGTTTTTGCCAACCTTGAGCAACATGGAAACCCTCTTGTTGCAGGCCGCCCTTGAACCGCCGTAAAGAATCCTCATCATTCCGCACATACCCCTTCCGGCAGGAGTCATAGGCTCAATGTCGTCGGCATAAATGCCGCAGATTGCATGTTCTATTTCTTCCTGAGAAAGTTCCCTGTCTCCAAGATTTTCACGGATGCCGTCAAATATCCTGAGGGATTCAAAAGGCTTTGGATCCCTGTAGGTACAGTACCTTGAAAGACCAAGGTCACCGTTTACATTAAGGAAAACTCCGTAGGCACCGCCAGCCATCCTTATTTTTGTCCACAGTTCTGTTTTTTCCAGGCTATGGGCAACAACCATATCCTCCACATATTCTTTTGTACCGTATGGAGAGCTTTCAACGGCACAGCAGGCAAAGCCTATGTCTCCCGGAATCAGGATTACTTCATCCACAGGGGATTTTTTTTCACTCCCAGCCTTGCCGTCAAGTTCAGTAAGCTTTACGAATTCGGCAAGCTCTGCATTTCTTTTGGCTTTTGGATAAACAAGCCCAAGGTTCTGAACCATTTTTGCAGTTCTTTTCCTTACGAGACCGACACCTTTTTTGTCCGCACATACGGATACAAGAGCACCGCTGGATTTTATGGTGCTGAACATGGAAGAAAGTTTCTCCTGAAGTTCCTCGCACTTCATGTTCTTGATGCGGTCAAAAGTCTTCTTGCAGGTTATTCCGTCAAGGATTTCACTTATTGCATTTATCCTGCTGACACCCCTCGTGGCCCTCATTACTGCATAGGAATGAGCATGAGGAACAATGGAAGAATTTATCCCTGCACAAACGGAACTGATTATGGACTTAAGCCTTTTGGAATCGGAGAAATTAACACCGCTGATACAGTCTTCCATTATTTTGAAAACTTCATCCACCTTGTCTTCAAGAAATTTAAATCTGATGGAAAGCCACTCCCTGCCAACAATAAGCGGATTTGCCTCCATGTATTTCCTGTTCTCTTCCGACACCTGCCCTCTTCGGGTTCCAACTCCAAGGGATCCAATGACCTTGTCGGCAGCGGCCGCAGCTTTTTCCCAGCTGAGTTCCCCCCACCCCATGTCTGTCAAGGTTTCTTCAAGCAAAGGAAGATAAAGGTAATCTTCAGCCTTAAGGACATCCACAGGGAAAGAAATGGATGCATAGATAATTCCGTTGCATGGTTCTTCACTGCAAATGAACGGTATGCCATTGACTGTAGAAAGCCTGGCTTTTATTCCGTCATCAATGACTTCAAGATCCTTGACTTTTACGGCCGGAATGTCTGCAACTTCAGTGCTGTTCTGAAAGGCATACATGCGGTCAAGGGAATCTGAAACCTTGGCTTTTCCAGTTTCCCTGAAAATTTTCCTTGTAATTGCAATTTCCTTTTTGGTCCTCTTTTCCGTATAGTCGCTTGTAGGAATTATGACAGAAAGGGAATTGCATTTATTGTCCAGGAAATACTTTTTTACCAGTTTCTTCAGGTAATCATTGTCTGCGGCAAGATTCTTTTTAAGTTCTTCCGTTTCCTTTTTTGTAAAGATGAATTTCCAAGGTTCCATACCGTAAGTCCAGCCGCGAAGTACAGACCTAAGAATAGAAAGGGAGAAAGGCCCTCCAGATGGACTGCGCTGAACTTCAAGGTTTCTTATTTCAAAATCCATGAGGGATCTTTCCACATCATCAGAAGGAAAACCGTTCTTTGCAAGCTGCAAAAAAACTTCGTATACGGTTTTCTTGAATTCGTTTTTCTGGCTTTCCTTCAGGTGGGAAAATGCAACGGTAAAGGAATTGTGATAGCTTGTAAGGGATGGTCCTGACAAAGGAGACAAAGCGCCGTCAGGGAATTTTTTCAGAAGAGAACTTCTCATTGGTGCACTGTCGCTTCCCAGAAGAAGGTCATAGATCATTGCTATTTCACAGGAATTTACGCTTGAATCATGGATGTTTTTTCCAAAGTTCCATGACAAGGCAACGGTAGAATTTTCTTTTCCAGTCTTGTCATTGTCTGCAGGTGCATAAGCCTTACAGTTCTTTTTTGGAGCTTTTACGGAAGGATCCTTTATTACTGCTTTTTTACCGAAGCCGGAAACTTTTGTTATGATTTTTTCAATGAGGAAGTCCAGCTGCTTTTCCGTCGGAATGTTTCCGTAGAGGAAAACCAGACAGTTGCTGGTACAGTAATATTTTTTATGGAAGGCACGGAGCTTTTCCAAAGTGAGGGATGGAATCACAAGGGGATCACCGCCCGAATCAAGGTTGTAAATGGAATCAGGATACAGGGCATTTACAACTGCATCGGAAGCAACGCTTGTGAAGGAAGAATAGTTTCCTTTCATTTCATTGAACACAACCCCTTGAATCGAAGGATTGTTTTTTTCATCAGTTTCAAGGCGCCAGCATTCCTGGGAAAAAACTTCCGGTCTCAGCAACGGAAAGAACACTGCATCAGCATACACGGACATGATGTTGAAATAATCAGCCTGGATGAGTGAAGAAGATGGAAATACAGTTCTGTCACTTGCCGTAAAGGCATTGAGGTATGTATTGATGCTCTGTTTTGTAAGCTGAAGGAACGGATCTTTTGCAGGATAGTTTTTTGAACCGCACAAGACGCTGTGTTCCAGAACATGGGCAGCCCCTGTACTGTCCTGAGACGGTGTACGGAAAGCAAAGGCAAATAGATTTTCCCTGTCATTGTTCAGCAGATGAAAAACTTCAAGACCAGACTTTTCATGCTTTAGATAGATTCCTGTTGAATCAAAGTCCTTTGCATCAACAACATCAAGAACCTTGAATCCCTTATAAACATCATTCTTCATCATGGCTTTTTTCATACAAATACCTCGTCCTCATCTCGTCCTGCAACCCTAAGGTCGCCTTTTTCCCAGGCGCGTCTGAGCACCGTATAGAACTGAGACGTAAGCCTTTCACTGTCGGCTTTGGTTACCATACCGAGAACAGATTCTTCTTCAAGAATATCCGCCCTCCTGTTCTTTGAAACATTGGAAAGTATTTTTTCACGGAACTTTTCCGACTTCTTGACGATAAGGATCGCCACATCCCTGTTTTCCATATCGTGGAGATAATTCTGAATGAACCTGTCGTCTGAACCGATAACATCTTCTTCCGTAAAGAGCCTCTTTCGAAGGTCAGCACCGAGTTCAGGATCCTGCTCGCTAAGAACATTGAGGATTGTGCTTTCGGAACCATGATTCATGCGCTTAAGAATCTGAGCAAGGATTCCCCTTCCGTCAAGGTTGTCTGAATTTTCAGTATTCTGCGTAAGAAGCTTTTCATGGAGGCTGCGGTCAATTTCCTTCATTACTTCAGGAGATACGCTCTGCATTTTGGCAAGGCGAAGGACAACTGCCTTCTTGTCTTCAGCATCCATCAGATTGATTACTTTTGCCGCTTTCTGAGGCTCCAGCTGAGAAAGAACGATTGCCTGAATTCCAACTGATTCGCTTTCAACAAGCAGCCTGATTCTTTCTGCATCGGCATCTGCAAGATAATCAAATGGTTTGCCGTGTTCATACTGGATGGACCTGGCAAGCATTTCTTCTGCCTTAACGCTGCCGTAAGCCTTTGAAAGAATTGTCCTTGCAGTTTCGATTCCACCTTCTTCGCGGGCCTTAAGCAAAAGGCCGTCAAACTCTTCCAGAATCGCTGCCTTTTCTTCTGGAGTTATTTTCTGGATTGTTGCAATTTCTGGAATTATTTTTTCAGTCTGTTCATCTGTAAGGTGCGGAAGAATTTTTGCAGCTTCATCAATTCCGATGATTACAAGGAATTTTGCAACGCGTCTGTAAATGGATTCATTTTCATTTGATGCACCAGGAACTTTTATAAGGCCGCCAGATGTAAGGTTCTTTACAGCTTCCTGAACATCTTCTGAAGATGCGGATTTCTTTTTGCCAAACCAGGTTCCGCTCTTTGCAGCCTTTTCAGCCTTCCTTAAATTTTCCTCTTCAAGAGCCTTGTTGTTTTCTTTTTCCATCCTGTCTATGGTGGAATTTATCTTTTCAAAAACAGGCTTGTGAACCAAAGGAACATGCCCCGGTTCTCCACTTTTCCTAATCTCTTTTGACACGCTCTGAACTTTTTGTGCACTCTTTTCTTTTTTATATGCATCGAATCCGTAATCCATGCGTACAGTATAGTAGAAAAAGAGAAAAAGGAAAATGAAAAAAACACCCCTAAAAAAAACGTCATTTAGTGTAATTTTTTCCCGTTTTGTTTATTATTATATCAGAAGATGATTTTGAAAAAAAATTTTTTCTTATCATGGAAGGACTTGCAAAAATACGGGCAGGTTCTTTTATTTTTGGAGGATAAAACGAATATGAAAAGAATTACCAAAAATGTGGCTGTTGCGGCATGTACGGCAGCCCTCTCCTTTGGAATCTTCAATCTCTCTTGCAAGGTTAACAAAGGATCGGCAAACGTTGCCTTTGCAGAGACTTCACCGGCTGCAGTAATTCCACAGGATTCCCTTGCAGTTACACAGGCAATGCAGAATACATTCCGTTCCATCAGTTCATCTGTTCTTCCAACAGTTGTTGAAGTTGACGTAGTGGAAAAGAAAAAGGTTCAGGTCTACAATCCTTTCCGCGATTTCTTCAAGAACAACCCATTCTTCAGCACTCCTGAAAGCAACGAAAAGGAAGGCGACGACGGCTTCCGCGAACAGGAACAGAGTGGCCTTGGTTCAGGCGTAATCGTGCGCAAGACAGGAAAAACTTTCTATGTCCTTACAAACAACCATGTTGCGGGCAATGCCTATAAAATCAAGATCAAGCTCAATGACGAACGCGAATTTGACGGAAAATTGGTAGGCGCAGATCCACGCATGGATGTAGCCCTCGTTTCCTTTGAAAGCGATGATGCAAAAATTCCTGTTGCTAAACTTGGAGACAGCGACAGCATGCAGCAGGGAGACATTGTTCTTGCCCTCGGTAGCCCTCTGGGATACTTTGCTTCGGTAACACAGGGTATCGTAAGTGCAACAGGAAGAAGCGGCGGTCAGATCGGTTCTATTTCAGACTTCATCCAGACAGACGCTGCCATCAACCAGGGTAACTCCGGCGGTCCTCTCGTAAACATTTACGGTGAAGTAATCGGCATCAACACTTGGATTGCATCGTCTTCAGGCGGAAGCGTAGGACTTGGATTCTCAATTCCAATCAACAACATCAAGACAGCCATCGACCAGTTCATCTCTGACGGTAAGATTACCTACGGATGGGTTGGCATCAGCCTTATGGAAATTACAGATGAATACAAGGAAGAACTTGGAATCGACAAGAAAATTACAGGTGCCCTTGCTTCACAGCTTTTCCTTGAAAGTCCTGCCATTAAGGGTGGTATGTATCCTGGCGACTACATTATTGAACTAAATGGGCATTCAGTAAAATCCGTAGACCAGCTGGTTCGTGAAATCGGAAGCATTCCTGCAGGCAAAACGGCAGAAGTAACGGTTCTCCGCGGAAAGGAAAAGAAAAACCTTAAGATCAAGATTGATGGAAGAGACGAAAAGCTTGTTTCCGACAATTCAAAGCTTTGGCCAGGTTTCATTGCCTCTCCACTTTCCGATGAAAACCGCAAGAAGCTTAAGATTGACAATGACAAGGTAAAAGGCATCGTAGTTGCAGGAGTAACAGAAAAAACACCTGCTGCCGCCTTAAGGCTTCAGAACGGGGACATAATCTGTGCAGTCAACGACAAGAAGATTGAAACTGTAGAAGAATTCTACCGCGCCCTCCAGCTGGAAGGCAAAAAGGAAATATGGTTTGACGTTTACAGCGAAGGCCACACAATCAGCACAGGCCGCTATAAGTTCTAAAATACCTTTTTAGTTATGGAAACAGGGCTGTCCTAGAAGTTCTCAAAACTTCTCAATGGACAGCCTTTTTTTATGTGGACGAATGTCAAGTTTAAGTTCTTGATGCGTCAGTAATTCACAATCTATCAAAAAACTCGGCGCGGTTCCTTGCGGGAGCCGATTTCTTCCAGAAAGCTTTTCGAGCTGAAATCAATAATTCAGGCAGAAGTCTGACAAAACGGCAAAAAAAATCGGCGGAGCAAGGGTTCGCGACGAATTGCGACTTGTTCCCTTTCGGGAACACCGGAGCAAGCTCGGCGCGGTTCCTTGCGGGAGTCGATTTTTTTTTATTTTTTTTTGTAACCATTTCTGTACTGAATGGTTGTATTAATGAAGATTGAAAAGCAACAAGCAGTCTTCTCTTCATAAATCTCCTTTTTTTTGCTCCCGATCGGTTTCGGGAGCTTTTTTTTTGCTTTCGAGAAGAAACAGAGGGGACAGACCCCTGACGAAAGCCTTGCTCCCTAGATGCCGATACCCTCCCTAACTTTCGTCACAAGAATCGCGGGTGCGATTCTTGATCACTGGGGACAGACCCCTAATGAAAACTATTGCTGCCAAACACATTTCTAATTGAATAAATACTTAAAAAACTTTAGTAT